>CAYQFJ010000011.1:0-42278 GCA_964416715.1 uncultured Actinotalea sp. | reverse complement strand
GGGCGGCGCTGGCAGACTGTCCCGGGGCGCGATCTGGTGACCTTGCCCAAGGCGCACATGCACCTGCACTTCACCGGGTCGATGCGGCTGTCGACCCTCACCGACCTCGCCGCGGAGCACGACATCCGGTTGCCCCCGGCGCTGCTGGACGGTGACCCGCTGCGGCTGCCCGCGGGCGAGCGCGGGTGGTTCCGGTTCCAGCGTCTGTACGACGCGGCCCGGGCGTGCGTCCGGTCGGAGTCCGCGATGCGCAGGATCGTGGCGGAAGCCGCGGCCGACGACGCGGCCGAGGGCTCGGGCCGCCTGGAGATCCAGGTGGACCCGACGTCCTACGCACCGTTCGTCGGCGGGATCACCCCGGCGCTGGAGATCGTGCTGGACGAGGCGAGGTCCGCCACTGCGGCCACCGGCACGGAGGTCGGCGTCATCGTCGCGGCGTCCCGGACCCGGCACCCGCTTGAGGCACGGACGCTGGCCCGGCTGGCGGCTCTGCACGCGGGGGACGGCGCCGGTGACGTGGTCGGCTTCGGCCTGAGCAACGACGAGCGCCGGGGTGAGACCCCCCAGTTCGCCGCCGCGTTCGCCATCGCGCGCCGGGCAGGTCTCGCGTCGGTCCCGCACGGCGGGGAGCTGCTCGGTGCCCAGCACGTGACCGAGATCCTCGACCACCTGCGGCCCGACCGGCTGGGCCACGGGGTGCGCTCGACCGAGGACCCGCGCGTGCTCGACGAGGTGGTTCGTCGCGGCGTCGCCGTCGAGCTGTGCCCGGCGTCGAACGTCTCGCTCGGAGTGTTCGCCGCGGACCGGAACGTGCCGTTGCGAGCGCTCGTCGACGCCGGCGCGACGGTGGCGCTGGGTGCCGACGACCCGCTGCTGTTCGGGTCGCGCCTGGTGGCGCAGTACGAGGCGGCGCGGGACGTGCACGGCTTCGACGACGGCGAGCTGGCCGAGCTCGCGCGGGACTCGGTCCGGGCGTCCCGCGCGACGCCGGCCACCCGGCAGCGGCTGCTGGCGGGCATCGACGCGTGGCTTGCGGCTCCGCCCGTGCGGGAGGGCGCTCAGGAGGGATCCGGCACGCGAGGTTGACGCCGGCACGCGACGTTCGACTCCGGGACACCCTTCGCCGCCGGCTCACGGCGAATTGCATGATCACCGCTGAGTTGCATGATCACCACTGAGTTGCATGATCACCGCGGAGTGGCAGGGTCACTGCTGGGTGGGTGCGTTAGAGAGGGGTGAGCAGGACGGGTTCGGGGTCGAGGGTGATGTCGAAGGTCTGACGGACGGCGTCGCGCAGGGTGCGGGCGAGGTCCAGGAGGGCCGTCGTCGTGCCGTCGCCGCGGTTGGTCAGGGCCAGGGTGTGCTTGGTGGACAGGCTGACCGGACCGGGCAGGCCGTAGCCCTTGGCGAAGCCGGCCTGCTCGATCAGCCAGGCGGCGCTGGTCTTGACCAGGGTGGGGTCGATCGCGCCGAGGCCGGGGCCGGTGGTCCGCTCGGGAACGGCCGAACGCACGGGGTACCGCGGGGCGTCGTCGGGCAGCCGGTCGGCCTGCTCGACCGGGATCACCGGGTTGGTGAAGAACGAGCCCGCGCTCCACGTGTCGTGGTCGTCGGGGTCGAGCACCATGCCCTTGCCCGTGCGCAGCTGCAGCACCGCGGCGCGCACCTCGGCCAGCGGTGCGCGGTCGCCCACCTCGACCCCGAGCAGCCGGGCGAGCTCGCCGTAGCCGATCGGCGCGGAGAGCGTCCCGAGCCGGAGCTGGAAGCCGACGTCGAGCACGACGTACCGAGGTGTGGGCGAGAAGCGGGACGGGCCGCCGTCGGGCTCCCGCAGCGAGCGCTTGAGCAGCGAGGTCCGGTACCCGAAGGCCAGGTCGCTCGGGGTGAGGGTGCGCACGCGCTCCTCCTGGCGGTCCCAGACCCGGACCGTGGAGACGACGCCGGAGACCTCCTGCCCGTAGGCGCCGACGTTCTGCACCGGGGTCGCGCCGGTCGAACCCGGGATGCCGGCGAGCGCCTCGACGCCGACCCAGCCCTCCTCCACCGCACGGTCCACGACCTCGGTCCACGGCGTGCCCGCCGGAACCTCGACGCTGCTGCCACCGCAGGAGTCGACCGCCTCGACCTTCATCCCCAACCGCACGTCGCGGATCACCACGCCGTCGAACCCCGCGTCGGGCACGACGACGTTCGAGCCGCCACCGAGCACGAGCACCCGCTCACCGGCGGCGTCGGCGTCGCGCACCGCGGCAGCGAGCTCCTCGGAGGAGCCGGTCTCGACGTACCGGCGCGGCGGGCCACCCAGCCGCAGCGTGGTGAGCTCCGACAGGGGCGGGACGCGCGTGGGGTCCACGAGGCCGGGCCGGGCCTCGGGCGCACCGTCCCGCGGAGCACCGCTCCCGGCTGCCGCAGTGGGCGAGGCGGCCGTCGTCGTCGGGCGGGACGTCATACCGCCACCGTACGCCCCGGCTCCCGGCTTCCCACGGCGGACGGCAGCGGTCGGGCCGCGTTGACCACGAGCAACCCGATGACGACCGGAACGGCGATCGCCAGCAGCGCGTGCCGGTAGCCGACGTGCTCGGCGAGCAGGCCGAGCACCGGCGGGCCCACGAAGAACGCGCTGTACCCGATGGTCGAGACGACGGCGACCCGCTGGGCCGCCCGGACCGGGTCGTCCGACGCCGCGCTCATCCCCACCGGGAAGCCCAGCGCCGCGCCCATCCCCCACAGCACGATCCCGGGGACGGCCAGCCACAGCCACGGCGACAGCGCGAACAGCACGAGCCCGGCCAGGGACAGCGCCGCGCACACCCGCAGCACGGTCACCCTGCCCCAGCGGTCGAGCAACCCGGTGCCCAGCAGCCGCATGCCGGTCATCGCGGTGACGAAGACCCCGAAGACCAGGGCACCGGTGGCGTGGTCGGCGTCGAACCCGTCCACCACCGCGAGGCTCACCCAGTCGTTGGCGGCGCCCTCGGTCAGCGCCGCGGCCAGCACCACCAGCCCGACCAGCAGGGTGCGCGGCTCGCCCCAGGCGCCCAGACTGCGTCGGCCCGGGACCGCCGGCACCGCCCCCGGCCCGGGCTCCGGGACCCGCGCGTGGGTCCCCTCGGGGAGGTAGAACCGCGAGCAGATCACCACGGCCGTCAGGCTCACCACGAGCACGACGACGAGGTGGGCAAGCACCGACGCGCCGATCCCGGCGGCCAGCGCACCCACCGCTGCCCCGAGCACGGTGCCCAGGGAGAAGCCGGCGTGGAACCTCGGCATGATCGCCTTGCGCAGCCGTTGCTCGACGGCTGCGCCCTCGAGGTTCATCGCCGCGTCCCACACGCCGTTGCCGACCCCGAAGACGATCAGCGCGACGACGGCGAGCCAGATCGAGCCGATGGTCACGGCCACGGCGACGAGCAGCAGGCCCGTGACGTTGACGGCCGCGAAGCCGACGATCGTGCGACGGGCTCCGAGGCGCTCGACCAGCAGACCGGACAGCGGCAGGGCGCCGAGCGACCCGAGTGAGCCGACCAGCAGCAGCAGGCCGATCTGCTCGGGCCGCAGCTCGAGCGCGTCACGGACCGCGGGGAGCCGTGAGACCCAGCTGGCGAAGTTGAACCCGGACAGCAGGAAGGTGACGAAGACGGCCGCCGAGGCGTGCTTCAGCGCGTCCGCCCGCACCGGGCCGTGGACCGCGCCGCTCATCGCCGTCCCTGCCCGGTGGGTACGCGGGCGGTGCGCCGGACCGCGTGGGAGGAGGGCCGGCGTCGGACGAGGGGACGCGGGTGCGGGGGGATCGTGGTGTGCCGGGCAGGCGTGACCCGCCGGGTGCGCGCGGGAACCGGGACGGTGGACGGGTGGGTACCGGCGTCGGGCGCCCCGGCCTCGCGGGCGAGCAGCGTGGCGGCCACCAGGCCCACGCAGACGAACAGCAGGGCGTGACGCACGCCGATGTGCTCGGCGACCATCCCGATCAGCGGCGGCGCCCCGAGCGAGGCGACCGAGGCGAACGCCGAGACGACCGAGACCCGACCGGCGGCCTTGAGCGGGTCGGCCGAGACCGCCGCCATCCCGACCGGGATCACCAGGCCGGTGCCCAGGCCCCAGAAGACCACGCCGGCCACGGCCAGCGGCAGGCTCGGCCCGAACGCGAAGATCCCCACCCCGACCAGCCCGGTCAGGCCGGAGGCGGTGAGCACGACCACCCGCCCGTACCGGTCGAGCACGGCCGTGCCCAGCAGGCGCGCGACGGTCATCGCGGCCACGAACACTCCGAAGACGACTGCCGCGACCGCCTCGGACCGGGCGAAGCCGTCCACCACGCCGATGGCGAGCCAGTTGTTCGCCGACCCCTCCGACAACGCGGCGGCCATGACGACCACGCCGACCACGACCGTGCGGCGTTCCCGCCACGCCCCGAGGGTGTCGCGCAGCGCCGCTCCACGACGTCGTACGGTCGCCTCAGGCACCGGTGCCTTCGCAGGCACCGGGAGCACCGAGCCGGGGATCGCCCGGAGCCGCCAGACCAGCGAGACGACGCTGATCGCGGTGAACTGCACCAGCAGCGGCACCTGACCCCAGGCGGCGACCGCGCCGACGCCCGAGCCGAGGACGCTGCCGATCGAGAACGCCGCGTGGAACTGCGGGACGATCGTGCGGCCCATCGCACGTTCGATGGTCACCGTCTCGACGTTCATCGGCACGTTGCCCAGCGCGAAGGACGCGCTGAGCAGCACCACGCCGACGACCAGCACGACGGCGCTGCCCAGCGCCGGGCCGAGGCCGAGCAGCAGGTTCGCCACGAAGAACACGACCGCCGCGGCGACCATGGTCGCGACGCTCCCCCAGCGCACCACGACGGCGCCGGCGGCCAGCACGGTCAGCAGCGACCCGACCGCGCCCAGGAGCAGGATCGTGCCGAGCTCACCGGTGCTCAGGTCGAGCTCGGAGCGCACCGTGGGCAGCCGGGCCAGCCAGCTCGACAGGGTCAGGCCGAGCAGGACGTACAGGCCGAGCAGCCGGCGTCGGGCGCGCAGCACCACGACCGGGGGCGTGGGAGCGGCCGACCGGTCGGCGGAGCGGGTCGCCCGGGGTCGCCGGGCGCGGGTGAAGGGCATGGCAGGGCTCGTTCCGAGGAGGTCTTCGGAGTGGATGGAGAGGTCGAAGTCCCGAGGATTGCTCGAATCGATTCGATCTCTCGCGTACAGTGTGCCGCTAGGCTGGCGCCCGGTCAACCGAGACTCGGTTCGGGCGGCGGCGGCCGGCGGACCGTACGGCACGGTCCGGAGCCCCGCGGACCGGCCTCCGGGCACGGACCGACCACGGACCCACGGACCCCACCCGACCATCGAGCCACGCAGGCAGGTGACATGGCGCAGAGCAGGCCGACCCTGGCCGACGTCGCCGCCGAGGCCCAGGTCTCGGTCTCGACGGCCTCGCTGGCGTTCTCCGGGGCCGGACCGATCGCCGCGCAGACCCGCGAGCGGGTGCTCGCCGCCGCGGCGCGGCTCGGCTACTCCGGGCCCAACCCGCTGGGCCGCTCACTGCGCAGCGGGCGCTCCGGCATCGTCGCCGTGGTCATCGGGGACGAGCTGCGCCGCAGCTTCCGGGACCCGGTGTCGATCCAGGTGCTCGACGGGCTGGTGAACGTGCTCGGCACGATGGGCCTGGGCGTGCTCCTGGTGCCGAGCACGCCGCGCGTGGGTGACACGTCGGACGTCGACCCGCTGCTGGAGAGCGCCCCGATGGACGTGGCCGTGCTGATCTGGGGCTCACGGGTGGCCGATCCTGCGCTGGAGGTGCTGCAGCGTCGCGGGGTGCCGATCGTCCTCGGCGAGGGACCGGCCGTCGAGGGGGTACCCGTGGTCGGCATCCAGGACCGCAGCGGGACCGCGGAGCTCGTGCGCTACCTGACCGATCTCGGGCACCGGCGCATCGGCACGGTGACCCTGCCGTTCGGCGGAGAGCGGCGCTGCGCCTTCGTGGACCCGGAACGGATGACCGAGCTCACCTGGACGCCCACCCGCAACCGGCTCGCGGCCTTCGACGACGCCGGTGTGACGCCGGTCGCGGTGGTCGAGGCGGCCGCGTCGCTGGTCGAGGCGGGCCAGGACGCCGGGCGGCTGCTGCTGGACGTCGCCGACCCGCCGACCGCCGTCGTCGCCCAGTCGGACCTGCTCGCCGCCGGGGTCATGATCGCCGCGCGCGACCTCGGGATGCGGGTGCCCGAGGACGTCTCGGTGGCCGGCTTCGACGGCCTGGACCTGCCGTGGACCGCCCCCGACCTGCTCACCACGGTCAGCCAGCCGCTGGCCGCCAAGGGCGAGGCACTCGGCCAGGCCGTCGCGCAGCTCCTCGCCGGGGAGAACCCGCCGCCGCTGTTCCTCCCGGTCCAGCTGCGCGTCGGGACGACGACGGCACCGCCCCGGGCCTGAGCCCCGGTTCCCGGTGACGGCTCACCCCGAGGCCTGGCGCCGCCGTCCGGCCCGGCGGGACCGTTCTGGCCCGCCGGTCAGAGGCGGACGAGCGCCTGCGCCTTGCCCAGTACGCGAGCGCCGTCGACCGTGACCGTCAGGTCGATGCGCACGGTGGCCTGGCCGGGATCGACGGCGCCGACGGCGGCGCTCACCTCGATCGTCGCCGCACCCGGGTCCGGGACCGGGACCGGGCGGGTGAACCGAACCTGGTAGTCGACGACGGCGCCCGGGTCACCGGCCCAGTCGACGACGACGCCGACGGCAGCACCCATGGTGAACATCCCGTGCGCGATCACGCCGGGCAGGCCGACCTCGACGGCGAAGCGCTGGTTCCAGTGGATCGGGTTGAGGTCCCCGCTGGCACCCGCGTAGCGGACCAGGTCCCGCCGGTCGACCTGGATCGTGCGGGTGCCGATCACCTGGCCGACCTCGAGCTCGGCCGGCACCGGCCGCTGGGTGGCGCTCATGGGGCACCCGCAGGATCGGTGCCGGTCATGCTGCGTCCACAGAACCGGTGCCGGTCATGCGGCACCCGCAGCAGCATCGGCGGCGCCCTCGTCCCCACGGACCGCCAGGGTGGAGCGGACCGTGGCGACCGGAGTGCCGTCGTCGGCCGCAATCTCGCAGCGGGTGGTGACCATGGCCAGGCCGGCGCGCTCGACCACCGAGTCCACGTACAGCACGGTGACCAGCTCGTCACCGGCCCGGATCGGGCGGTGGTGGGTGAAGCGCTCGTCGGCGTGCACCACGCGGGAGAAGTCGATGCCCGCCTCGGGGTCCTCGATCAGCTGCGCCTCGGCCCGCTGCGCGATCACCACCGCGAAGGTGGGCGTCGCTACGACGTCGTCGTACCCCAGCGCGCGCGCCGCCTCGACGTCGTGGTGCGCCGGGTGGGTGGCGCCGACCGCGCGGGCGAAGTCGCGCAGGTGCTCACGTCCGACGGCGAACGGCGCGGTGGGTGGGTACTCGCGGCCGGCGAAGGAGGCGTTGACCGTCACGGACAGCTCCGCGGACCGGTCAGCGGGTCTCGCGGTGCAGCGTGTGGCGGCCGTCACGCGGGCAGAACTTCTTCATCTCCAGGCGATCGGGGTCGTTGCGCCGGTTCTTCCTGGTGATGTAGTTCCGCTCCTTGCACTCGACGCACGCGAGCGTGATCTTCGGACGGACGTCCTGACTCTTGCTGGCCACGGTCTTGCCACCTCTCGCGCGGTCTGCGCCTTCTTGCACCGGACGGGCTCGACCGATGCGCTGTCGTCGTGCTGGTAGCGGGGGCGGGGATCGAACCCGCGACCTCACGATTATGAGTCGTGCGCTCTGACCTACTGAGCTACCCCGCCGCATCGGCGGCCGGCCGTCGACAGTCGCGGCGGGCACGGACACCAACAGAGCCCCGAAAGGGAATCGAACCCTTGACCTTCTCCTTACCATGGAGACGCTCTGCCGACTGAGCTATCGGGGCAGCGCGTGCCAGGGTACACGGGCGCGCGTACCGCAGCGAAATTGCCGGCGGCACCGCCGACGACCTCCCCGACCGTGCCCGTGCACCGCCGCGACGACGGACGCCTCCACCCTGGGGTGAAGGCGTCCGTGTCGAGCCCGTGGCAGGTGAGGGATTCGAACCCACGTAGCTTGCGCGGCTGATTTACAGTCAGCTCCCTTTGGCCGCTCGGGCAACCTGCCGGGTGCGCATGGAAGGATAGCAAGCCTGAGCCGCCCGTCAGCGCACGGGCCGCAGGTCAGGCACCCGTCACCCACCCGAGCGACGTCGTCGGGCGAGCACCCGGTCGGGGTGCCGGAACAGGCGTGAGCCAGCAGCGAACCGAGGAGGGGCATTGGCATCCCAGTCATCGTTCGACATCGTGAGCAAGGTCGACCGGCAGGAGGTCGACAACGCGCTCAACCAGGCCGCGAAGGAGATCTCACAGCGGTACGACTTCAAGAACGTCGGAGCGTCGATCGCCTGGAGCGGTGAGGCGATCGTGATGACCGCCAACGCCGAGGAGCGGGTCAAGGCGGTGCTCGACGTGTTCGAGACCAAGCTCATCCGCCGCGGGATCTCGCTGCTGTCGCTGGAGACGAGCGACCCGAAGCCGTCCGGCAAGGAGTACCGGATCGAGGCCGTGATCAAGGAGGGTCTGGGCGGCGAGGACGCCAAGAAGATCACCAAGATCATCCGCGACGAGGGCCCCAAGGGTGTCAAGACCCAGATCACCGGCGACGAGGTGCGGGTCACCAGCAAGAGCCGCGACGACCTGCAGGCCGTGATCGCCCTGCTCAAGGGTGCGGACCTGGACGTGGCGCTGCAGTACGTGAACTATCGATGAGCACGCGCGACCTCACGATCGCCGTCACCAAGCGCCTGCGCGGTGCGCTGGCTCCCGGGGAGCAGGTGCTCGCGGGAGTCGCCGTCGACCTCGCGGGCACGACGGCCGCCGCCCTGGGCGCCGGTGCGGGCGCAGCGGTCTCCTCGACCACCGGGGTCGACACCGTCCCGCTCGGTGACAACGCCTCCGGGCTACCGGCGGCCAAGAATGCCGCCAAGGAGGCCGGACTGGACGGCGGCCCCCGCCTGGTGCTGGCGCTGACGTCTGCACGGGTGTTGCTGCTCAAGCGGCGGCCGTTCGGCGTCGTCGGTCCGGTCGCCCTCGACGTGCCGCTCGCGGACGTCAAGGAGCTGGCGATGTCGAAGCGGTCGCAGAAGGTGACGCTCACGACCGTCCGCGGAACCGTGCCGCTCGAGCTGCCGAAGGCGTGGAAGTTCCTGCCAGAGGTTTACGGGCGCGTCCCGGAGCTGTTCGCGCAGGCTCGTCAGGCGCCAACCGGTCAGTAGCGGGTGATGCCGCCGGTGTTGCCGGCCATCGCCTCCAGGCGGGCGATGCGGTCGGCCATCGGGGGGTGGGTGGCGAACAGCTTGGCCATGCCGCCACCGCGGAACGGGTGGGCGATCATCAGGTGGGAGACGTCCACCAGGGCCCGGTTGGCCGGCAGCGGCGCCCGGGCGGTGCCCCGTTCCAGCTTGGCCAGGGCCGAGGCGAGCGCCAGCGGGTCACCGGTCAGGCGCGAGCCGTCCTCGTCGGCGTCGTACTCGCGTGTGCGGCTGATCGCCATCTGGATGAGCATCGCCGCCAACGGTGCCAGCAGCGCGAGCGCGAGCATCGCCAGCGGGTTGCCGCCCCGCCGGTCGCCCCCGCCGAAGAACAGCATGAACTGGGCCACCGACGTGATGACGCCGGCGATCGCGGCCGCGACCGAGGACGTGAGGATGTCCCGGTTGTAGACGTGCATGAGCTCGTGCCCGAGGACGCCGCGCAGCTCCCGCTCGTCGAGGAGCTGGAGGATGCCCTCGGTGCAGCACACGGCGGCGTTCTTCGGGTTGCGGCCGGTGGCGAAGGCGTTCGGGGCCTTGGTCGGGGAGATGTAGAGCCGCGGCATCGGCTGACGTGCCCGGGTGGACAGCTCACGCACGATGCGGTGCATCTCGGGCGCCTCGAGCTCGGTGACCGGGTAGGCGTGCATCGCCTTGATCGCGATCTTGTCCGAGTTCCAGTACCCGTACCCGGTCATGATCACGCCGAGGGCGGCGAACGCGAAGATCCAGCGCCCGCCGTCGACCAGCGCCCCGATGCCGAGCAGCACGGCCCAGAGCACACCGAAGAGCAGGGCGGTCTTGAGCCCGTTGAAGTGCCGTCGGCCCACTGATGCTCCTCCCGCGCTCGCCCGCGCTTCGCGGGTCACCGACAGGTTCCTGGTCCCCCCGTGATCAGCACAACGTCGCGCGGCGCCCGGGCGTTCCCGGCGTCGCGGTGTGCTGTCCCGGCCTGCGGGGCTGGCACGCTGCTCCTTCCCGCGAGTGTGGAGCGTTCGGGTGCGACACGCCGGCGTGTCGCAGTCGGTTCGCTCCACTCCCGGTGCGAACGCTCCACCTGAGGGGCGGAACGCTCCACTCGAGGTTGTGGGTGATGGTGCCCTGGATGGTGGGGACGGTGCGGAAGGTGGCGGTCAGGACTCGCCGCGGATGACGGCGAGCATCTCCTCGCGGGGGACGACCTTGATGCGCTCGCGGCCGTGCGGCTCGCCGAGGGACTGCTCGTAGGCGTCCAGCAGCATCCAGCCGGACCACTCGACGTGACCGATGCCGCGCTCGGCCAGGAAGGCGGTGACCGCGTCCGGGTCCGGCTCGGCCGCTCTCGGCAGCGCGTCGACGTCGGACACCAGGTGCTTGACCGTCTCGCTCGCGTCGGACTTCGTCGACCCGATCAGCCCGACCGGGCCGCGCTTGATCCAGCCGGTGGTGTAGACGCCCGGCACGTGATCGCCGTCGGGGGTGACCACGCGGCCTTCCTGGTTCGGGATGACGCCGGCCGCCTCGTCGAACGGCAGCTCGGGCAGCGGCGACCCGAAGTAGCCGACGGCGCGGTAGACCGCCTGCACGGACCAGTCGTGCATCTCCCCGGTGCCGCGCACCGACCCGTCGCCGGTCAGCTCGGTCCGTTCGGTGCGCAGGCCGCTCACGCAGTCCTCGCCGAGCACCTCCGCCGGGCGGTGCAGGAAGTGCAGGTGCACGCGGCGGCTCGCGGTGAGCTCCTCGGGCTCGCGGAGCGTCCAGTCGGTGAGCGTCTTGACGACCTGCTTGGTCTGGTTGGACGAGTGGATCGCCGCCATCGAGCCGTCGTCGAACTCGAAGTCCTCCGGGTAGACGACCACGTCGACGTCGGGAACCTTGCCCAGCTCGCGCAGCTCCAGCGGGCTGAACTTCACCTGGGCCGGGCCGCGGCGGGCGAACAGGTGGACGTCCGTCACCGGGTTGGCCTCCAGGCCACGGTGCACGTTGTCCGGGATCTCCGTGGGCAGCAGATCACGCACGTGCTTGGACAGCATCCGCGCGACGTCCAGCGCGACGTTGCCCGCTCCCAGCACGGCGACCTGCTGGGCCTGCAGCGGCCAGGTGCGCGGGACGTCGGGGTGCCCGTCGTACCAGGAGACGAAGTCGGCAGCGCCGAACGAGCCGGGCAGCCCGATGCCGGGGATGGGCAGCTCCGCGTCGCGGATCGCTCCGGTGGAGAAGATGACCGCGTCGTAGAACCGGCGCAGGTCGGTCAGCGACAGGTCGGTGCCGTAGTCGACGTTGCTCAGGAGCCGGATGTCCCCACGGTCCAGGATCTTGTGCAGCGCGACGATGATCTGCTTGATCCGCGGGTGGTCCGGCGCGACGCCGTAACGCACCAGCCCGAACGGGGCCGGCAGACGCTCGAACAGGTCGATCGACACCTCCGGGCCCGCCTTGGAGAGGATGTCGGCCGCGTAGATCCCGGCGGGGCCGGCACCCACGACTGCCACACGCAAGGGACTCCTGCTCACGACTGACGTACACCTTCCGACGGGGGGGATGTCGGCGCGGTCGCCCTCGCACACGCCCGGACTCTGCCCCAGTCTAGACGGCGCACCAGCGACGCGGGCCCGACGGGTCCGACCTGGCCCGCGTCGGCCGCCGGGGGCCAGCCGGCGGCGGGTCAGCGGGGGATCAGCGGCGGGTCAGCGGGGGGTCAGAGCTCCTCGAGGAGCGTCACGGTGAAGCCGTAGTCGCCGAAGGAGACCGACGCGTGCTCGGGCAGGCGCACCACCTGGTCCGCCCCGCACAGGATCTGCTGGCCGTCGCCCAGCGTGACCACGGTCCCGTTGGTGGAGTCGCGGTCCGCGACCCATATCCCGGCCCGGTCGGTACCGACCGCGAGGTGCGTCTTGGACACCGAGCGACCCGGGTCCGCCACCCGGACGAGCAGGTCCGGGTCCTCGCCCGGTCGGGGTGTCGGGTCGCGGCCGACCAGGGCGATCCCGCGGAACTCGACGCGGCGCCCGTCGGACATGTGCAGGGTCGCGCTCGGCGGCACCGGCCCGGGCATCTCCGGGACCCTTCCGCGCGCCGGGCGGAGCCGGGTCTGCTCGACCTCGTCCGGCAGGTCCGGCAACGGCGGGGGGTCCTGCCGGGAAGACGGTTCCTGCCCGGTCGAGACAGGTGCGGCCGGTCGTTCGTCCGGTGTGACCCGGCCCGACGACGTCGCAGCGGGCGAGCCGTGATCGGCCGCGGCAGGCTCCTCCAGGTTCGGGCTGGGCAGGTCCGAGCCGGGCGGACTCGAGCTCGACGGGCTCGGGCTGGACGGGCTCGGGCTGGACGGGCTCGGGCTGGGCGAACTCGAGCTGGACGGGCTCGGGCTCGACGAAGTCGGGTCGGCTGGGGTCCTCTGCTCCCCGGCCGGAGTCTTCTGCTCCCCGGTCGGGGCGGTGTCCGAGCCCTCCGGCTCGGACGGGTGCAACCACGGGACCATGGAGATCATCCCGGGCGGCGAGTCGGGCCCGGCATCCATCGGGGGCGGTACGGGTTCGGGAACGTCACCCGGGGTGGCGGTCTCCGGGGTCGCGACCCTCCACGGCACGCCGGGCCCGGGGCGCTCGGCCGGAACCGGCTCTGCACTCCCCTGGCCGGAGGACTCCGGCGCGTCCGTCGCGGTCGACTCCGGGGCACCCGCCGGTTCAGCCGGGACCGCATCCACGCGGTTTTCATCAGCCGGGTCCGTTCGGCGCATGGACGGGAAGACGGGTCGAGGTGCCGGGGTGCGTCGGGTCCCCGACGGGCCGTCGTCGGCCGAGGTCTTCCGGATCGTCGACGGGAAGACCGGCCGCGGAGCGCGCGGGTCGCTGGGTGGAGGAACCGCCGGCAAGCCACCGACGTCAGGACCGGGGGTGCCGGCGCCCGAGGCGTCGCGGCTGGGGGCGGCGGGGACGGCCGGGCTTCCCGGTGCCGGATCGGGGCCGGCCTGGGCGTCCGCACTTGCAGGAGGAGAGTCACTCGCAGGACGAGAGTCAACCGGGGCGTCGCCGGGCGCCGCCTCACGGTCAACAGGGGCGTCGCCCGGCGCCGCCTCACGGTCAGCCGGTACGTCACCGAGTACCCGGCCGGCCGCCGGGACCGGCGCCCCCGCCGACAGCGGGGTGCTCCCGGTGACCGGCGCGTCCGCGCCCGGGACCGGGGGCAGGGCCGGGTTGGGCTGTTCCAGCTCGAGCCGACGCCCCTCGACCGCCGGCTCGGTGCGCATGAGCCCGTCCAGGCGACGGGAGACCTCGCCCCCCGGTGGTGCCATGAGCGTCGGGTCCGGCCCGATCGCGACGTCGAGCACCATCGTGCCGGCGGCCTTGTCGTGCCAGCCCTGACGCCGCCCCCCGGAGTCCCAGAACGGCGACAGGTACACCACGAGCTGGCCGACGCCGAGCACGAGCGTGCCCGCGGCCGGCACCAGGAACCGCAGCAGCGCACGGCCCATCCCGACCGGACGACCGGTCCGGGGTGAGACCGCCCGGAGCTGGACCAGCCGCTTGCCGATCGTCCAGCCACGCCTCCCCAGCGCCCACCACTGGACCAGCCCCAGCAGCACCAGGAGTCCGTAGCCGAGCAGCGCGAACGGTCCGGTCAGCGCGGCGACGGCGCGGTCGAGCGCGTCGGGCTCGCCTCCCGAGCCCAGCAACGGCAGCAGCGAGGCTGCCACGAAGGCCCCGCCGACCAGGAGTGCGGCGACGGCGTCGATGACGAACGCGAGCAGGCGTCGGCCCATGCTCGCCGGCACCGCGCCGGGTATCGCCATCTGTCGTTCGTCACCTCTCGTGCTCCGGACCCGTGGGCCCAGCCTGGCCCCGATCACCCACACCCACCAAGATCGTGGGCGCAGCGGTCCGGTAGGACGCGGTCACACCGTCGGACGCCCGGGGGCGCGGGGGATCGACGGTCGCCCGCACCCTCTCATCGGCACCGCGCGAGGTCGACCTGAGCACCCACCCGGGTGAACGCCACCCGGGTGAACGCCGGGTCACGCCGGGCCGGGGAACCGGGACGGGGCCGGGATCAGGCCGAGTCTCCGCGCGCAGCGCGGCGGGCACGACGCCGGGCGCGCAGGGACCGCACGGACCAGCGCGCCCGCAGTCGCTCGGTGGTGCTGACCGAGGAGGTCATCACCGCGAGCGACTCCTCGACCTGCTGCCAGTAGGCCTCGACCTGCGCCGGGTCCGGCTCCCCGGGGCCGAACACGAGCTCGTCCGCACCGGCCGCGAGCGCGGCGACCGGCGCACCCACGCGGACCGCCCGCCGGGAGTGGTCGTCCCGGACCGCACCACCGCGCGACCGTGCCGACGCGAAGGCGCGGCTCAGGTGCACCGCGGCCTCGCGTCGGGTCGCCCGGGCCGGGACCGGGCGACGCAGGTCCCGAGCGGCGTCGAGCACCTCGTCCCACCCGCCGACCACCCGGGCGACGGGCGGTCCGGTGTGCCGGCGACGCCTACGACGCCGCGCCTTGGCCCCCACGATCAGCACGAACGGGAGCACGATCAGCAGCAGCGGGACCGCCACCGTGCCGGCCACGAGGGCCACGGTGGTCCAGTCGGTGCTCGTGGGCAGCTCCGCCTCGGTGTCCTCGGTGCGCGGCTGCTCGGTGTCGTCGTCGGGCGGGCGTACCGGGTCCTCCGGCGGTGGTGGCGGCTGGACCACCTGGGGCCGTGGGTCGGACCGGTCCACCGGTGTCTCGTCGCTCGGAGTCTTGGTCTCCGGCGGGGTCGGGTCGAAGGTCACCCAGCCGTGCCCGGCGAAGGCCACCTCGACCCAGGCACCGATGTCCTCACCGGTGAAGGTGATCTCCTCCCCCGGGTCGCGGCCGTCCCCCTCGAGCTCGCCCTCGGCGGCGGGGTCACCGACCGTGAAGCCGAGCACCACGCGGGCGGGCAGCCCCATCTGCCGCGCCATCAGCGCCATCGCCGAGGCGTACTGCTCGCCGTCACCGATCATCAGGTCGCCGGTGAGCAGCGTGGTCAAGCGGTCGGCGCCGTGGCCGGACAGCGACGGTTGGTCGCCGGAGTCCACCAGCCCGTGGCTGAACCAGCCCCGGTCCGCCAGCCCCTGCTCCAGGCTGCGCGCGATCAGCAGCGGGGTGGTCGCGGTACCGGCGAGGTCCCCGGCGAACATCGGGATCGCGTCCGGCACGCCCTGCGGTTCGGGGAGCCGGACGGAGGCGGCGTCCGCCCCGGCGATGTCGTCGTCGTCGGGCTGGACGGGCAGGACGACCTGCTCGGTCCAGCGGGCGCCGTCCGGGACGCCGTCGGTGAGCACCGCGGTCCCGGTGGCGTCGTTGTAGCGCAGCTTCTCGGCGAGGTCCCCTGCGCCCGGACCGGTGAAGTCGAACCCCTCCGCGTAGCCGACGGTCGGCAGCCAGACCATCGGCAGGTGGTGCACCTCGATCTCGACGGTGGTCCGACGGCCGCGCACCGAGGTGTCGATCGTGTCCCCGAGCCGCCGGAACTCCCCGGAGCCCTCGGCCACCTGGGCACCGGCGACGTTCCACACCACGCCGTCGAACGCGTCGAGAGTGGCGAGGCGCACCCGGGCGCCCTCGGGCAGACCGCGCACGCTGAGCAGGTCGGTCTCGGGCCAGTCCTTGACGAACTTGCGGAACGCGGACAGCGGGCTGGCCTGCGCGCTCGGGTCGAACGGCGGCACCAGCTCGTCCCGCAGCACGTACCGCGGGTTCTGGTCCGCCACGACCGGCCCGGCCACCACACCGGCGCCGGCGGCGAGACCACCGAGCAGCACGAGCGCCACGACCCGACGCGGCGCCAGGGACCCGCGCCGCCACGCCGCCCAGACCAGCAGGGCCAGTGCCGTCACCACACCGGCGGGCACCGGCCACACCGTGGTCTTCCCACCCAGGAGCACCGCGACCCCGAGCACCACGAACGGCACGACGCCGGCCCACGCACCGCGCGCGGCACGCTCGGCACCGCTGTGGGCGGGCCCGGCGGGACCGGTGCCGGTGCGGCCGTTCCACGTGCGCGTCGCGACACCGACGGCGATGCTCGACCCGAGCAGCGCCAGCAGGAACGGCGCAACCAGCACCCCGCCGCTCCGCCCCAGGGACGGATCGAGCGTGAGCACGTCCTTCCAGACGCCGAAAGCCCCGGCCAGCAGGGTGCGCACGGCATCGACGGTGGGCACCACGCCGTTCGTCACGGCGTCCGGCACCGCCAGTGCGGGCCCGACCAGGACGTACCCGACGACGGTGACGGCCACCGTGACCATCACCCCCCACCGCCGCAGTGCGGCCACCAGCGCGATCCCACCGCCGACCAGCAGCCCACCGAGCACCGGGGCGACGATCGCGGTCCCGCCGTAGACGGGCAGCAGCGGCAGCGTCGCCAGGCCGACGCACGCCGTCAGCACCACGGCGTCGACCAGCGGCCGCGGCCGTCGTCGGGTGCGACTGGTGGAGATCTCGGTGGCGCTCATCCGGCGACGACCTTGCGCAGCACCTCGGGAAGGTCCCGCAGCGCACCGAGCTGGGCCAGCGACAGCGGCCCGTGGGTCGCCGCCTCCACCGCCCCGCCGCGCACGCAGGACAGGACGACGGCGCGCATCCCGCCAGGAAGGTGGCGGGTGGCGGCCCGCAGCTCCCGGCGGTCCGGCCGAGAGCCGGTGACCAGGATCGCCACCGAGGCGTCGGCGGCCTCCCGGGTCACCCACGGGCCCAGCGCCACGCTGGCGCGGCCGTCGGCGGCGTGCTCCAGCCCCGCGACGTCGTCGAGCAGGATCGCGGGCGACCCGGTCCGCAGCGGCCTGGTGCCGGCGAGCACGGTGAGCTGCCGCTCGTCCCGCAGCGCCTGGACCCCGATCGAGGCGGCGACCGCCACCGCGAGCTCGAACTCGTCGTCTTCGGCGTACTCACCGCTCGCGGTGGCCAGGGCGACGGCCGTGTGCGTGCGGCGGGTGTCCTCGAACTGCCGGACCATCAGGTGCCCGGTGCGCGCGGAGGTCTTCCAGTGGATGTGCCGGCGGTCGTCGCCCGCCTCGTACTCACGCAGGGCGTGGAAGGAGATGTCGGAGTCCGACAGCACCTGGGTCGCCTGCCCCTCGAGGTCGCGCAGCACGCCCGAGGCGGCTCCCGACAAGGAGACCAGCTCGGGGTGCACGTGCAGCTCGGCCGGCTGGGTCCAGGTCACCCGGCGGCGGGCCAGGCCCAGCGGGTCGCCGCGAACCGAGCGCACCGGGCCAACGACGATCACCGCGCGCCGGGAGGTGGGTACCGCGAAGACGTCGGTGTGCACGGCGCGGGGCGCGAGGCTCGGCAGGCCGAAGTCGGCCGACCCGGCGCCCACCGGAAGCTCGATGCGGGCCGGCAGCAGGCGGCGTCGGCCGGTGTTGCGGATCTCCAGGTTGCCGACCGCGCGGTGGCCCACAGTCACCCGGTGGTCGGCGAGGTCCAGGTCGACCGCGTACGTCGAGCGGCCGAGCGTGAGCAGCACCCCGACCACGAGCGCGGCGACCGCGACGACGGCGGGTACCGCGAGCTCGACCCAGCCCCGCCACCAGCCCAGGCCACCGAGCACCAGCCCGACGCCCAGAACGGCCCAGCCGAAGGCGGACACCGGGGCGCTCGCGACCAGCCCGGCGACCGGCCTGCCCACCAGGCGACCGAGCCGTCGACCGGTCCTGCGCAGGAACGTCACGGTGACCGGCCTCAGCCCCGGGCCGCCGGCGGCTCGGTCTCGGCCACGATGCGCGCGACGACCTGGTCGGCCGTCACTCCCGCGAACTCCGCCTCGGTGTCCAGCGCGATCCGGTGCGAGAGAACCGGGGTGCACAGCAGCTTGATGTCGTCCGGCAGCACGTAGGTGCGGCCCTGCGAGGCGGCCCACACCTTCGCGCAGCGCACCAGGGCCAGGCCGCCGCGCATGCTCGCACCCAGTGCAGTTGCCGGGTCGGTCCGGGTGGCAGCGATCAGACGCGCCACGTAGTCGAGCACCGCCGGGTCCGCGTGCGCCGTCGAGGCGAGCTGCGCCATCTCCCCCACCGCCTGCGTGGTGATCTTCGCGGTGAGCCCCGCGGTGCGGTCACGCTCCGCCGAGCCGGCGAGGATCTCCACCGTGGACGCGTGGTCGGGGTGGCCGAGCGACGTCTTCATCAGGAACCGGTCGAGCTGGGCCTCGGGCAACCGGTAGGTGCCAGCCTGCTCGATCGGGTTCTGGGTGGCGATGACCATGAACGGCCGGCCCACCGAGTGCGACACCTTGTCGACCGTGACCCGGGACTCCTCCATGACCTCCAGCAGCGCCGACTGGGTCTTGGGCGAGGCCCGGTTGATCTCGTCGGCCAGCACCACCGAGGCGAACACCGGCCCGGCGTGGAACTCGAAGGTGCGGGTGCCCTGGTCGTAGATGGTCACCCCGGTGACGTCCGAGGGCAGCAGGTCCGGGGTGAACTGGATCCGGCTGTGCGTGCCGTGCACCGTGGCCGCGATGGCCTTGGCCAACGACGTCTTGCCGGTGCCCGGAGCGTCCTCGAGCAGCAGGTGACCCTCGGCGAGCATGCAGGTCAGCGCCAGCCGCACCACGTGGTCCTTGCCCAGCAGCGCACGGCTCACGTTCGCGACCAGCGAGTCGAACGTCTGCGCGTACCACTCGGCCTGCTCGGTGGTCATCGTCACGGGGAGGTCTCCTCGGTTCAGGTGCGGTACGTGTGCTGCGGCGGTCGCGGCGGCCGGTTCGATCGCGGTCATGGGCCCGCGCCACCCTCCGGCGGATCGGTGGACGGCGGAGACGGAGGGGGGTCCTCGGCCGTTCCCTCGACCTCGAGAGACGTCTCCTCACTCTGGCCGCGGGCGTTCTTCACCCACACCGTGATGCGCATCGTCTGCGTGCTTCCGGGCGCGCTGGTGACCGGAACCACCAGTGGCGATGCGTCGGGCTGGGAACCGGTGAGCGTGCTGCCTCCTGCGCGCAGGACCCGGTACTCGTATCCGGTCACGGGCGTGCCACCGTCACCGCCCGGTGCCCACGTGAAGGTCACCTTCCCCTTGGTGCCGGTGTCGGCCGTCAGGGAGGTCAGCCGCTGCGGGACCGTGGTGATCACCCGCGCGACGCTCGGCCCGCTGGTGCTCTCCGCACCCTTGCTGCTGACCGCGAACACCTGGACGGTGTGCGAACCCGCGGCCAGGCCGCTCAGCTCGATGGAGGTCGACGTCGTCGTGTACGCGTTGGTCCCGTCCAGCACCACGCGGTAGCTCGCGATCGTGATGCCCTGCCCGCCGGTGTCCGTCGGGGCGTTCCAGCTCGCCCGGAGCCTGCCCTGGCCGAAGCCCTGGCCCGCCCCGCCGGCGTCGACGGCGGTCAGCCCGGTCACCGGGCCAGGTGCGCTCCAGATCTCCCCCGTGGTCGAGGCCCACGGCGACCAGCCCGCCTTGTTGGCCGACCTGATCGCGATGTCGTAGGAGACACCCCGGACCGCGTCGAACGTGTACGACGTCGTCCCGGCCGGCCACTCCACGGACGTCCCGTTGATCTGGAGCACGTACCCGCTGATCGGCGCCCCGTTGGGCGCACCGGGGACCCAGGTCACCGTGATCTTGCCGGAGCCCGAGCCGATCGAGCCGCGCGTGGCGACCACCTCCGTCGCCGGGCCCGGCGGCGCCGCGGGGATCTGGGTCGCCGACGAGCTGCTCCAGTCCCCCGGCTGCGGGGCGCTGTTGAGCGCCCGCACCCGCACCGAGTACTCCGTGCCGTTGGTCAGGCCGGTGAACGTGTACGACGTGCTCGTGGTGGAGACCGAGGCGGCGCCGCTCGGCGGGGCCGGGCTGATCTCGACGTCATAGCTCAGGATCGGCGAACCGGGGTTCTCCGGCGCGGACCAGGTCGCGGTCACCGACTGGTTCCCCCAGCTCAGCCCGGGGGTGGCCGGGGCGCCGGGCTTCACGTCCGGCCGCGCCGGGGCCGACGCCGGGCTAGGGTCCGACGTCCCGACGACGTTCGTCGCCGTCACGGTGAACGTGTACTGCACGTCGTTGGTCAGCCCCTCGACGGTGCACACCGTGGTCGTGCACGTCTGCTCGATGGCACCGGGGGACGCGACCACCCGGTACGCCGTGATCGGCTCGCCGTTGCTCGCCGGGGCGTCCCAGGCCAGCACGACCGTCCGGTCGCCGACCTCCTGGATCCGCGGGGCGGTCGGGGTCGCGGGGGCACCTCGCACGGTCGCGGTGATCCGGCCCTCGACCTCCCGGTCCGGGTCGCCGGTGACGTCCCGGACCCGGAACCGGGTGACCATCGGGCCGATGAAGCCCTCGGCGGGCTGCACGGTCACCTGGTCACCGGACACCGACGCCGTACCGGCCCCCGGCGTCTCCACCACGGCACCGACGAGCGTCAACGGGGAGCCCGGGAACGGGTTGAAGGCGTCCGCGAGCACCGGGACCGACGACGCCGTCCCCTCGACCCCGAGGACGTGGCGGTCGACGACGCGGGCGAGCGGGCGGGCGCTCGCCCGGACGCGGAAGTCCACCTGGACGTCGAGGTCGGACGTCGACCCGTAGCCCAGACGCACCTCGACGCCGCCCGCGGTGCCCCTCGGCACGGTCGGGTCCACCGAGAGGGTCAGCACCGATCCGTCGAGACTCACGGTGAACCCCGGCGGCGCGGCGGAGGCGAGCGCATAGGTGTACTCCGTCGTCGTCTCCGAGGAGGTACCGACCGGCGTCGAGGTGAACACCTTCAGGTCCACGGTCACGGTCTCACCCGGACCGACCTCGATCACCGAGGGGGTGAAGGTGGGCGGGTGCTCCTCGGCGGCGAGCACGGTGATCGGCAGCGTCATCGTGGTCGTCCGGGAGGCGGAGTCGGCCAGGGCGCCGTCGGTGATCTCGAAGGAGATCGACGCCGGCCCCGCGTAGCTGCGCTGGGCCACGTAGCGCAGCGTCTCGCCGTCGACCACCAGGGCCGAGCCGTCGCTCTTGGTCGCGGTGACCTTGGACGGCTCGGTGATCCGGACCGTCCGGCCCGGGGCGACCTGGATCTGCTCGGCCAGCGGGATGATCAGCTCGTCCCCGGCCACCACCCGCAGCTCCGGCGCCCGCGGCCGGCGGATCGGCGGGAAGTCGCCCAGGGCCGGGACGGTGATGAACGCGTAGGTGCTCAGACCCTCGGCGTCGGGGTGGGTGTTGCGCAGCAGGTACGGCAGCGTCTGCGGCTGCGGGACGAGGGTCACCAGGACGGTGCCGCGCGGCGTGACGGTGGCGACATCGGCGGCCGAGGGGTGCACCAGCACCTCCAGGTCGCTGAGCGGGCCGCTCGGGTTCTCCGCGAGCGCGAGGACGTCCACCTCGACGCTGGTCCGGTTGATCGTGTCGGTCGCGGGCACGACGACGTCCTTGGCGATCGGCGGGAGGATCGGCGCGTCGGGGGTCACCGTGACGGTGAGCACCGCGGAGTCCTGGCCACCGCGCTGGTTCAGCGCCGTGTAGGACACTTGCAGCACCGCCTCCTCGGCCGGCGCCTGCACCACGATCCGGCGTCCCTCGATGCGCGCGTCGACACCGTCGGCGTGCACCAGCTCAGGGGCGAGGGCCAGCTCCCCTCCCCCCGTGTCCACGTCGTTGGCGAGCACCCGTACCTCGACGCTCTGGCCGGGGCGGACGGTCACGTCGTCGTTGCGGCTGACCACCTGGGCCGCGGCCGTCGGGCGAGGGACGATGCCGACGCGGATCGTCGCGACCGCGCGCTGGCCCACCCAGTCCTCGACGGCGTACGTGAACGTGTCGGTGCCCAGCTCCCCGGGCAGGGCCTGGTACTCCAGCCAGGTCGCACCGGTGTCCACGATCCGGCCCTTGGTGGGGGCGCGGTCCTGCCCCAGCAGGGAGACGCCGTCGCCGTCCGGGTCGATCCCGGTCAACGGCACGTCGATGCGGATCGTCTCGCCCTCGAAGACCCGGGCGGTCAGCGGGCGCGGGCGCGGCGGTGCCTTGGACTCCGGGTCGGAGGCGTGCACCGTCACGGTGAGGGTCGCCGACGTGACGTTCCCGGCCGGGTCGGCGACCTCGAACGTGGCCTGGACCTCGCGCGGGGTCGCGGGTGCCTGGTAGCGCAGCGCGTCACCCGAGGCGAACAGCAGCCCCTCCCCCGGACCCAGTCTGTCCGGCAGCTCCGGTACCAGCCGGAGCACGTCGCCATCCGGGTCGTAGGCGCCCGCGAGCACGGGGACGGTCACCACGCCGCCGGTGCGCACCGACGCCTTGACGTTGGGCACCACCGGGGGCTGCTGCACCGCGGAGGCCGGGATCGGCTGGATCAGCACCTGGCCGACGGCGATGCCGACGCCGTTGGACACCTGGTAGGTGGCCACCACCGGTTCGGTGAGCACCCGGGTCGAGCTGACCCGCAGGAGCTGGTGCTTGAGCACCGCGATCCGCAGCCCCGTGCCGTCCGGCACGTCGACGGACTGCACGACGAGCACGCCGCCGTTCGGGTCCTCGTCGTTGGCCAGCGGGTCGATCGTCACCTCACCGCCGGGTGGCAGCAGGGCGACGTCGAGCACCGCGACCGGCGGGGGCGCCTCGTCCGGCCGCGCGCGCACGTCGATCCGGGCGATGCCCTGGGCCTGCTGGGGGGTCGCGGTGACCAGGAAGGGGACGTAGTAGGTCCCTTCCCGCGGCGCGACGAAGCGGAACGTCCCGGCATCCAGGTCGGGCTCGATGGTGGTCCCGCGGACCTCGTCCACCCCGGCCAGCCGGACCGGCTCGCGCGAGACCGAGCGCACCGACTCCAGCGGCCGCACCACCACCGCCTCGTCGACGTAGGTGACCACGTGCACCGGGTCGATCACCGGCGGCAGGGACCCGACCGGACGGACGTCCACGTGCAGCTCGCCCTCGACCGCCTCGACGCCGTCCGAGACGACCACGGAGACCACCTGGCGGCCCAGCACGCTGCCGTCGGACTGGAAGGTCAGCTCACCGTCCTGCCGGGTGCGCACGGTGCCGCCGGACTCGACGGCGCCCGAGGCGAGCACGAGCTGGTCGCCGTCCGGGTCACGGAAGTCGGGCAGCAGGTCGTAGGACACCGCCGCACCCTGCTCCACCTGGACCTGACCCACCCTGATCTGCTCCGGAGCCCGGTTGTCGCCGTCGTCGTGCACGGTCAGCCGCGCGGTCGCGGTCGAGGGTGCCGTGCTGCCCCGCCCGTCGGTGATCGTGTAGGTGAACTCGACGGAGCCGCTCGCCCGCGGTGAGGTGGTGAGCTGGAACGCACGCCCGCCGTAGACGGGGGTGAGCACGCCGAAGTCCTCGGGCAGCGGGTCGAAGTCGGAGATCGCGAGGATGCCGCACTCCGAGGACGCGTCGTTGTCGATCACCGAGAGGATGCGGGTGCGCCCGGCACGGACGCCGAACGCGTCGTCCACGGCGAGCGGCGGCGTCGACTCGGTGGTGCACTCGGCCTGCAGGTCCTGCGTGCTCTGCGGGTTCTCGGCGCGGTCGTCCGGGTCCTCCGAGTCCTGCTCGGGCTCCACCTCGGTCCAGTTCGGCTCGCGCAGCTCCGGCGACTCCAGCGGCATCCACACCCGCCCGCGCAGGGTGTCGTTGAGCACCACCACGTCCCGGTTGACCCGGAAGACCAGCCGGTCGCCCGAGGTCATCCCCTCGAGGTCGTGGACCGCGGGCGCGGCGCCGCGGCACAGCTCCAGGTAGCTGCCCGATGCGGTCGCCCAGGCACCGTGCGCGCAGGGCCCGACCCGGACCGGGGCGGCCGGCGCACCGGAACCGTCGGTCGGGTGGACGCGCGGCGGACCCCCGTCGAGCGGTACCTCGATCAGCGCGGTCGTCGAGGCGACCAGCACGACGTCGGAGCTCGGCCCGGGCTGCTGGAGCACCGCGCCGCCGGAGGTACCGGGCAGGTCGACCGCGCCGGCCGGGGTCCGCACGGTCGTCCCGCTCAGCGTGACGACGACGTCGCCGACCGCGGTGATCTGCTCCACCGGACCACCCGCGGTGCCCGCCAGCGCACCGCGTTCGGTGACGTCGACGCCGGGCGCACCGCCGACGCCCGGTCTGCCGGTGGGCCGCGCGTGGACCACGGTCCCGTCGCCGTGGACCGCCAGCACGGTGCCGCTGCGGGCGACGACGGCCGCACCGCCGGAGCCGAGCGAGAGGTCCGGCTCGTCGGTGGCCCGCAGCGCGCCGAGCGACTCCATGGTGCGCACCCACACCCGACCGGTGCCCGGTTCGCTGACCGCGACCGTACCGGCGGCCATCGAGATCTCGGCACCGGCCGGGACCAGGGCCTGGGCGCTGAGCAGCACGCCGGCCGGGTCGACGACGGAGACGACACCGGCCTCGACCAGCAGGACGTCCTGCTCGTCCTGGAGCACGTCGAAGTCACCGGTGGCGGGCAGACCCGCGTTGAGCTCGTCGATCTGCGGGTTGTACCGACCCAGCATCGACGCCGACTCGCTGGTCAGCCAGACCGCGCCGTCGTTGAGGTCGACCTGGGACACCGGCGCCCCCGGGTGGATGATCGCCAGCGTCACCGCGAGCACCGGCACCGTCGCCGCAGCACCCGCCCGCAGGCGGGCGCCCCGTCGGCCATCGGTCGCCCGGCTCACTCCACGCACCCCACGGCGGGAGTGGTCGACGCCCGCCGGTCGGCCCGGACGACGGAGACCTCGATGCAGGTCTGACCCGCGGGATCGGCCGGCAGGAAGGTCACCGTCGGCTCGTCGACCGGCTCGACCGGCGTCGTCTCACCGGCGCGGACCTCGCTCCACACGTAGCGGTCGCCCTCGCGCGGGTCGGGGTTGGTCCAGGTGAAGACGACCGACCCGTCGGCGGTCCGCACCCCGGTGAGGTCCTCCGGTGCGGGGACCGCCACGACCGGCTCGAAGGTCGGAGTCGCCGGAGGTGGGCTCTCCACCGGCGCCGGTCCCCGGTCGGGGCCGAAG
Source organism: uncultured Actinotalea sp. (assembly GCA_964416715.1). Lineage (GTDB taxonomy): Bacteria > Actinomycetota > Actinomycetes > Actinomycetales > Cellulomonadaceae > Actinotalea. The sequence goes on along the minus strand of CAYQFJ010000011.1, from coordinate 17,018 downwards.
GCCAGCACCGCCGCGGTGACGGCCGCGGCACCCACGACCGCAGTACCCACCAGGGCGGCGACCCGGAGCGCCCGCGGCCGGCGCTGAGCCTGCTCGGGCGGCTCGGGACGGTGCCAGGACGCGGGGATGCCGTCCTCGGACAGCTGCTCGCCCCGGGTGGTCGCAGAAGGCTGCGCAGCGGCTAGGGCGCCGGCCTCGCCGTCGGTCGACTGCCCGGCCACCGGTTCGGCTTCGTCCTGCCCGGGGTCTGGCGACCCGACCGGTGCGGTACGCGACGCCGCGGGCACGATCGGGTTCTCCCGGGTGTCCAGCCGCGCCACGTCCTCCTGGGCGCCCCTCGCGGTCACGACGGGGGACGCCGGGGTCAGCTCCGGCACGATGGCGCGTACCGGCCGGACCCGGGTGGCCTGGTCGTCGTCCTGGGCCGCCGGGCGACCGGGACCGTCGGAGGCCTCCGTGTCGTCCGGCAGGTCGAACGGAGTCTGCGGCAGCATCATCTCCGTCTCGATCTGCTGCAGGGCGCGTCCGAAGGCCAGGGCCGTCGGGTAGCGGCGCTCCGGGTCACGGTGCATCGCGCGGACGAGCACCGCCTGGAGCGCCTCCGGCACGTCCCCGCGTCCCGTCGAGGACAGCGGGGCACGCTCGATCCGCGCGATGAGGTCCGCCGCGGTGTTCGGCCCGTCCGGAACCTCGAACGGGGACCGGCGCGCGAGCAGCGAGTAGATCGTGGCGGCGAGCGAGTAGACGTCCGCCCGCCGGTCCCCGGTCGGGTTGTCGGCCAGCAGCTCCGGCGGGGACCACGGGATCGACATGCCCGTGGCACCGTCGGACACCAGCCCGGTCGTCGCGGCGATCCCGAAGTCGGTCAGCGCGGGCCAGCCGAAGTCGGTCACCAGCACGTTCGCCGGCTTGATGTCGCGGTGCAGGATGCCGGCACGGTGCGCGGTCTCGACCGCCGAGGCCAGCCGTACGCCGATCCGCAGAACCTCGGACACCGCCATCCGCTCGGTGCGGTACCGCCGGCCCAGACCGGGCCGGGAGCAGTACTCCATGACCAGGAACGGACGGCCGTCCGGGGCGACGTCGGCGTGATGGATCGTGACGATCGACGGGTGGTGCGAGAGCCGGGCCATCAGGTCCGCCTCGGTGCGGAACCGTTCGCGGACCTCGTCGTCCAGGTGGGCGGCGAGGAGCACCTTCACCGCGACCGAGCGCCGCGGCATCTGCTGCTCGTACAGGAACACGTCGGCGAAGCCACCCATGCCCAGCAGGCGGACCGGACCGAACCCGGGGATGTGCGGCGGGGAGGACGCCTCCCGGCGACTCGTCACGTGCCGCGCTCCACCACGAACGTGACCCCCTCACCGAGGTCGACGACGACGTCGGGCTCGATGACCGTCGGGTCACCGGGGTGCAGCCGCCGCGGACCGGCGTCCTGCCGCAGCAGCAGGATCCCGTTGGTCGAGTGCAGGTCGGTCACGACCACGTCCTCGCCCTCCATGCGGACCTCGGCGTGCGTCCGGGAGATGTCCTGGTTCGGGCTCGCCACCGTGACCAGACGCGGCAGGTTGCTGTTCGCCACCCGGGAGACCTGGGGCGCCCGGCCGATGAGCACGGGACGGTTGAGCGAGACCACCAGCCCGGAGGAGAGCACGATCTTGGCCGGCGGCCCGCTGGTGGGACCGGTGACCGTGAGCGGCCCGGGCACCTCGCCACCGTTGAGCCTCGGGAGCTCGCGGCGCAGCTCGGCCACGTCGGAGCTGAGCACCGTCATCCCGTCGTGGTCCTCGCTCCCGGTCGTCTCCGCGGGGACGAGCGCGGGATGTCGTACTGGTTCGGCGACGACCTGCGAGGCCGCTTCGGACTGCGTCGCAGGATCCGACGCCGACCCCGGCGCGGGAACCGGCACGGGCGTCGGTCGAGGACGTGCCACCGGCTCCCGATCAGGATGATCCGCCGGTTCCGGTGTGGCCTCCGCCGCCGGCCCCGGTGTGGCCTCCGCCGCCGGCCCCGAGGGGTGGACCACCGCCGGGCTCGACCAGGACGGAGCGACGAGCTCGACCCGCACCTCGCCGGCCCGGACCGTCCCGGAGAGCACGGGGAGCGCCGGGGCCGTCGCCGCGGACCCTTCGCCGGCCTCACCGTCGGTGCGCGGCGCCCGGACCACGACCTGCTGGACCTCGGGCACCAGCTCCTCGGACCAGGTGGAGACCCCGGGTGAGCCGAGCGTGCGCGTCCCACCCGCGGAGACGACCTCCACCTCGACCCCGCCGCGGACGACGACGTGCGCCCGTCCCCCGTCCAGCGACACCAGGGCGAACGGCGGCAGCCCGCCCAGACCCGGTCCGAGCAGGACCTGGAGCTGGTCGGTCAGGTCCGCGCCCTCGCGCAGCACGCGCCACATCTGACGCAGCACGACCGCGCTCGTCTCCGGCGGCAGCAACGCGATGCGGCCGTCGGTGACCACGGCGTACCAGTCGCCGGGGGTGTGCACCGGCACGATCACGGCTCCACCCCCTTCGGCCCACGCGACCCTGCCGGCCCTGCTGGCCTTGCCGGCCCTGCTGGCCCTGCCGGCCCTGCTGGCCCTGCTGGCCCAGCCTGGCCCGCCGGGCGCGGTCGCGTGGTGTCCTCCAGAGCGGAGTCCCAGGTCTCCGCGGTGTCGTCGTCCGGCGCGCCGTCGAGCGACTCCGTGGTGATCGCGACGTCCACGACCACCGCGCTCACGTTGTCCTTGCCCCCGGCCTCGATGGCCGTCTCGACCAGGTGCTCGGCGGCGTCCTGCGGGTCGTGGTCGTGGCCGAGCAGCCGCGCGATCGTCCGGTCGTCGAGCTCTGCGGTCAGACCGTCGGAGCAGATCAGCACCCGGTCCGCGGCGCCCGCGGGGATCATCCAGTAGTCCGGCTCGGGTTCGGTGTCGGTGCCCAGCGCGCGGGTGATCACGTGCCGCTCCGGGTGCTCCCGGGCCTGGCCGGAGGAGATCACGCCACGGTCCACCAGCTCCTGGACCACCGAGTGGTCCACGCTGATCTGCTCCAGCGCCTTCCCGACCAGGCGGTACACCCGCGAGTCGCCGATGTTGAAGACGAGCCAGTACGAGCCGCCGTCGTCGTGCCGGGTGACCGCGACCCCGGCCACCGTGGTGCCCGCCGTGACGCCGTCGAGCTCCTCGCGCAGCCGGCGCGCCGCCCGGACGAAGCAGTCGTGCACGTCGTCGGCGGTGGCGACGTCACGTCCGGCGAGCCGGGAGAACTCCTCGACCACGAGCCTGCTGGCGCGGTCGCCGGCCTGGTGGCCACCCATCCCGTCGGCGACCAGGAACACCGGGGGGTACGCGAGAACGGCGTCCTCGTTCAGCGACCGCACCCGGCCGCTGTCGGTCGCCGATCCCCACGACGTACGCACAGGACTCCCCTCGTACCAGCCGGTGCACGGCACCGCCCCGGAGGGCAGCGCGACGCACGCCCCCTGGTGTCATCGGCTCGATCGGGTGAAGGCATGAGCCGGGCACGAGATTACCTTGACGACGCCGCGGTCCGGCCGAACGCTAGGCGGCGCGGTCGACCAGCGCGTCCGCCACCGAGACCAGCGAGTCCTTCACCGGCCCGGCGGGCACCGGCCCGAGCACCTCCACGGCCGCGCGGGCGTACCGTGCGGCGCGCTCGCGGGTCTCGTCGACCACCGGGTGGGCCCGCAGGGCGGTCACCGCGGTCTCGAGGGCGTCGTCCCCGGACAGGTCCGAGTCCAGGAGCTCGACCAGCTCCTTCTCCGCGGCGGACGCGATCGGGCTCGCGGCCCGCTCGCGCAGCAGCAGGGCGGGCAGCGTGGGGACCTTCTCGCGTAGGTCGGTACCGGGCGTCTTGCCCGTCGCGGCCCCCTCGGACACCAGGTCGATCACGTCGTCGGCGAGCTGGAACGCCACGCCGACCCGCTCGCCGTACTCGATCATCGTCCCGACGACGTTCCGCGGGCAGCCGGCGAACATCGCGCCGAACCGGGCGGACGTGGCGATCAGCGAACCGGTCTTGTCGGAGAGCACCTGCAGGTAGTGCTCGACCGGGTCGTCGCCCGGGTCCGGGCCGACCGTCTCGTGGAGCTGGCCCAGACACAGCCGCTCGAACGTCGCGGCCTGGATCCGCACGGCCTCCGGGCCGAGCCCCGCCACGATGGACGACGCACGGGCGAAGAGCAGGTCACCGGTGAGGATCGCGACGTTGTTGCCCCACACCTCGTGCGCGGCCGGCGCTCCCCGGCGCAGTGGCGCGGAGTCCATGACGTCGTCGTGGTAGAGCGTCGCCAGGTGGGTGAGCTCCACGACCACCGCGGCGTCGATCACCTCGGGGCGCCGGCCGTCGCCGAGCTGGGCGGCGAGCAGGGTGAGCAGCGGCCGCAGCCGCTTGCCCCCGGCGTTGACCAGGTGCCGTGAGGCGGTGTCGGCCAGCACGTCCGCGTGCGTGACGGCGTCGCGCAGCCGCTCCTCGACCAGCGCCAGCCGAGCCGTCAGGTGCTCGGCCAGCGCGTCGTCGGCCAGCGGCAGCGCGGGGGTCGTCACGGGACGAACGCCGCCGCGTCCGCGAAGAACTGGATCACCGGGGAGGGCAGCACGCCGAGCAGCACCGTGCCGATCGCGCCGACCCAGATCGCCACCGTGGTCATGCCCTCGGAGCGGGTGACCGTCGTCGACTCACCCGCGGTACCCACCGGGTCGGTGAAGAACATCAGCACGATGAGCCGCACGTAGAAGAACACCGACGCGGCGGAGGCAAGCACGCCGACGACCACGAGCCAGGCGAGCCCACCCTCGAGCGCCGCGGCGAACACGGTGAACTTCCCGGCGAAGCCCGCGGTGAGCGGGATCCCCGCGAAGGACAGCAGGAACAGGGTGAACGCGCCGGCCAGCCACGGGCTGCGCCGGGCCAGGCCGGACCACTGCGACAGGTGGGTCGCCTCGGCAAGCACCACCCCGCCGCGTCCGGTGTTGACCTCCCGGACCAGGGTGACCACGGCGAACGCGCCGATCGTCGCCAGGCCGTACGCCAGCAGGTAGAACAGCACCGAGGAGATGCCGCTGGTGGTCAGCGCGACCACACCGACCAGGACGAACCCGGCGTGCGCCACCGAGGAGTACGCGAGCATCCGCTTGATGTCCGTCTGGACGATGGCGATGACCGTCCCCACCACCATGGTGAGCACGGCGACCCCCCACAGCAGCGGCATGATGTCCCACGCCAGCGGGGGCAGGACGACGTAGACGATCCGCAGCAGCACGCCGACGGCCGCGATCTTGGTGCAGGCCGCCATGAAGCCCGTGATCGGGGTCGGTGCGCCGTGGTACACGTCCGGGGTCCAGGAGTGGAACGGCACCGCGCCGATCTTGAACAGCACGCCGACCAGCACCAGCAGCAGACCGCCGACGAGCAGCGCGTCCAGGCCGTGCACTTCGTCGATCGCGGTCGCGATCTCGGCCAGCCGCAGGGACCCGGAGAAGCCGTACAGCAGCGCGATGCCGAACAGCATGAACGCCGAGGCGAACGCGCCCAGCAGGAAGTACTTCATCGACGCTTCCTGGCTCAGCAGACGGCGGCGTCGGGCCATGCCGGACAGCAGGTACAGCGGCAGCGACAGCACCTCGAGCGCGACGAAGAGGGTCAGCAGGTCACCGGCGGCCGGGAAGATCATCATGCCGCCGAGCGCGAACAGGCCCAGCGGGAAGATCTCGGTCTGCCGCTGGCCGGTGCGCCGGGCCAGCTCCTCGTAGTCCGAGCCGGGCACCGCGGCCGCGGACGGCGCGAACGCGTCCTCGCCGGACTCGCCCCGGTCGATGACCACCAGCAGGCTGAGCAGACCCAGGACGGCGAGCATCCCCCACAGCACGAGGGTCGGGCCGTCCAGGATGACCGAGCCGCCGAGGAGCACGCTGCCGCCGGTGTCTCGCACGTCCGCCCACTGTGCGGCGATCGCGACGATCGACCCGGCGACGGCGGCGACGGACACGACGAGCTGGATCACCCGCCGCAGCCGCTGCGGGACGAACGCCTCGACGACCACCCCGATGACGCCGGCACCGAGCACCAGGATCACGGGCAGGAGCTGCACCCAGGGGATGTCGGGAGCCGTGAAGGCCGATGTCACTGGTCGCTCCCGTCGGTCGTCGCGGTTCCGGTCGTGGCCGCCTCGACGGCGTTACCGACGACCGGTGGTGGATCGTCGACCCCGACGTGCTCGAGGGACGCCGAGGCCGGGTCACGCAGCAGGTCGAGGGCCGGCGCGGGGTAGAACCCGAGCACCAGGAGGAGGGCCACCAGCGGGCCGATCACCCAGCGTTCCCGCCGGGAGAGGTCGCGCGCGTCGGCGAGCTCGGGGCGCACCGGGCCGGTGAAGATCCGCTGGTAGGTCAGCAGCACGTAGATCGCGGCGAGGATCACGCCCAGCACGGCGAAGACGGCGGCGGGCCGGTTCCGGCTGAACGTGCCGACCAGAACCATGAGCTCGCTCACGAACGGGGACAGCCCGGGCAGCGACAGCGCCGACAGGCCGGTCAGCAGGAAGGTGCCGGCCAGCACCGGCGTGACCTTCTGCATCCCGCCGAACTCCGGGATCCGGGCGGTACCCCGGCGTACCACCAGGAACCCGGCGAGCAGGAACAGCGCCCCGGTCGAGATCCCGTGGTTGAACATGTACAACGACGAGCCCGCGATGCTGGTCGAGGTGAACGCGAAGATCCCCAGCACGATGAAGCCGAAGTGGCTCACCGAGGTGTAGGCGATCAGCCGCAGCAGGTCCTGCTGGCCGATCGCCAGCAGGGCGCCGTACAGGATCGAGATCACCGCGAGCACGATGATCGCCGGCGCGGCCCAGCGCGAGGCCTCCGGGAACAGCGGCAGGCACAGCGTGAGCATGCCGAAGGTGCCGACCTTGTCCAGCACGCCGACCAGCAGCACCGAGGTGCCCGCCGGGGCCTGCTCGGCGGCGTCGGGCAGCCAGGTGTGCACCGGCCACATCGGTGCCTTGATCGCGAAGGCGAGGAAGAAGGACAGGAAGATCAGCCGCTCGACGGTGGTGGACATGTCCGTCCCGCCGACCAGGTTCTCGACCAGGAAGCCCTCCGGGCCACGGGGCCCGTGCAGGTACAGCGCGATGACGCCGACCAGCATGATCAGTCCGCCGGCCAGCGAGTACAGCAGGAACTTCAGCGCGGCGTAGCGACGACGCAGCCCGCCGAAGGCACCGATCATGAAGTAGACCGGGATGAGCATGGCCTCGAACAGGATGTAGAAGAGGAACACGTCGCGGGCGACGAAGATCGAGACCATGAACGCCTCGAGCACCAGCACGAGCGCCAGGTAGCGCTGGATCCTGGCGCCCCCCGCGACCGGCCTCCCGCCGGACCCGGGGTTGTCCGGGTGCTCGCGCCACGCCGCGAGGATCACCAGCGGGACCAGCACCACGGACAGCAGCACGAGTGCGAGCCCCACACCGTCCATGCCCAGCGCGTAGGTGACGCCGAGCGCGGGGATCCACGGCACGGACTCGGTGAACTGGTGGGTCGCGGCGTCGCCGGTGTCGAAACCGAGGGCGACCACCGCGGCCAGCAGCGCCACCAGGAGCGAGACGCCCAGCGCGACCGCGCGTGCGTGCCGGCGGGCGGTCCCGCGCAGCGAGGCGACGACGACGGCGCCGACGACCGGCACCACGATGAGCGTGGTCAGCCAGGGGAAGGTCTGATCGTTCAGCTCGAGCACTGTGGTCTCTTCCCTCAGATCTGGAACGCCAGGACGACGGCGCCGAGCACGACGACGCCGACGACCATGGTGGACGCGTAGGAGCGGACGTAGCCGTTCTGCAGGCGACGGATGACCTCGCCCGTCCCGGCGACCAGGGCCGCCAGACCGGTGACCGCCCCGTCGACGACCTGACGGTCCCCGTACACCAGGGTGCGGGTCAGGTACTGGCCGGGGCGCATGAGCACCGCCTCGTTGACCTCGTCCTGGTAGAGGTCACGGCGGGCCGCGCGGGTGAGCACCGAGCCGCGTGGCGCGACGACGGCGACCGGGGCCGCCGCGTACTGCCGCCAGGCGAGGAACACCCCGACGGCCACCAGCAGCACGGTGGACACCATGATCACCGGCACCGACAGCACCGGCTCGTGGTGCTCGACGTGCCCGGTGACCGGCTCCAGCCAGGTGGAGAACAGCCCGCCCGCGGTGAGGATCCCGCCCAGGGCCACCGAACCGACCGCGAGCACGATCATCGGCCAGGTCATCAGCCGCGGGGACTCGTGGGGGTGCTGGACCGGCGCCGGGGTGCCGTCCGGGTCGGCTGCGACCTCGACGGACCCGCTGGTCCCGTCGCTCCACCGGCGCTCGCCGTGGAACGTCATGAAGAACAGCCGGGACATGTAGAACGCGGTGATGCCCGCGCCGATCAGCGCGACCATCCCGAAGACCCATGGCTGCCAGCCCTCGCCGCCGGCGGTGGCGAAAGCGGACTCGATGATCTTGTCCTTGCTCCAGAACCCGGAGAGCCCCGGGAACCCGATGATCGCCAGCCACCCGGCCGCGAACGTCAGCCAGGTGATCTTCATGTACTTCGCCAGCCCGCCGAAGCGACGCATGTCGACCTGGTCGCCCATCCCGTGCATCACCGATCCGGCGCCCAGGAACATCCCGGCCTTGAAGAACCCGTGCGTCACCAGGTGGAAGATCGCGAACGCGTAGCCGATCGGACCCAGGCCGGCGGCCAGCATCATGTAGCCGATCTGGGACATCGTCGAGGCCGCGAGGGTCTTCTTGATGTCGTCCTTCGCGCAGCCGACGATCGCACCGAACAGCAGGGTGATCGCACCGACGACGGCGACCACCACCAGGGCGGTCGGCGCACCGGCGTAGACCGGCGCCGAGCGCACGACGAGATACACACCCGCGGTGACCATGGTGGCCGCGTGGATCAGCGCGGAGACCGGCGTCGGGCCGGCCATCGCGTCACCGAGCCAGGACTGCAGCGGGAACTGCGCGGACTTGCCGCAGGCGGCGAGCAGCAGCATCAGCCCCGCGGCGGTCAGGACCGCCTCGTTCGCGCCGTCGGCGAGCGAGAAGACGGTCTCGAAGTCCGTGCCGCCGAACTGAGCGAACATGATCATGATCGCGATCAGCATGCCGACGTCGCCCACGCGGTTGGCGATGAACGCCTTCTTCGCGGCCACGGCGTTGGGCATCTCGTGGTTCCAGAACCCGATCAGCAGGTACGAGGCCAGACCGACGCCCTCCCAGCCGACGAACAGCAGCACGTAGCTGTCCGCGAGCACCAGCAGCAGCATCGCCGCCACGAACAGGTTGAGGTAGGAGAAGAACCGGCGCCGGTCGGCGTCGTGCTCCATGTACGCGACCGAGTACACGTGGATCAACGTGCCCACGAAGGTCACCAGGAGCACGAAGGTCAGCGCGAGCGGGTCGATCCGCATGCCCGCGTCGAGGTCGAACGTCCCGCCCGGGATGAAGCTGAACAGGTGCACGTCCGCGACGCGCTCGTCCGGCGACGCCGCCACCATGGCGACCCACAGCACGATCGCGACCACGAAGGCCCCGGCCGACGCACCGACGCCGAGCCAGTGGCCCCACCGGTCCCCGCGGGGACCGGCCAGCATGAGCACCGCCGCCCCGACCAGCGGCAGCGCCACCAGCAGCCAGGCCAGGGTGAACGCCCCCGTGGCGGGAGCCGCGGCGACGGCCTCCAGGGCCGCGGCAGCAGAAGATGTCGTCGTCACCGTCGGGCGCTCCTCAGCTCTTCAACAGGTTGGCGTCATCGACCGAGGCCGAGCGGCGGGTGCGGAAGATCGCGACGATGATCGCCAGTCCGATGACGACCTCCGCGGCGGCCACCACCATGACGAAGAAAGCCATCACCTGGCCGTCCAGGTTCCCGTGCACCCGGGCGAACGTCACGAGCGCCAGGTTCGCGGAGTTCAGCATGAGCTCGATGCCCAGGAAGACGATGATCGCGTTGCGTCGCAGGAGCACCGCGGCCGAGCCGATGGTGAACAGCAGCGCCGACAGCACCAGGTAGTTGGTCAGGCTCATCGGATCTGCTCCTCACCGGTGATCGAGCGCTCCACCGGTGTCTGGTCGGTCGGCTCGGCGCCGATCTCCACCCGGACCTCGTCGAGCTCGCGCTCCTGGCCCCGGATCCGCAGCACACGGGGCACCGAGTGCTCCAGCGGCTCCCCGTCCGGGCCGAGCGCGGGCACGTCCATCGCGTTGGTCCGCGCGTAGACCCCGGGCGCCGGCAGCGGTGCGAGCACCTCGCCGGCGGCGATGCGCGTCTCGGCCCGCTCCCGCTGACCGATCCGGCGGGTCAGGCGCCGCCGGTGGGTCATCACCAGCGCGCCGAGCGCCGCGGTGATCAGCAGCGTGCCGACGACCTCGAGCGCGAAGACGTGGTCGCCGAAGATCACCCGGGCCACCCCGACGGGGTTGGAGTCGGCGTTCGCCGCGGCGAGGCCGGTCGGCTGCAGGCCGGCGGCGGTCAGCACCACGCCGACCAGCACCGCACCGAGGCCCAGGGAGAACAGTGCGCCGACCCAGCGCTGGCCGGCGATCGTCTCGACCAGGGAGTCCGAGGAGTCGACGCCCACGAGCATCAGGACGAAGAGGAACAGCATCATCACCGCACCGGTGTACACGATCACCTGGACGACGCCGAGGAACTCCGCCTCCTGCGCGACGTACATGATCGCCAGGCAGATCATCACCAGGACGACGCTCATCGCGGCGTACACCGTGCGGCGCACGAAGAGCAGCCCGAGGGCGGCGATCACCATGATCGGCGCCAGCACCCAGAACAGGACCGCCTCGCCCGTGGAGGTCTGGCCGGTCTCGGCGAGACCGGTGACGACCGGTCCCGCCAGGCCGGCGGCGAGCGCCGCGCTCACCGGCCGGCTCCCGTGCCGGGCGAGCCGGCCGCGGCCGCGCCCGCACCCGCGGCCGCGCGGGCGGACTCCAGGGTCGGGTCCTCGGGGCGCCAACGGGCCACCCAGTCGATCTGCTCGGGCACCGGTCCGTCCACGGACCCGCGATAGTAGTCGTCGTCGTCGGTCCCCGGCACCATGGGGTGCGGCGCGGCCAGCATGCCCTCCTCCATGGGGGCGAGCAGGTCCTGCTTCTCGAAGATCATGCCGCGACGGCTCGGGCCGGCGAGCTCGTACTCGTTCGTCATGGTCAGCGCACGGGTCGGGCACGCCTCGATGCACAGGCCGCAGAAGATGCAGCGCAGGTAGTTGATCTGGTAGACGCGGCCGTACCGCTCACCGGGCGCGTACTGCTCGTCCGGTGTGTTGTCGGCGCCCTCGACGTAGATCGCGTCCGCCGGGCAGGCCCAGGCGCACAGCTCGCACCCGATGCACTTCTCCAGGCCGTCCGGGTACCGGTTGAGCTGGTGGCGGCCGTGGTAGCGCGGCTTGGTCGGCACCTTCTCGAAGGGGTACTCCTCGGTCACCGTCGGCTTGAACATCGCCGACAGGGTCACCCCGAACCCGGCGGCCGGTGCGAGCAGCTCGCCCAGACCCTTCGGCTTCTCGATCAGCGACTCATAGCCCTCGGCGAGCACGGGACGGTCCACACCACCACCGCGCGGCGGACGGGTCAGCTCGGTGCCGCCGGTGCTCGCAGCCTCCTGCTGCGGCTGCTCCTCTTCGCGGGCGTTCGTCTCGTCAGCCACGGGGCATCTCCTCCTCGCCGTCGGCCGGATCGTCGGTGCTCACCGGAGCCCCGACGTCGATCGTTGCGGTCCCGGTCGTGGGCCCGGTACCCGCCCCGGCGGCCGCACGCAGCCGGCGGGGCGACGGGGGCAGGGTCTGGCCGGGCAGCGGCGGCACCGGGTACCCGGCGGCGAACGCGTCGAAGGGCTCGGGCGCCGGCTCCACCTCCACCGCGGCGGGCTTCCTCTCCGGCAGCAGGAAGGACAGCAGCAGCCCGACGGCCGCCACCACCGCCAGCGCGATCAGCATCGTCTGCAGGTCGACGTCGGTGAACTGGCGCACCCCCTGCACCGCGGCGACGCAGGCGATCCAGATCAGGGCGGCCGGGATGAGGACCTTCCAGCCGAACTTCATGAACTGGTCGTAGCGGAAGCGCAGCAGCGTCCCGCGGATCCAGACGAAGCAGAACATGAAGAACCACAGCTTGCCGAGGAACCAGAGCACCGGCCACCAGCCGGTGTTGAACATCCCGTCGTTGATCAGGTGCAGCCCGAACGGTGCCTTCCAGCCGCCGAAGAACAGCGTCGTCGCCACCGCCGAGACGTTGAGCATGTTGATGTACTCGGCGAGGAAGAACCAGGCGAACTTCATCGACGAGTACTCGGTCATGAAGCCGGAGACCAGCTCACCCTCGGCCTCCGGCAGGTCGAAGGGCAGCCGGTTGACCTCGCCGACCATCGAGATGAAGAAGATCACGAAGGCCGGCAGCAGCGGGAAGACCCACCATACCTGCGACTGCGACTCGACGATCTGCGAGGTGGACGCCGAGCCGGCCAGCACGAACACGCTGACCAGGGACAGCCCCATCGCGAGCTCGTAGCTGATCACCTGCGCGGTCGAGCGCACCGCGCCCAGCAGCGGGTACGTCGAGCCGGACGCCCAGCCGCCCAGCACGATGCCGTACACGCCGACGGCGGTCGCCGCCAGGATGTACAGCACGGCCACCGGGAAGTCGGTGAGCTGGATCGGGGTGACCACCCCGAACATCGAGACCGCCGGGCCGAGCGGGATGACGGCGAACGTCAGCAGGGCGCAGAACACCGAGATCATCGGCGCGAGGATGTAGATGACCTTGTCCGCCGCCCGGACCGTGACGTCCTCCTTGAGCAGCAGCTTCATCGCGTCGGCCAGGGACTGCAGGAGCCCGAAGGGGCCGTGCACGTTGGGCCCGGGGCGGATCTGCATCCGGGCCACGACCTTGCGCTCGAACCAGATCGCGATGAGCACGCTGGTGAGCAGGAAGGCGACGATGCCGACCGCCTTGATCAGCACGATCCACCAGGTGTCGTTGCTGAAGTCGGCCCCCTCGACGGTGGCGGCCGCCATCACCAGCGGTGTGTGCCCGGTCATCACTGCGCCTCCCCGTCCTCGGCCGGCAGGGCCGCCGCCGAGACGTCCACGACCGCGCCGGCGTCGACGCCCAGCGTGGACCGTACCGCCGATCCGACCGAGTTCGTCGGCACCCAGACCACCGAGTCCGGCATCGCGGTGACCAGGACCGGCAAGGTGATCTGCCCGCGCCCCGTGCGCAGGGTCACCGCGGCGCCGTCGGACACCCCGAGCTCGTCGGCGAGCGCCCGGCCGATCCGCGCCACCGGCCGCTGTGCCGTCCCGGCGAGGAAGAGCTCACCGTCCTGGCAGCGTCCGGCGTCCAGCATCAGGTGCCAGGTGGCCAGCACGGCCTGACCGGCACCCGGACGCGCGGGGCCGGCGGCCCGCTGCTTGGGCGCACGGGCGCGCGCACCGTCCCAGCCACCGAGCTGGTCCAGCTCGGCACGCACCTGCTCGACCGTGTGCAGCCCGAGCTCGACGTCCATCGCGTCCGCGAGCACGTCCAGCACCCGGTGGTCGGCCATCGCGTTGGAGGTCAGCGCCTTGTCGAACGGCCTGGGGCGGCCCTCCCAGTTGAGGAACGTCCCCGCCTTCTCCACCGGGGGAGCGACCGGCAGCACGACGTCGGCGAGCTCGGTCACCGGCGAGGACCGCACCTCCAGGGAGACGACGAAGCCGACCGACGCCAGCGCCGCGCGTGCGGCCGCCGGGTCCGGCAGGTCGTCCGGGTCCACCCCGCCGACCAGCAGCCCGCCGAGCGTCCCGTCCGCCGCCGCCGCGACGATCGCGTCGGCCGTCCGGCCGGTGGCCGACGGGAGCTCGTCGACCTCCCAGACCGCGGCCACGTCCACCCGGGCCTTGGCGTCGGCGACCAGCCGCCCCCCGGGCAGCAGGGTGGGCAGCGTCCCGGTCTCGACGCTGCCGCGCTCGCCGGCGCGGCGCGGGATCCAGGCCAGCCGGGCACCGGTCCGCTCCGCCAGGGCGAGCGCAGCGGTGAGCCCGCCGCGCACGGTGGCCAGACGCTCACCGACCAGGATGACGGCGCCGTCGGCGCTCAGCGCGGCCGCGGCGTCGGCGTACGCCTCCTCGTCCGACGTGCCGATCGCGTCGAGCACCTCGGCCTCGGTCCCCGGTGCCGCGGGGATCAGCGTGCCGTCGAGCCGGTCCAGCCCGCGGGAGCCGAAGGGGGCCACCGAGAGCACCCGGTTCCGGTGCGCGCGCACACCCTTGCGCAGCCGCAGGAAGACCACGCCGCCCTCGTCCTCGGGCTCGAAGGCGACCATCAGCGTCGTCGGCGCCTTCTCCAGGTCGGCGAAGGTGACCGACATGCCGGCACCCGCCACGTGGTGGGCGAGGAAGGCCTCCTCCTCCGCCGAGTGCGGACGGGCGCGGTGGTCCACGTCGTTGGTGCCGAGCACGACGCGCGCGAACTTCCCGTAGGCGTACGCGTCCTCCATCGTCAGCCGACCGCCGGGCAGCACCCCGACGCCGCCGGCGTCGCGCGCCGCGGCGAGCCCCTCGGCGGCGACGTGCAGGGCCTCCGCCCAGCTCGCGGGCCGCAGCTCGCCGCGGGCGCCGTCGTCGGCCCGGTCCCGCACCAGCGGGACGGTCAGCCGGTCCGGCATCCCCTGCCAGGTGTAGGCGAAGCGGTCCTTGTCGGTGGTCCACTCCTCGTTGACCGCCGGGTCGTCGCCGGCCTGGCGGCGCAGCACCACGCCACGACGGTGGTCGATCCGGATGGCCGCGCCGCTGGAGTCGTGCTCGGCGATGCTCGGGCTGGAGACCAGGTCGAACGGGCGCGAGCGGAACCGGTAGGCCGCGCCGGTGAGCGCGCCCACCGGGCAGATCTGGATCGTGTTGCCGGAGAAGTACGAGGAGAACGGGCGCCCGGAGGTGTCCGTCGCCGCCGCCCCGAGCGGGCCGGGGTGCTTCCCGCTCACCACCCCGGGCTCACCGCCCGGGCCCGACATCGGGGCGTCCTCGTACGGGATCACGGTGCCGTCCGCGGTGGTGAAGTCGAGCACCGAGACGTCGAATCCGCCGATCTGCTGGGCGTGCGGGCCGTGCACCTCGCGGCCCGGGTTGCCGCCCCCGCGGCCCTGCAGGTCGATGAAGTGGTCGCCGGCGATCTCGTCGGCGAACCGGGTGCAGCGCTGGCACAGGATGCAGCGGTCGCGGTCCAGCAGGATCTCGGTCGAGATCGCCAGCGGCTTGGGGAACGTCCGCTTGGGGTCGTGGAACCGGCTGGTCCCGTAGCCGTTGCTCAAGGCCTGGTTCTGCAGCGGGCACTCCCCGCCCTTGTCGCAGGTGGGGCAGTCCAGCGGGTGGTTGATCAGCAGGAACTCGATCTGCCCGTGCTGGGCCTTGTCCGCGACCGCCGAGGTGTGCTGGGTCTTGACCACCATGCCGGGGGCGACCTCGAGCGTGCAGGACGCCTGCGGCTTCGGCATCGGCCGCAGGTTGCCCTCGCGGTCCGGCATCGAGACCTCGACCAGGCACTGACGGCACGCGCCGGCCGGGGCGAGCAGCGGGTGGTCGCAGAAGCGTGGGATCGCGATCCCGACCTCCTCGGCGGCACGGATGACCAGGGTGCCCTTGGGCACGCCCATCTCGATGCCGTCGATGGTGAAGGTCACCTCGGGTTCGGGCGCTGCTGCGCCGTCGCCCTGGGTCTTCGGGGTGGTCGTGGTCATGCCTCCACCGTTCCTGCAGCGGCGCCGGAGAGCTTGTGCACGTCCGTGCGCCGGTTGCGTGGGGTGTACTCGAACAGCGCGGCCGCTGCCGGGTCGAACGGGCAGCCGGCACCGGTGACGTGGGCCTCGAACTCCTCACGGAACAGGTTGATCCCGGAGGTGACCGTCGACGTCGCGCCGTCGCCCAGGGCGCAGAAGGCCCGGCCGAGGATGTTGTCGCAGACGTCGAGCAGCGTGTCGAGGTCCTCCATGGTGCCCTGCCCGGACTCCAGGCGGGCGAGCATCAGCTTCATCCAGTAGGTGCCCTCGCGGCACGGCGTGCACTTGCCGCACGACTCGTGCGCGTAGAAGTCCGCCCACCGCGAGACCGCCCGCACCACGCAGGTCGAGTCGTCGAAGATCTGCAGAGCGCGGGTGCCGAGCATGGACCCGGCCTCGTCGACCGCCTCGTAGTCCAGCGGGACGTCGAGGTGCTCGTCGGTCAACAGCGGGGTCGACGAGCCGCCCGGGGTCCAGAACTTCAGGGTGTGGCCCTCGCGGATGCCCCCGGCCATGTCGATCAGCTCGCGCAGGGTGATGCCCAGCGGGGCCTCGTACTGGCCGGGCCGCACGACGTGACCCGAGAGCGAGAACAGCCCGTACCCGGTCGACTTCTCGGTGCCCATGGAGCGGAACCACTCGGCCCCGCCGTCCACGATCGAGGGGACCGAGGCGATCGACTCGACGTTGTTGACCACCGTGGGGCGCGCGTACAGACCGGCGACGGCGGGGAACGGCGGCTTGAGCCGTGGTTGGCCGCGCAGTCCCTCGAGGGAGTCCAGCAGCGCCGTCTCCTCACCGCAGATGTACGCACCGGCGCCCGCGTGCACGGTGATCTCCAGCTCGTAGCCGGTGCCCAGCACGTCCGACCCGAGGTAGCCCGCGGCGCGGGCCTCCTCGACCGCCTGGACCAGGCGGCGGTAGACGTGCAGCACCTCGCCGCGCACGTAGATGAACGCGTGGTGGCAGCCGATCGCGAAGGAGGTGATCGCCGCGCCCTCGATCAGCAGGTGCGGGTCGGCGAGCATCAGCGGGATGTCCTTGCAGGTCCCGGGCTCGGACTCGTCCGCGTTGACCACCAGGTAGCGCGGCCCGCCGTCGGGCGCGGGCAGGAAGCTCCACTTCAGGCCGGTCGGGAAGCCGGCGCCACCGCGGCCGCGCAGGCCGGAGTCCTTGACCGCGGTGACGATGTCCGCGGGCTC
>CAYQFJ010000010.1:0-42624 GCA_964416715.1 uncultured Actinotalea sp. | reverse complement strand
GTCAGCCACTGGTACGCCTCGCGGTAGCGGCTCGCCGTGCCCGCCACCACCTCACCACCACGGGCCCGCCCCGAAACACCCCGCGCCAACGACCCGCCCCGCAACGACACCGAACCGACACCACAGGCCGCGCAGCGGCCGCCGAGCCCAAGGAGCGCGCGCAGCGCGCGACGCAGGGCGAGGCTTCCTCTTATCGGGTCCGCCCGGGTCGCCGGTGGGGTGCGGCTAGCGCCGGGCGCCCGTCCCGCACCGCGGGCCGGTGGCGGCTACCGCCGTGGTCCGTTGCGGGTTGCTGCCTCGGCCTCTTGGAGTACAGCGGCGACGAGCTCCTTGACCTCGTCCACGCTGTGCCCGGTCCCGGAAGCGAGCGGCTGCCAGATGTGGTTGGTGCTGTCGGCGAGCTGCGGTTGCCCATCGACGTAGACGACGGGCTCACCGACCTGCAGCAGGACTGCGGCCTCACGGTGTCGACGGGAGGCGTGGCTGTAGATGGGCCGCGGCAGGATCAGCGCGTAACGCTCACCGTCACCCTGCAGCTGCAAGAACGAGGCCGCGAGCTCGTCGGAGCTTTCCAGGGTGGTGCCAGCGAAGGGTCGGTCGATCCGGTCGGCGCCGGGACCGGTGTCGTCGGACAGCCAGCCGGTTGTGGTGAGCCAGGTACGGAGCCTGGCCAAGGTGGCGCGTGCCTGCAGGTCGGTAGTCCGGTCGTTCGTGGTGGTGGACAGTGTGCGGGCGACGTCGTCCAGGACGATGAGCGCCGACCCTTCACGCTTGCGGTTCGCCCGGTTGATCGCGTCACTCGCGTCCCGGTACCTGTCTGCGGCGGGATGATCGGCGTCGTGCTCGACCCCGGCCGCCTTCAGCTCGTTGAACGCGTCCTGCCACTCGGCGTTGAGACGGTCGATCGACAGTCGTGTGCGGTGTCCGTCCTGACCGCTGGGCTGGTCGGCGTCCGACAGGTCGACGGTGTTCTCGTCGCGGGACCCGGTGGTGAACTGGCCGCCGGTCGGGACGCCGGAGGGTTGGCGGTTCTGGTTGCTCATGCCCTGATGATGTGCGGGGCAGCGGCCGGCGCCGGGTCGTGGAAGAACTTCACCCCTGGGGCGTGGCCGCCAGGTCGTCGGCGACGATGGTCGGCAGGGTGTCGGGGGCGTACGCGAGCAGCGCGGACCGAGGCGTGATGCCCATGAGGGCTGCGACGGTGTCGACCCGGGCGTTGGTGGCGGCGTCGACCGTGTCGGGGTCGATCCTCGAGTCGGGTCCGAGCAGCTCTTCGACCTGGGTAGCTACCTGCCCGAACATCGGGGTCCTGCGGGTGATGGCCATGGGTTCAGTCCTCTTCGATGACGGTGAACGGTTGCGGGGGAGCCGCCAAGCAGGCGGGGCACACGTCGGTCCGGGCCCGGGACTCCCGGTGCGGGAAGGCGATGCCGCCGCCGCATGCGATCTGCACCCATGACGCGTCGCGGGGGTCGAACTCCCCGACGGGCAGGTGGTAGGTGAATGTCCGCGTGTCGGCCCAGGGCGGGGACACGCGCTCGGGGATGACGACCACGTCTGCGGACGGTGAGGTCTGCGTCGTGGTCACACCCGCTCCAGGTCGCGGTCCGGGTGCTCGACGGTGGCGAGGTACGCGACGGTCGACTCGTCGACCAGGGCGGTGACGGACCGAAGCATGGACGCCATGTCGACCCGAGTCGCCGTCGACGGGGTGGGGCGGATCATCGACATGAGCTCGACCGTACCGGCCAGGGCTGCGGTCGCAGCGGCCTCACCGATGGCGCGAGTGTGGCGGTTCGGCGTCCGGTGGCAGGTGCGTCCGGTGACGGCGGTGTGGTCCATACCGGGTAGATGTGCGGCACCGGCGGTCTTGGTGGCACCGGCGTGGATGAACCTCGTCGGTCAGCGGCGACCGTGCACGACCAGCCGTGCCGTCGAGACCCGGTACGCCAGACCGGTCGCGAGGCTGTACTCGCTCGGCTGGTTGGCCAGACGCCGCAGCACCAGCTCACCTTCATCGCGGTGCTCCACGGCGAACCCCTGGGCAGCGGTGGTGACGGTGTCGTCGAGACAGTGGTGGCGTAGCCGTCCGAGCCGGTCGGCGACCGCGTCGAGCTCCGCGGCGGTGACACGTCGAGCAAGGTCGCGCAGGTGCTCACGCGGGTCGAGGGCGAGGACGTCGGCCGGCACTGGCTCGTGCAGCGCGGTGCCGACCTCCGGGCGGTCTGCGGTTGCGAACTGCCCGCCCGTCGGGGCTCCGGCCGGCTGGCGGCGCTGGTTGGTGGCGTGCATGCCTGATGGATGTGCGGGCTCAGCCCACAGGCACGAGGGGCGCGTACAGGACGCCGATAGGGGAGGTCCACCAGGCACCGTCACGCATGAACCCATCACCGAGCGCGAGGACCTCGGCGTCGGTCGTCGAACCGGCCTGATCGGCAGCCGTGACCCGCCCGCACGGGTCGATGACCTTCGCGGAGCCGGGGTTGGTGTGGGTGGGGTCTGCGTCCGGCGGCGTGAACGCCAGGATCGAGCCGGTGGTCATGACCGAGGTCCCGACCCGAGCATCCGCGCCAGTGCGATGAACTGCTCGTGTGCGACGTGCGGGATGTAGTCGAACCAGTACCCCTCCCAGGGGCACGTGCACTGGTGCCAACCGGGATCCTCCGGCTTGGACCCCTTGTTCTGGTAGTCGTACCGGTGCGCGAACATCACCTGCCCGAGGGCGTGCTCGACGTCGTCACGCATCGTCGCGTCGTGCAGTGCCGCGGTGAGCGCGGCGTCGATGACCTGCGAGTCGTGGGCGGCCAGGGCCTGGTCGAAGTGGTCGAGGTTGCCGGGGACGATCGCAGGTCCGGCAAGCGACTCGTCAGCTCCCCGTAGTGCTCGCGTACAGACTCGATGGTCGGGGTGTACGCGTCGCCGGCTGGGTTCGTCATCGCCCACTGATGTGCGGCACAGGCACCGGCTGCCGCACATAGGTCACCCATGGCCGCTACGACGATCGCACCCGCCGCCAGCTCGGAACACCGGGTGGTGGACACCGCGACGGGGCAGGTCGTCGTCAGCGACGACACCACCGCCCACGGGTGGGTGCTTTCCCCGACCGGTCATGACACTGCGGCCACGAGGGTCGGGACGGGGGACTGGGTCGTGGTGTGCGCCCGGTGCGGCCCGCGGGACCGGTGGGTCTCACCGGGGGCCGCGCTGCAGGTCGCCCGGTCCCACGCCATGACGCCACCCACGACCGGGTCGGTGCAGGGCGGTGCGCGGTGACCTCGCCCGCCCAGATCACCGCACTGCTGCAGTCGCTCGAGGCTTCGCCCGCTGACGCCGTCGAGCTTTTCAAGCAGCACGCACCGTCGGTGGCGGACCGGGTCGCGAAGGACGCATGGCAGGACGGCTACGACGACGGCTACGAGCAGGGTCGGGACTCCCACCACCCACAGGCCGTCACGTTCAGCGAGAACCCGTACGAGCGGTCGCTGCTGGTCAGGGCGGCCCAGACCAGGTTCCTGGGCGCCGTCGACCGCGAAGACGATCAGCGACTCATCCTGCTGGCCGGTGACGGTGACGTCGATGACGCTCTGCTCGCCGAGGTGACCACAAGCAACTACCTGGGCTGGTTCGAGTGGGAACAGGCCGGTCGCGAGCTCACGCACCTGGTGGCCGGTGCCAGCACCGCACCGGGCGCGCTCGTCACCACCGACGGGCGGGCGTGGGTCGAGGCAACGTTCGCTCAGGCGGACCCGCAGAACCAGGTCACCGTGGTCACGCTGGTCCGCCGGAGGCTGTGAACCAGACCGGACGTGCCCGGTTCGAGGGCTACTCGGCTCGGCGGAACGACACCCGACCCGTCGTGCTCACCCGCAGGCCGACGAACCGTTGAGGACCCACCAGCCCCGGGTGCGCCTCCGGTGGGCGGTGTAGACCTTCACCGACACGGGCCGGGGCAGCTGACACCAGGCGGACGTCGTCGTCGTGTCCGACCGGGTCGACCCCGACCCAAACGCGCGGCGGCAGTGCGTCGACGTCCACGTCCGGGGTGGCCAGCACGTAGAACTCCACCGCCTTGCCCGAGGCGCCCTTGCGTGCTCGACGAAGCTCGCGGCGCACGGCGTCCTGGCCGTGGTCGGCGATCACCCCGAGCAGCACCCAAGGGTCGGTGAGCTCCCCGTCGACCAGGGGTGGAGGCGTGGCCTCCGGGCAGATCCACACCCGACCAGCTCGCTGCACGTCGCCTCCAACGCCTCACCTCGTCGCGGCGGACGCCGCACCCGCAATCGTGCCAGGGGTCAAGCCGCCGCCGTGCCATCCCAGTCGTACGGCGCCTGGTCCCGCTGGTCGACCCAACCGGCCTCGAACCGGGCGAGGGTGGGTCGTGGGGTGCGGGCCCAGAACGCCGTCAGCTCCTCGGACGCGTACGCCTTCGCGACGGACGGCCCGGAGGTGAACAGGTAGTCGGACCGGATGCCGGCCGCTCGCCCCCGGGCGTTGAGCATGTACCCGTTGGTCGCGGTCTCGGCCGCCTGCATGTGCGCCTCGAGGTAGTCCTGGTAGGCGGACCGCATCCGGGCCCACTCCTCGGCCGCCTTGGCGAAGATCGGTGACGTCATGACCGGGCCCCGTCCGCCGTGGCGCCGTACTTCAGCTCGATCGTGTCGGCCACCTGGTGGAACCACCGGCCGATGGAGACGGTGCGTGACCCGCGCGGGTACCGGTCGTCGCCCGGCGGGCACAGGCCCTTGCCGTCGATGACGTCACCGATCAGGCGCAGGTTCATGGTGTGGTCGGCCATCGCGTGCAGGACCGCCGCGACCTCGAACGGTCCCACGGGCCGGGGTGCGTGGGACCGGGACAGGGCACCCTGCCGGAGCTCCTGGGCGGAGGTGATGCGGTCGGCGTACCAGTGAAGGTCGACCCTCTGGGTGCCCCCGGTGACCGGTGACTGCCCAGCGGCGTCGTCCTGGGTGGTCAGCCAGTCGACGACCACGTCCAGCAGCGCCCCGACGGAGTCGTCGTCGACAGTGCCCGCGGCCTCGTGCCACCCGCACTGCGGGTCGACCAGCCCCCGGTCGGTCCACGCCTCGTCGCATACGCAGGCGCCTGTGGTCTCCAGCAGGTTCTGGCGCACACGGTCCCGAAGGCGCGACCTGAGGACGTCGAGGTCCCGCCCCAGTAGTGCAGGGTTCGTGGGTGGCCGTGGCGGCGCGGCCGGAGCGTTCACGTCGGTGGTGGTGTGGTCCATGCCGTACTGATGTGCGGCACGACGCCGTGTGCGCGTCAGGTGTCAGGGTGCATGGTCGCGCAACGCTTGCACCGGTCCTGTGGTGCCGTCTGCGCCCACGGGACCAGCTCCGGGTTGGACAGGCCCCGACCGCAGGCGGTGTCGAACCAGGGTCCGGTGCGCTGCCCGGTCCACACGTGAGCTCGACCGGCGTTGCGGTGCGTGCGTGCGGCCGTCAACGTCGTGGTCTGCGCGGAGTCGTCTGCCATGGATCGAGTATGTGCGGCACCGGTCAGGCTGCGGCGACCCAGCCCCCGGCCGGGGCGAGGCGCACGACCTGCCCACCGAAGTGGGCGTACAGGTCCGCGGCAGCCTGGGCCTCCGCGAGGGTGTCCACCTCCACGGCGGGACGTCCGGGGCGGGAGATGACGCCCCACCGGTCGGCGCGTGCGGCCAGTCCGGTGTCGATGGCGTGCGCGAACTGCCCAGCCCACTGGATCTCGTCGGTACGGTGCAGCCCCTGCCTGCGGGCGTCGGTCAGGCGTTGCGCCGCGTACGCGAAGCGGCCCTGCTCGATCAGGTCACGAGTTTCACGCAGCTCGACCATCACGTGAGAGCGCCGGACGGACTCCTTGCGGACGGCGACGTCACGAGTGACCTTCACCCCGAGGGCCTTGGAAGCACAGGAGGTGCCCATCCGGGAGACCTCGTTGCCGTCGTCGTCGGCGAGGATCACGGTGCCGCGCAGCTCGACGCGCCCGCACCGGTCGCACTGGGTCTGCTCGTCGTTGAACCCGACCGGGTGCAGCACCACCGGGACGTGCGGTTCGTCGCCGGTCTCGAGCGTGAACAACGGTTCCGCTCGACCGGTGGTCGCGAACTGTCCACCGGTCGGGGAACCTGCCGGAACTCGGGGCGTGCTCATGCCCGGTGGATGTGCGGGCCAGGTCCGGTGTCACCGTCGATGAGCAGGGCGGAGGCGAGCTCATCGGCGAGACCGGTGGCGCGGAGGGGCACGGGCGCTTCGGGGATGCGGGCTCGGTGCACGACGTCAACCCACCGGTCCCGGACGCTGGCGACCGCGTCGCCTCGGGGCGGTTGCCCGCCCCCGACCCCGCACAGGACCGTCGCGAGCTCGGGGGCGAACACGGACCCGTTGCCGCACGTCAGGCAGCGCACCGTCACCCCGGTCAGGTCCGCGCACGCCAGCGTGCCCAACGCCCGCTCCACCGCGACGTCCGGGGAGACGTCACCGTTCGTGCCGGCGAGCAGGGTCGTCGCAACGACGGGCAGCACGACATCGAGAGCGAGGGGAGCAGCCGCCGGCCGGCGTCCTAATCGGGGCGCGGATCCCGCTGGGCTCATAGGCTCACGATGTGCGGCACCGGACCGCATTCCCGGCTCGGCGGACGAGGCTGCCAGACTGGGGCGATGTGCGGCCGCTACGCCCAGACCCGCGCCGACGACAAGCTCGCGCGAGACCTCATGGTCCAGCAGACACTGGCCCAGGTCCGGCCGTCGTGGAACGTGGCCCCGACCCAGCAGGTCCCAGTCATCGTCGAACGGGACGACGGCGACGCCACGGTGCGGCAGCTGCGCACCGTCCGGTGGGGCCTGGTGCCGTCGTGGGCGCGGGACGTTCGGGTCGGGTCACGGATGATCAACGCCCGGGCCGAGACGATCGTCGAGAAGCCCGCGTACCGCAAGGCCGCCACCAGACGCCGGGCCCTGGTACCGATGGACGGCTACTTCGAGTGGCAGCCGCCGGCCGCCGGCCAGAAGCGGAAGACGCCGTTCTACCTGCACGCCCCGGACGGTGCACCACTGGTCGCGGCGGGCCTGTACGAGCTGTGGCGCGACCCGGACCGGGGCGAGAACGACCCGGACCGGTGGGTGTGGTCGGTGACCGTGGTCACCACCGACGCGACCGACACCCTGGGGCGCATCCACGACCGTTCACCCCTGCTGCTGCCACCGGACATGTGGGGCCACTGGTTGGACCCGACGGTCACCGACCCGCACGACGTCGTCGGGATGGTGACCGCGGTGCCCGAACCGCACCTGGTGCCGCGGCAGGTCGGGTACGCGGTGGGCAACGTCCGCAACGACCACCCCGGTCTGGTCGACGAGGTGCAGTCAGATCCTGGTGACGGCTGACGCCCACACCCACACGAACCCTTGGCGCCCGTTGTCGTCGAAGTAGGACACCTGGACCGCGCGGGACGTCCACGCCACCGCCTCGCCGGGGACTTCCAGGTCCCGGCCGCGGGCGTCGACGATCCACGCCCGCACACGGATCGGTGTCTCCGGTCGGGTCACCGGGTGACCGATCGCCTGGGCGGGCACCTGGCGGGCCATGTCACGCAACGGCACCCGGTCGATCATGCGGGAAGGTTAGGCCCGGGTGCGGACACCGGCACGACGGGTCAGGCGTGGCTGCGAACACGTGCCGGACCGGTACCGGCTCGATCGATCTGGCCTCGCGGTCGGCGGGTCATCGGCACGTCACCAGTGCCGGCGACCCGGGTGGTGTGGTCGACGACGAACCCGTGCCGCTGGTACCAACCGAGCAGCCGGCCCAGGTCGGCGCCGAAGTCGCCGGTCGCCGACAAGGTCAGTGTCCAGCCGTGGGCGTCGGCCTTCCGGCACAGAGCGTCCAGGGCACGTCGCCCAGCCCCGGCACCTCGTGACGCTCGTTCTACCGCTAGGAGGCGCAGCTCGACCAGGCCGTCGACGGTCGGTGCCGACGTGTCGAGGATCACACCCGGGATCGCGAACCCCGGGTGGGCGTCATGGTCGCCGGTGCGCACCTGACGCCCCAGGTTGCTCGTCGCGGCCGCGGCCATCGGCGGGCTGGTCGTCCGCGGTGGCTGACGGGAGCGGGTTCAGGAGGATGTAGCCGTCGTAGGCGGCTGGCCGGTCGAAGGTGGGGTAGACGCTCAGGCCACCTCTCTCGGCGCGGCGCCCGTCCTCGGTGGTCCAGAGGTTCGAGGGGCCGTCACCGTGGATCCCGTCCCAGTCGGAGCGCCACTCGTCGCCGAACTGGTCGACAGCGCGGTACCCGGTACCGCTGTGCACCTGGCCGTACCCCTTCGCCCAGAGGTTCTCGACCACCCGCGTCTCGACGACGGCCAGCTCGTACCGGCGCAGCACCTTGGCCCGCTTGTGCTCGTGGTGCAGGTCGCAGACCATCGGTTTGGTCTCGACGACCTCGAACACCGTCACCTCACGGACGCTCATGCTCGGCACCTCTCGTATCGTGACCGGCGAAGGCTGCTCAGTCCGTCCAGAACTTCCGGGTCGTGTACCTGCGCTGCGGCTCGCGACCGGCACGCAGGTCAGTGCGGACCCGGCGACGTTCGTCCCTGCCGCGCAGACGCTCGGAGACCAGCTGCACAACCCACGTCCGGGGTCGACGTCGACGAACCATGCAGACCAGATGTGCGGCACACCCACGGGTCCGTCTCAGGCTGCCGCGCGCACCCCTGCCGACGGGCCGAACACCGGCGGTGGTCCACCGGTGAAGCACCGGCACGGACCGTCACGGTGGACGAACTGGGTCGACGGCCTGGCGACGCACGGCGCCGCAGGAACCTCATCGGTGGGGCCGGAGGGCCTCGGTGTGTCCATGGCGTGCAGATGTGCGGCAAGCACGCTCCAGGCCCCGATGCGGCGAAGTCGGTCGGTGCCGCACATCTACTGGGTATGACCACTGTCACCGACATCACCGGGCGCCTTGCCGCACGCCGCCAGGTCGTCCCACTCCACCGCCACGTCGCACCGGTCGTACCGCTGCGCTCCACACACGAGCAGGACCCGCGGCGAGCCCACGCACAGGTGGAGAGCCTCGTCCTGCCGATGCTGCAGGCGTTCAGCTTTGGCGACCACCCGGCCACGTCACCGGAGGACCGTCGGGTGCGTCGCGCCGAGGCGCGGGCGTACGCGTTCGCCGTCGGCATCGTCCTGCATCCCGACGACCCCGAGGCGGCGCTGACCGTCAAGCGCACCCTGATCAACCAGGTCACCGCGGGGGTGAAGGACCCCGACGAGCTCGTCGAGTCGGTCCTGGGCGGACCCGTACCCCCGCAGGCGGGGTGAACGTCGCCGACCTGCCCTACCCTGGGGCGATGTGCGGACAAGGAAGCAACCACCCCCGGTAGCCCGGGCTGCGCTCACCAGCGCGCTCATCCTCACCGCGTTGATCGCCGTCGGGGCGTTCTGGCTGTCGTTCACCGCGCTCACCGACCTGGCCACACGATCGGGCATCCACCCCGACCAGGCGTGGGTATGGCCGCTGATCGTCGACGGGGTCATCGTCGTGTCCACGGTGTCGGTCATCGCCCTGGTCGGGCACGGCCGGCGGGTATCGGTCTACCCCTGGGCGTTGCTGCTGACCGGGGCGTTCGTGTCCGTCCTGGCGAACGTCGCCCACGCGGTCGTGATCGCCGACGGGCAGGTCCCCGCAGCGTTGGCCGGTGCGGTCGCGGCGGTGCCACCGGCGACCCTCGTCGCCTCGACACACCTGTCCTCGGTGCTGCTCAACCGGGCCGAACGCAAGCCTCGAGCGCGCGCTCACAGCGACGTCGTGAGCGTCGAACGTCCGGCCCCCGTAGGCGCTCAACGACCGGTGCGTGAGCGCTCAACGAAGCGTCCGATGAGCGACCTGCCGGGCTGGTTCGACGAGCAGACTGCGGCCGGGCGGCGACCCACCGGGACCGACGTCGCCGAGGAGTTCGGGTGCTCACCGGCGACCGGTCGGCGGCGCCTTGCCGAGCTGCGATCCGGGGAGCTCGTCACCGGGTGATCGGGTGTTCACTCCCCGCTGGCCGGCGCCCGTCCCAGGTCGTCGTCACCAGAGGTGGTGGCCTCGAGATCACCGCCCCGGTACACGTCCTCGGTCACAGCCAGGATGTCCGACAGGTACGACCGGGCAACGACCCGCAGGTTGGCCAGCTGCCGTGACACCGCGGCGGGCTTGAGGTGGAGGATCTCCGCGACCTGCACCGGGGTGCGGATGTCCTGCACCGCAGGGTTGTACAGGTCCCCGATCCACGCCTTGGCGATCGACCCGAGGGTGTCGGAGTGGGCGGTCGCGAGCTTGACGACCTCGGCGACCAGGCGTGCCCCCTCGTGGGGTGCCAGGAGGGAGTCGTCCTGGGTGCTGGCGATGTCCTGGTCACCGAGGGAGTAGGCGACAGGGTCGCTCAGGAGGTCCTCGACCGAGCAGATCATCGACTGGCGGTCCGGGTCCTTGCGGGTGCGGCGCATCTTGTCGTTGGTGGCGTCGACGATCTCGTGGTTCGTCGGCTCGCGGTCCAGCTGGGCGCGCAACGCCTCGCGCATCTTGCCCATCTCCCGCATGCGCCGCTGCAGGGCCACAGCACCGGACGCGTTGACGCCGGCGTCGGCTCGGTCGCAGTACGAGCGGAACACGGGCCGGGTCCGGAGCCACAGCTTCCCGTCGAAGGAGCGGATGGCGTCGAGGCGGTCGGGGTGGACCATGAGCTCGTTCATCCACGCGACGCACTCGGCTGCGACGATGCTGGTCGCTTCGTCCAGGTGCCGGGTGATGTCCATCGAGTTCTTCCGGCACAAGGTCAGGGCGATCGAGCGGAATGTCTTGAGCTTGGACCGCATGAAGTCGTCGAGCAGGTGCTGGCGGGCCCGACCGTTGGCGGCCACGATCTGAAGGATGAGCTCCTTCTCGGGGAACTCACCCATCACACTCGTCTCGTGGTCCATCAGTCAGGCTCCTATGGGGGATTCGGCGGCGTGGCCGGGCGGTGGTGCGAGCGGAAACCCCCGCCACGGCGCGGTGCCGGTGCGGGAGTCCATCACGTCGAGGAACGCGAGCATCCGGCGCCCGTGGGCGCGGGGGTCGATGAGCCACTGGACTGTTAGGTCCGCCTGTGACTGGGTGGTCGTGTGGGAGCCTGCGAGCTGTCCGAGAGCGGTCAGCGTCCCCTGGGCTGTGCGCACGCCGACGCCGGGCTGGGCCAGGAGTATCTGGCGAAGCGACAAACGCAACAGTGGCCTCCCTGCTGGTGTTGACGCTTCACGCAGAACGTCCCATACGGTCATCCGTCCATCGGCAATTGACAGCAGGGCATGAGCACGAACGTGGTCAGCGGAGCGCTTCGCGGCCTGTGCCTGGGCCGGGGACAGCAGCTGCCCGCCGGACGGCTGCGGGGCGGGTGTGACGTGGCTCACGAAGCCTCCCGGTGGGCGGTCGAGAGTGCCTCGACGACATGATCTTCGTGCGAGGGTGAGACATCGTCGGCGTCGGCGAGCTCTGTAAAGGCGGCCATGACGTCGGGACCTGCGGTCAGGGCCCGCGCGGCACGACGGGTGGACAGATGGTCCCCGGGGTGAGCCTCGCGGTACGTCGCGATCACCTCACGCAGCGATGCTGAGGGCATAGCCCGCTGCACGGCGCGGATCTTGCGACCGATGTGCGGGTCGCCGATCGCCTTGCGCACCTCGGCCTCGGCGGACCGGTGAAGGTCCTTGACGACGTACCTCAACGGGTCGACGTTCACGAACACGGACGGCTCAAGGCACCGCTCGATGAGCCGGTCGACCCGGCTGCGGTGCTCGTCGCTGCCCAGCAGCATCCGGTCGGCGACGGTCTGCTTTCCGGTGTCGTCCAGGACCCACGCCGGCTGGTCCCCGGCCGTGGCGCCACTGACGTCCCAGGAGACCGACACGACCGCGTGGTGCACCGCCCGGTTCACGTAGTGCTCCAGCGACATCAGCGCGTCCCACCGGGCCTGCCGGCCGTCGTCGACGAGCTCCTGGAGGCGGGCCCGAACACCCGCGGGGTCGAGGGTCTCGACGTCGAGGGTCCCCTCGGTGGGGAACCGGTCACCGGTGGGGGCAGGTGTGGGCTGGTGCACCGGCACCAGCGTGACCTCGCCGGTGCCGTAGTGTCCGAGCCCGGTCATCGACCACGCCGCCGGGGTCGGTGAGGTCAGAACGACGACCGGCGCCGGCTGCCACGCCATGCGCACGGGCATGAGCATCGGTGCGCCGTCGAGACGGTGCGCCTTGCGACCCATGTCGATGCGGGGACGCACCCATCGCCACACCGGGGCGACGGCAACGGCACCGTCACGGTCGGGCACGGCGTGCTCGAGGATCCGTGCGGCGACCTGCCCGTGGACGATCCGTTCCAGCCGGGCGCACAGCTCGTCGATCCACTCGTGGCGCACCGCGTTCACCGGTCACCACCTCGCCACGACAGGACCTGGCGGGCCACGACGATCACCACGGCCAGTACGGCGAGCACGACCGGTGCGCTGTGGACCAGGGCGCCGGCGGTGGCGGCCGCGGACACGATCAGCACGGTCACAGCGGCGGCCGTGACCAGTCCAGCCCTGATCCCGACCGCCAGGCATGACAGGGCCGCGAGCACCGCGGCACCGGCCCGGGCGCGAGTGTCGAGGTCCGGCAGGGTCACCGGCAACGCGAGCCACACCGCGGCGCCGGTGACCGCGCACAGCCCGACGACCCCTACCCGGAGCCATGGCACGGTGACGGTCCTCGCCCGTGGGCGGTGGTCGACTTGGCTCGTAGTGGGGAAGACGGTGTCGACGTCGAAGTCCTCGGGTGTGGTCACCGGTGCCTCACCCGCGCCCTCGACGGAACAGGCCCCGCCGCTTCGGTGCCGGGTCGTGGTCGGTGGCCCGAACCTGGGCGAACACGGGGTTGCCGGTGACCTTCAGCAGGACCTTGTCCAGGACCGGTGCCAGTGCCGGGTTGTCCTGGATGGAGGTGCCATAGGCCATGGCGGAGTGCACCTGGGGGTCGGCGGGGACCGCGGCGAGGAAGGTGCCGTAGCGGGACAGTGCGTCCGAGGTGCGCTGGAGGTCGAACTCGGTGGTCTGCGGGACCCGGTTCAGCATGGTCATGAGCCGGTCGGTGGGCACACCGGAACCGGTGAAGGACCGCAGGTGGGTGATCAGGTTGTCCACCCCTGGGCGTGAGAGGTCCGCGATCCCGACCGCGTAGGCGTGGGCGGCGAGCATCGGGATGATCAGGTCGTCGAACATGCCGCGTTCGGCCTCTTCGACGATCTGGGTGTCGACGACGACCAGGTCGGCTACGGCGCGGGCGGCGCTGATCACGTCGTGGTAGATCCCGGAGGTGATCGTCGATGGGTCGGCCAGTCCACGCGGGGGAGCCTGGACCAGGGCGATGGCGAGCTCTTCGGCCCCGTCGGGGCGGTGGGCGTTGAGCCGGTCCGGGGTGACGATGGCCGCGGACGGGTCGGAGGTGGTGACCGCGTCGTACACGGTCGGCAGCCCGGCCTTGGTCAGCGACAGGTAGGTGCGCAGGTCGCCCTGCCCGCGGTTGCCGTCGACCAGGACTGTGCGCAGCTGACCAACGACCGCCGCCCGCTGCGCGAGGGCGAGTGCCACGGACGTCTTTCCGACCCCGCCCTTGCCGGCGGTGGCGAACACGACGGGGGCCAGGCGTCGGCCCAGTGCGGGGGAGTACCCGGCCTCCACCCCGATTCGTCCGGCGACAGTGGCCGGGGTGGGCGTCGCGGGTGTCACCGGCTCCGGCTCGGTGTGGGTCTGCTCGGTGGTCGCGGCGTCCGGCGAGTGTTGCGCTGCAGGTGGTGGTGCCCATGGTGCGGGGTCGACCGGCTCCGTGGTTGCGGGGCCAGGGGTGGGTGGTGCGACGGTGGGCTCGTCCTGCCACAGGTCCGCGGTGGGGGTCGCGGGTGTGGCTGGGACGGGGACGACGGGAGTCGATGCCTCGCCCCAGAAGTCGAGCACCGGCGCCGGGGGTGGCGTCGGTTCGCTGGTGGGTTCTGGTGCGACCGGTGGTGCCGGGTCGGTGCCCGCTGGTGCCGCCGGCTCTTCGGCGGGGGTCTGCGGGTCTGGGTCGCCGAACGTGTCGAGGTCGTCGTCGGGGCCGGGATCGGTGGGGGCGGCGCCGGGCGCGGGAGCCTGAGCTGCGGTGAGCGAGCCGTCTTCGGTCAGGACCTGTCCGGTGCCCAGTGCCGGGATGCCGACGCTGGCGAGGATGTCGTCGACACCCACCGGTGCGCTCAACCGCTGCGCGCCCTGGGTGTTGCCCGCGACCCTCTTCTGGCCGTCCTCGAGGTCGACGGCGACGAACACGACCGGGCACGCGCGTACGACCTTCTCCACCCAAGGTGAGGTCCCGGGTACGGCCACGTCGGCCATCACCATCGGCAGAGGTGCGACCTTCAGCTTGGCGTTGGCTGCCGACGCGGCCGCGCGGAAGGAGTCGGCGGTCACGACCTGCAGCCCGGCGTCGGTCAGTGCCTGCGCCAGGTGCGGTAGGCCGAGGATCGCCACCTGCTGGGGGTCGGTGTCCGTCATCAGTGTCACACCTGTCCTGTGCGCCTGGTCGTCGAAAGGCTGACAACATGCGCATGTGGGTGCCGGTGGAGACGTGTCCCAGCGGCCGAACGGACCGTCGCTGTGTGGTCTTGCGTGGTTCGATTGGCGGCACACGGCGTGCGCTAGATTGCACGGATCAGAGGTCGGGGCGGACAAGGATCAGCATCCTGAGCCCCCAGGCTTGGAAGGCGAGGACTGGCCCTATGACCCCAGCCCCTGATGCTCTCGGCCCGGCGGGCTGATGAACGAGCGGCCCATGGATTTCCGGAAGGTGGCGGCGAGCTGGCTGGTCGCGCAGTGTGAACCGTTGGTCCCCACCCTGGACAGGGCTGTCACCGAGAAGGGCTTCCTCGCTGTTGCCGTGGAGCACCCGCAGCTCGTCTCGCGGTGGTTCGGTGCCGTGATCGCCGACCACGTTCTCACCTTGCCGCCGGCGGACCCGTGGCGGAACCTGTCGGCCCGGGCGGGTGAGTCGATGGTGCGCGGGAGGCTGCCGAAGCCGCCGCCGATGACCGGTGCGGTGGGCCCGCACGGGAGGTTCGGCGGGCTCGAGGACTGCACCGACGTGGTGCCTGCGTCGTTCACTGTGCCGGCGACCGATCCTGGACTGGCTGCGGTGGCGTCCGGGATCAGCGCCGAGGGTGCGGCCGTGCTGGCGTTCGGCGCCGACGGGTGGCTTCGGTGTGCGGACGCGGCGGACGCCATCCACGCCGAGCTGCTGGGGGAGTCACGAGACCCTGCGGAGGCTGGGGCGAAGCTCTTCGGGGCGTGCGTGGACGCGGCGCGGTGGTCGATCTGGCGTCGTCGGGCGTACCTGGGGCAGGGCGACGACTGGACGGTGGCGTCCGGGTTCGCGTGGCTGTGGCGCGCGGAGCAGCTGGCTACCGGCGGGGAGCTCGGTGAGGACGAGTGGGCCGAGGCGCGGGTGGCGCTGGAACGCGAGGCGATCGACCCGGGGACCTACGAGGTCATCACTGGCTCCTGACACCACGGCCGGCTGGGTCGGCGTGCTCGCTGCTGGGTGGCTGGCCCGGCCCTGAAGTGGCGAGCGTGTTGGTGTCAGGTGGTGTCGATGATCGGGCCATGGCCTTCATGGTTTCAGTGGTGCGCTGGGCCGATCTGCCGGTCGCAGCCTACTGGCGTTGTCAAGTGGGAGTCAACCGGTCGTGCAGTGCACGGCTCGGAACGGTGCGATCTGTCACATACCGGGCAGTCGCCCGCCGGAGCGCGAAGCGTGCATAAGGCACAAACACCCAAGAACGGACGGCCGGCCAAGCGGCCAGGGTGAGGTCCGTCGACCCAGGTCCGTCGGCCAGAACATGTGTTATCGCAGGTCAGACGGCAAAAATGCCCGACGGAGTTTTCGACGGACTAGAGCTGCACCCCAGCGCTCATAGGAACACACATACTCTTCCTCGCCCGGGGGCTCACCTGGAACCACAGAGTGTGTACCTGCCCTCATACGCGAGGGAAACCTGGTCCGTCCGGTCCGTCCACCCTTACTCACTCACGTGTCACGTGAGAGTAATAGAGGCCCCCACCAGCCAACTTTGCCAAATCATTACCTTCCAGGTGGTGACGGACCTGACGACGGACCAACGACGGACCTGCCCACGCGGTCCGTCAAGTTGTCAGCCGAACCGCATCGACCCGCACAGGAAGAGCACCAGCACCCCTGCGCGTCGAACGGAACCCCATGAGCACTCCCGCACCCACCACCCGCCTCACCCCCAAGCACGAAGAGGTGCTCGCCAAGTCGGCGATCAGCGTCGAGCAGGCACAGGCATGGGGCATCTACTCCGCAGTCTCCAAGACCGACCTGCCCGACGACCTCGCCCAGTACGGCGACCTGGCCATCCCCGGGCTCGTCTTCCCACTACGACAGGCCGACGGCACCGTCATCCACCAGATCCGGCTCGACGAACCACTGCCCGGCGACGACGGCAAGCCCGGCGGCACCAAGTACCTGCAGGCCAAGGGGACCGGGTCGATCATCAACGTCCCAGCCGTCATGGCAGACCGCGTCGGTGTCGCCACCAAGGTCCTCATCGTCGAAGGCACCAAGCAGACCATCGCCGCCTGCCACCACGTCGCCGACGACGTCCTGGTCGCCGGCATCCAGGGATGCGCGAACTTCTCCCGCGAAGGCGTCCCCCTGGAAGTCTGGGGTCAGCTGGTCAAGCCCGACGACGAGGTCACCATCTGCTTCGACGCCGACTGGACCACCAACCACAACGTCTGGTCCGCAGCCAAGAACCTCAAGGGCCACCTCGAGTCCAACCTGTTCGCCAACGTCCGGCTCGCCGAGATCAGCGGAGGCGGCAAGCTCGGCCTCGACGACGCCCTCTACTCCACACCCGCCGAGCTGCGACACCGCGCCGTCCAGGCCCTGATGGACAAGGCCCGCGCCACCCTGGGCCGCGAACCCCGCAAGAAGAGCGAGTCGGCCGCCAAAGTCGTCCCCTCGTCGATCGTCGTCGACATGGACTCCGGACAGACCCTCCGCGTCCCCCAGACACCGAACGTCCCCGGCGCACCCGCGCTCCCGTCGGAGGTCATCCTCCCGGCAGCAGCACGGATCGTCGAGGTCGAGTCCCTCCTGGACGAGGAAGACTCCAGCAACGCCGAAGCAGTGCTCACCCTCGAAGTCGCAGTCAAGCTCGACGGCAGCACCAAGCCCGGCATGTACCGGGTCCGGGTCCCGTCCTCGTCCCTGTCCAACACCGGGCAGTGGCTCGACCGGCTCCCGCACGGAATCGGCGTCGGCATCCCCCGGACCCGCGCCCATGACGAGACCTCCTTCGCCATCGCCAACGCGGTCCGCACCGCCGAGTCCGACCGCGTGCACGTCTCGGTGCTGCCCCGCATGGGCTGGTACCTCGACGCCCAGAGCGGCGACGACGGCACGTGGCGCTGGTGCGACGGCAAGGGTGCCATCGGCCCCGACGGCAAGGCCACCCACCTGCGCGGGCGGCCCGGAGCCAAGGACTTCCAGGCCATCGACCTCGAGGACCCCGCCGAGATCGCACCGGCCACCGCGCGGCAGCGTGTGCGCGACTTCATCCTCACCCGTGAGCTCATCAACGACGACGTCCGGTTCTACTGGGACGTCGCCATCGCCGGGTGGGCCCTGTCCTTCCTGGGCGTCACCCCCAACGCCGCCATCGCGTATTTCGGGCCACCGTCATCCGGCAAGAGCACCATCGCCCAGGCGATCGCCTCCACCCTGTCTCCGGCGTGGGCACCGCGCGCCGGGTCCGCGATGGCCACCTTCAACGCCCGACCGGCCGGGATGGACCTGCTCGCCAACGGCCTGTCGCACTGCTTCCTGCACGTCGACGACCTCAAGCCCGAGTCCGACCAGCAGTCGATGAAGAACGCGCTCAAGGCGTTCGACGCCCTGCTGCGCCGCGCCCACGGTTCCGGCGGTGCCGTCCGCGGCGGTGTGGACAAGTCCTCCGACTCCCTGATCGTCCGCGGTGTCGACGCGTCCAGCCCGTTCGTGTTCGTCACCGGTGAGGAGATCCCCACCGGCGGTGACTTCGCCGAGTCCGGGCTGGACCGTGCCCTGATCATCCCGGTCGAACCACGCTCCCTGTTCGGGGACAACGTCCCGAACCTGAACGAGCTGGAGCGCCGGGCGAACAAGGGCGAGTACCGCACCGTCACGGCCGTGTACGTGCAGTGGATCGCCCAGCAGATCGACACCTCCGACGGCCCCGTCGCCGGCCGGTTCGACGCCTGGAAGGGCGAGCTTGACTCGCTGCGAGCCAAGATGTCCGACGCCACCGGCAAGGACGGGATCATCCCGACCGAGCTGCGCGTGTCGGACCGGGCCCGGCTCCTGGCCGCGTCCCTCATGCTCGGGATGGACACCCTGCTCGGGTTCGCCCTGGACATCGGCGCCCTCGACGACGGCGAGGTCGACGCGATCACCGGCCGGTTCCAGCGTGACCTGATCGACGAGGTCAAGGACCACACTCGAGTGGTCATGGGCGGCAACGCGTCCGTCGAGGACCGGGCCCTGTCGATCCTGCGGTCGGCGGTCTCGTCCCGCCAGGTGGCCCTGGACGCCGACGAGACCCCGAACCGGCCCCTGATCGGTGAGCGCAAGTCGCTCGGCGACGGGACCGAGGTCGTGGCGATCAACCTGCGTGCTGCCGCCGAGGCGCTGCGGTACGTCGGTGGGGACCGTGCACTGTCCAAGGCGTTGTCGCGGGTGGCGTTGATGGACGCCAAGGGGCTGCCGACCAGGACGTTGCGGGTCAACGGCACCCGGGTGCAGGCGCTGTGCATCCCGCTGGACGTGTGGGATGCCGGTGAGGACGAGAACAGCCCGGCAGCAGCCGGCGGTGCCGCGACCAGCAGCGACTTCTGAGCGGCACGCCGTGTCTGAACCCTCGCTGATGCAGCCGGGCCGGTGGGCTGCGCGCCGCCGCCGCGCGGCACCGGTCGCGATGGTCTCCGGCGCCGCGTTCGCCGACCTCGGTGCGCAGCCGTCACTCGCGGGGCCCCCGGACGAGCCACCGCCCATGACCCACCAGGGTCCGGTCGCGGCGTACCTGTCCGGGGGTGACGATTCCTGGTGCGCCACGCGCCGCGGGGTGTGGTGGCCGACCGTCGGGGTGTGGGTCGACCGGCTGGAGCTCACCAGTGAGGACGTCCCACCCGCCGGGGCCCGCACCTACCCCCTGGTCCCCCCGCCCGGGTTGAGCATCGGCACCGTGCACGGCCAGGTCGACGACCAGCAGGTGTCGCACGTCCTGGTCACCAGCCGTGGTGGCGAGGTCATCACCCAGGCGTCGGTCACTGACGCCAACGACCAGGACAAGATGATGCTGGTGGTCGCGGCACTAGTTGCCGCGGCCGGTGGGGCGGCCCAACCGACCGAACCGTTCGAGGCGTGCGCCACCGGTACGGTCCTCACCCTCCTCGGTGCGCAGGACTGGGGGTCGGGCTGGTCGCTGGAGCTGGACGAACTGCCGGGACTGGTCACCCGGATCCTCAACGAGATCGGGTAGCGACCCGGACCGTGGACGCACCCCGCTGACCTGTCAGCCTTTCCGCCTCCGCCTGCACAGGTAGGGCATGGACAACTCGTTGGCGATGCACCTGGGCGACCGGGTCGCGTGGGACGGAGACCGTCTCGTGGTCACCGACGACGAGCTTCTGGATCGCGTCAACAAGCCGTATCTGTCACCGTCCACCGCGAAGGCCATGCACTCGTGCCCGGCCCGGATGGTGGCCGAGCGAGCCCAGCCGTCCGGGTTCGACCTGTTCGGCGCCCCGGAGAAGGGCACCGCCGCGCACACCGTTCTGGAGCGCCTGTTCGGTCTGCCCCCGGGGCGCCGCGACGAGCAGCGTGCAGCACGCATCCTGACCGAGCTGGCCCGGGAGGAACCTGCTGACGGGGACCCCGACTACGCCAAGGCGATCGGTGCGGACCCGGTGCGGCACACGCAGTGGGTTGCGGCTATCTCGTCGGCCTACTCAGGCATCTTCGCGATCGAGGACCCGCGGGACGTCACGGTCTTGCACACCGAGGTCCGCCTCGACGGGGTGGAAGTCGCCGGTGTCCCGTTCAAGGGGTTCATCGACCGGGTCGACCAGACCCCGAAGGGCCCCAAGATCGTCGACTTCAAGACGGGCCGTGATTTGAGCCGCCCGAACCCGAAGTTCGACGACGACCACGGCGACCAGATCCGGCTCTACACCGCGGCGTACGAGGAGAAGACCGGGGAACGCCCCGCGCACGGGTACCTGTACTACATCCAGCACGGCAAGCAGCGGCGGGTCGCGATCTCCAAGACCGAGGTCAACAAGACCAAGCGGGCGTTCGCCGCCGCGTGGGACGACCTGAAGCAGTCGGTCGAACGGCGCACGTTCGCCACCCGCGACTCAGCCCTGTGCGGTTGGTGCCCGCTGGTCAACGCCTGCCCGACCGCGGCGAAGAACGCCCGGGTCGACCGCAAGGGCGGTGCCCTGTCGGCCGTCGAGCTCGGCATCGGGCACCTGGGCCCGGACGGCACCTTGATCCCGCTGTCGGACCCCGCCGCCAGCGATGCGGACCGTGACGATGCCGCACATCTGACACCTGTCGAAGCACCATCCCACGATCCCGACGAAGGGGACACGATGAGCACCAACGAGCGGCCCTGGCGTGAGGCCAAGCCGTACGACGGGTCCGACATCGACGGACACCTGTCACTGAACTCGTACGCGGCGACCGCCGTGTTCGGGCTGACGACCCTGGCGGCCGAGCTGCTGGTCAAGGGCGGCCAGAAGGTCGGCCCCGCCACGGTGAAGGCCCTGACCGGTGTCCTGGCCCAGGTCGTCCTGGACGCCCAGGCCAAGGTCACCAAGGGGTCTCGCGACTGGCAGGAGGGTTCCAACACCCGGCTGCGCGGCGTGCTGCGCACCTCGATCGACGTCATCCCGCTGCCGTTCGGCCAGGACGAGGCCGAGTGGGCCAAGTGGGTCAACCGCACGATCAACTTCATGGTCGCGGTGTCCGCCACGGCTATCGACATCTACGACAACGGCCCGGTGGCCGACCTGTCCGCCCTGGCCCAGGTCACGGCACCGGTCGCACTGGACACGGCCGCGTGAGCGGTCAGGAAGGACACACCATGGACACCACGACCCGCACCCAGGTCATCCTCGCGGCGGTCGGTGCCGCCGGCCCGAAGGGGCAGGACGCCGCCGAGTGGAACGCGCGCGTGCGCGACAACGCGGTCAGCATCGCGGTGATGCTGGGGGAGAACTCCTCGGTCTCGCAGGCGCTGGACAAGTTCCTCGCCTCCGGCAAGCCGTTCCTCGCCACGATCCTCGGCGGCAAGCGGGAGCAGTCCTCGACCCGCATCATCGTCCGGTTCGCCAACCGGGACGGTGAGGAGGAGACGATCCGCACCGACCGGACCGACACCCCCGAGGGCCTGGCGATGGCGAACATCGTCAAGGGCCTGGTCGGTCACCGGGTGCTGCTCTGGAAGGAAATGGAGGACATGGGCGGCGGGGCGCAGGGCCGCAAGGTCCGCGTGCTGCGGCACGTCGAGGACCTCGGGCTTGACCCGGAGTCGGCCCGGGCAGACGCGGCCTGACCAGTGCACCGGCCGGGCCCCAGCGAACGAGTGTCGTTGACGGGCCCGGTCGGTGCTCACCACCCCTGGAGGCTGTGATGACCGTTCTGCCGCGTGCGTCGATCTTCGACTTCGACGGGACCTTGTGCGACGTGACCACGGCCCTGCCGTTGATGCCCGCGGGCGAGGACCGGACCCTGCGCGACCTGACCGTGTGGGACCCGTACCACCAAGCCACCGCCGACTGCCCACCACACCCGTGGGTGCACCCGCTGGCCCGGATCGAAGCCCGGTCAGGCAACGCCGTGGTCGTGGTCACCGCCCGTGACGAACGGTGGCGGCCGGTGACCGAGTCGTGGCTGGACCTGTGGCCCATCCCGCACGTCGAGCTCGTGATGCGCCCCGCCGGTGACCGGCGCCCTGACGCGCAGGTGAAGGCCGACGCGCTGGCCGCCCTGCGGTCCAGGTACGACGTGCGTCTGGCCGTCGACGACCGGCCGTCGGTGGTGGCGATGTGGAAAGCCGAAGGCGTCCCGACCGTGACGGTCCCGGGCTGGTCGGCCAACGAGGCCGCCTGAGCAGTTCTGCGCATGGTCCGTTCTTGAAGAGACCCACCTCTGGGAGGAACCCCGAATGAGCACCACACCCGACCTGGACTACACCCCGACCGCAGGGGTGAGCGACGACGTCGACGACCTCGACGCGCTGCTCGACGTCGACCAGGGTGACGGTGACACCGAACCGGAGGCCGACGACCTCGACGGCCAGGAGCAGACCACGGACGGTCCCGCCCGGGCCGGTGGCCGGTCCCGGTCGACGTCGAACCGTGCACTGATCCGCCGGGTGACGAACAAGGCCGGGGAGCTGCTGGACGCCCCCGCCGAGCGCCGGGCCACCCTGGCCAGGCTGCTGGGATCGGACACCGGCGTCGCAGACCTGACGTACGCGGTGATGACCGCGGACCGTTCGGCGATGGCACCCGTCACGGACCTGACAGCGATCGCCGAGGCTGACCAGTTCGCCGCCGGCATCGTGGCCACCGCGATGGGCCGGACCCGGATGAAGGCCGTGTGGGCGCTGCTGACGACGCTCGGTGCCGACATCCCGGCGTCCGTGCCCGCGTCGGACGCGAAGGCGGCGATGGCGTTGGCACCGGCGGTGCACAAGCTGCCGCAGTCGGTGCGCGACGAGCTCGCCGAGGTCGTCGCCCTGGCCCGGAAGTCCTGACCGGCCGACCCCTCTCGCCCTTCGAGGAGCACCACTGATGGCACGCAAGCGCAGTCCCCGGCCACCCACCTTGTGGGACGAGGCCGAGGAGGTCCCGCGCGCGGGGATCCCTTCGACCGCCACGCTCGAGCGTCGCATGAAGTGGGGGCGGCGCGTGATCTGGGCTGTCGTGGTGGCGTTCCCGTTCGTCGTGATCTCCCTGTTCGTCACAGCGTCCTCGCTCAAGTCGGCCACGGACCTCACCCCGGAGGTCGTCGAGGTCGACGCGGACGCGCGCGCTGCTGCGATGACCGCGGTGACCGACTGGCTGACCGGTGACGCAGCCCCGGTCGTCGGTGGGGTCCTGGTGTCCTGGGACGAGGCCACGACCATGCCCGCGTTCGTCCCCCGGTCCAGTGACGGTGCCACCAGCGCCGAAGCAGCGGACCGTCAGGTCCACGCCCTGACAGCCCGGGACGATGCGGGCATGCGGTACCGGGTCGAGGTGCTGGTCGCCACGAACAGTGTCGGTGAGGTGGCCGTCATCGGCACCCCTTCTTTGCTGCCGGTGGCACCGTCGTCCCAGTGGGCCGCCGGGGTCAGCCCGTGGCTGAACCACCGCACCACCACCGCCCCGGACCCGGTCGGCACCGCGGTGGGTGCGTGGGTCGAGGCGTTCACCTCCGGCGACCCGGCCAAGCTACGGTTGACCGTCGGCGACCCCGACCCCGCGCATGCGTACATGCCGATGACCGGCGCCGTGGGCGCTGACCACGAGGTCACCAGCGCCGCATGGGTGCTGGACGGGGCCGGCGAACAGACCGACACCCTGCTGGTGCAGGTGCGGGTCCGGTTCGACTGGCCGGACGTCGACAACCGCAAGTCCGGGCGGGCCGGGGCGACCTACGACCTGCTCGTCCAGGGCGCTGACTCCGCCGCGCCGCGGGTGGTGGCCTGGGGTGGGCCCGGCACGGGGCCGGTCCTCGAACCGTTCGGCAACGCGGTCGTGGGACGTGAGCTGCAGGCGACCGCCCCACCGCAGGGCGACGAACCTTTCCCGGGTGCCGCCGACCTGGAGCGGGCTGCTCACGACAAGGACGCCGAGTCCGACGGTTCTGGCGGCGGTGACCTGTCGGGCGACCCGGCCCCCGAGAACACGACGGAGGGTCAGCCGTGACAAAGGTGATGCCGGTGGAGAGCCTTGGCTCCACACCGGACTGGCCGACGATGATCCGCAGCCGCTTGACCGACGGCCGGATGCTGGGTGTAGACAACTCGCTGTGGCTCTACCGCGCTGTGCCGATGGCCCCGGTCGCCGAGGCCCGCACCCCCGAGGAGGGGGTGGTGACCGCTGAGCCGTTGATGCTCGCGTTCGAGGAGATCGCGGCGATGACCCCGGTCCGGTTGGCACGCCGGGCCTCGTCCAGGTCGGCCTACCGCCAGTTCCACCTGCTGCTGGTGAACCTGCCGCAACGGTACGTCCCACCGACGGACCACCCGATCGCGGACTACCTGGCCACGTCGTACCCGAACACGGTCACCGACCGCCGGGTCCTGCTGCTGGGTGTGCGGTTGCAGGCAAAGGTCGGTGGTGAGGGCGGGCTGAAGAGGGCGATCGACTCGGTCGCTGAGACCCTGACGATGGGCGGGACCCCGCTGTCGGACTACGAGCCCGACTACCGCGACGTCGCCGCCGGCCTGGCACGTGCCGGGTTGACCGTCCCCACCCAGGACGACCTGCGGTTGGCGTCGGCGTGGTGGAACGAGGGCAACGCACCGGACGTGCCGATGCTCGCCCAGCCGAACTGCCTGCACGTGTTCACCACCATGGAAGCCGCCCGGGCGGCGAAGCGTGCCGGGCCGGACTCCGACCTGGCCCACCTGGGGCCGGGGCACCACACGTTGACGTTCGCGGCCGTGTCCGACCTGGACCTTCCGTTCGTGTCCCCGGCGGATGCTCGAGCCCAGTGGGCCACCCAGCTGGTCGACATGGGCGCGCTGGCGGTCTCGGTGCGGGGGAAGGTTGAGCCGACCCAGGTGACCCGGGCCGAGCTGCGCCGTAACCGCAAGCGGTACCAGGACGACATCAACGAGCGGGTCGCTGCGGGGAAGATGGAGCGGGCGGAGCAGTCCGAGCACGAGGGGATGCTCGCCGACGTCGAGGCGGTGTACGCCCAGGGCGGCCCGCCGACCCTGGTGGAGACGTCCGTGGTGGTCGGGTTCAACGGCCTGGTCCCGGACATGGCCGAGCTGTCCCGGGGTGCCACTGCGCACCTGCTGCCGATGATGTACCGGCAGCGGTCGGCGATGGTCGAGACGATGCTGTGCTCGCCGGTGCGGGCGAACCCGCACCTGCAGGACCTGCCGACCCAGTCGGTGGCCGCCTCCGGCCTGCCGTCGTTGTCGACGGTCGGTGACCGCGGTGGGGCGTTGGTCGGGTTCACCGAGTCGGACCGGCAGCCGGCGCTGATCGACCCGATGGCCGCGGCGCACGCCGACACGCTCCCTTTGATGGTGTGCGTCGGTCAAACCGGGTCGGGGAAGCTGCTCGCACTGGACACCCCGGTCCCGACACCGTCCGGAACCTCCACGATCGGGCAGCTTCAGGTCGGTGACGAGGTCATCGGACGGGACGGGCGACCCTGCACGGTCACGTACCTGTCCCCTGTCGACCCGAGTCCGGACCTGTACCGGGTGACGCTCAGCGACGGGCAGCAGATCCTGGCCGACTCCAACCACCAGTGGGTCGTGTCGTCGCACTGGCAGCGCAACGGGGTCAAGCACCCGAACCGTCAGGCCGCCGCCGATGCGCACGCCCGGGCCATGGACGCGGCCGACCGATTGGACGTGCTGGTAGGCGAGTACGGGCCGGACGACGAGCTCACCGCACGCGAGCTGACCCGTGTCGTGGCTGAACGAGCGCCTGGTTCGCCGTGGAGGGGCAAGGAGGGGGTCGTGGCGTCGCTACGGATGCTGGACGTCCCGTACCTGATGCGCACAGCCGAGATGCCGGTGACCCGCCGGGTGCGGAACGTCACCAAGACCGACCCGGTCCTGGTCTTCCCGGTGAAGGCCACGTGCACCGCCTTGGCAGACCGCTGGGAGAGCACCACCGGGGGCAACGCATCCCGCTGGGGTGAGGTGTCGCGGGCAAGGGCGTGTGCTGCACGACAGGTCGCCACCTCCGCGGATGCTGGTGACGAGGAGACGGCACCGGAGATCGCACGCCGCATCGCCCAAGCCGGCGGGGCTGCTCCCGACCCGTCCGTCGTTCGGCGCTGGGCGCGGGAAGCGGGGATCGAGCCCGCGAGGACGCGACGCCAGGTGCATCTGCCCCTTCCCGCGGTGGGAGTGACGCATCGCCCTGTCGCGCACTACCCGGCGGCCGTGGCTCTGAAGGCTCTGGCGGAACGGCTGCGCCAGCGGTACCGGGACACCCCGGTCCTGGAGGTCGGGGAATCGGTGATGTCGACCGGTGAGATGCTCGACGCCGGGGTCCGGGCCGCAGGCGGTCGGTCGCGGTTCGCGATCCGTGTCAGCGAACCTCTCGAAGGTGCGACCGTGGACCTGCCGGTCCCGCCGTACACGCTCGGGGCCTGGCTCGGGGACGGCAGCGCCAGCGGTGGCGGGTTCACCGGTGTGGACCCGGAGATCATCGACGCGATCGTCGCCGACGGGTTCGAGGTCACACACTCGAAGACCCTGCGGCAGGCGCACTACATCACGGGGCTCGTCGGTGGACTACGCACGCTCGGGGTGCTGAACAACAAGCACATCCCGACGCCGTACCTGCGTGCATCCGTCGAGCAGCGGCTGGCCGTCCTGCAGGGCCTGATGGACACCGACGGCACAATCGGGGTCGGTGGGGGGTGCGAGCTGGCCTTGTGCGACGAACGGCTCGCCACCGACGCGCTCGAGCTCGTCCGATCCTTGGGGATCAAGGCGTCCATGACGTCCGGGCC
Organism: uncultured Actinotalea sp.; assembly: GCA_964416715.1. Taxonomy (GTDB): domain Bacteria; phylum Actinomycetota; class Actinomycetes; order Actinomycetales; family Cellulomonadaceae; genus Actinotalea. Next base: position 15,776 of record CAYQFJ010000010.1, on the reverse strand, counting down.
GGCCGCGATCACCGAACCCGACCCGCAACGGCCCGGGCGCACCCGGCGCCGGTTGACCGGCACCCGGTACCGGATCAAGTTCACCACCGACCAGCCCGTGTTCCGGCTGCCCCGGAAGGCCGCCCGGCTACCGCAGCGTCTGCGGGAGACGCACCGATGGCTGTACATCACGTCGGTCGAACCGGTCGCACCCGTCCCGGGGCGTTGCCTCACCGTGGACTCACGGGACTCGACCTACCTGGCCGGCGGGTTCGTCCCGACGCACAACACGATGGCGATGCTGTGGTTGGCGGACCAGCTCGCGAGGATCCCCACGGCGCTGGGGGAGCCGACCCCGACGGTGATCATCGACCCGAAGCCCGAGTCTGACCACACCGCGGCCGTGCTGGCCTCCGGTGGGCAGGTCGCGTCGCTGGACGACCTGGCGTCCGCGGACGGCATCTTCGACCCGATCCGGTTCTCCACGAAGCCGGAGGTCGGGGTCGAGCTCGCCGCTTCCATGCTGATGTCGATCAACCCGTGGGGGTCCAAGCGCGACGACTTCGAGACCCCGCTGCAGTACGCGCTGCACTATGGGGTGTCGCAGGGGGCGACGTGCGTGGGGCAGGCGCTGCGCAGGGCCAAGGATGACGGGCAGGCCCCACCGGAGATGGTCGACGCCGCGTTCCGGTTGGCGTCCTCGTCGTCGATGTTCCGGGCGATCTTCGGGATCAACCCGTCGACGGACGGGCTGCGCGTCGCGTCGGGCATCACGCTGATCAAGGTGGGTTCGGCGAACCTGGACCTGCCTGAGCCGGGAGCTGTGGCGCCGTCGTTGCCGCAGCGTGTGGCGTTGGCCCTGGTGCGGATGATGGTGTTCGGGTCGGCGATGGCTCTGACCGACCGGGACGGGGTCATCCTGCTGGACGAAGCGTGGGTGTTCATGTCCGCCGGCCGTGCTGAGATGGAGCGGTTGGGGCGTCTGGCCAGGTCGCAGCGGGTGTTCCCGATGCTGTTCACCCAGCGGGTCACTGACGCCCTGGACGCGGGGTTGCGGGGGTACATCTCGCGTGGGCTGATCGGGGCGATCACCGACCGGGACGAGGCGGTCGCGGCGTGCGAGTTGTTCAAGCTGGCACCGACCGATGAGCGCCTGGCTCGGATCACCGCGTCGGAGACCATCGGCGCAGGCGCGGGTACGGCCCCGAACTGGAACTCGATGCGGGCGCTGATCGACCCGGTGAACCGGCAGGTGCACCGCGGGTCGGTGTGGATCTACTGCGACATCTCGAACCGGGCGGTGCCGGTGGAGGTGACGATCCCGCCGGAGTTCTTGGCGCGGGCGTCGACCAATGCAGCGGAGATCCGCCAACGTGTCCGCGAAGCAGCACCGGTCGCGGCCCCGCCGGTGGTGTTCCCGGACGCCCCGATCGCACCTCCGGCTCCTTCGGGTTGGGGCTCTGCCCCTCAGGGGTGACCGTGGTGGGTGCGCGGGTTGGGTGGTGCCGCACATCTACACCGTATGACTGTCGGCACGTTGGACCTGATCGATCAGGCGGCACGGGACCTGGCTGTTCGCCACCAGGACGGGTCGCTGGGTGAGCACGAGGCGCGGTCCGGGATCGCTGAGCTCCTGCTGAGGTCGGATGTGGCGGCCGCGGTCGCCGGCGCGTTCCCTTCGCTGTCCAGGCAGCAGCGCCTGGACCTGCGGGAGAACCTGCAGGCCGAGCTCGTGTTCAGGGCCCTGGACATCGAGTCATCGTTCCGTCTCGAGGTGATCGCCGGCGGCGGGTCACTGTGCGGGTGGGCGCGTCAGCTTGCCTGGAAGGTGGCCAGGTACGACCGGGCGGTGCGCCCACGGGGCATGGAGCGGGCGACGATCGTGGTCGACCCGCAGGTGCCAACGCGGCGGGACGATGACCCGCGCGTCTACCGGGACCCCGCGGGGAAGGAGTACCGGGCAGCGGTGGCATTCGAAGGGCTCTCCAGTGAGGACGTGGCCTTGTCGGACTGGGGTGACCCCGATGAGTTCGCCTGGGCGCTGGAGCGGGCCGAGGCTGTGACGGGGTTCGCGCGTGAACCGTTGCGGGGGCACGCTTCGGCCAGCGCCCTGCGTGAGGTGCTGCGTCTGCCGGCGCTGTGCGTGCCGGACTCATCGACCGAACGGTCCGAGGTGCTCGTGCGGGTGCTGGCCGACGAGACGTTGGCGCGACGGTCCTTGGTGCAGATGGCCGCGTCGGTGTGCGTGGAGCCGCCATCGTTGCCGTGCCCGGGTGAGGAACCGGTCGGGGAGCTGTTGATGTCGCTGTGGGATGACTTCCACCCGCACCACCTGGAGTCGTTGATGGTCCGCCCACCCCAGGCGGCACACCTGCTGGTGGTGGACTCGTTGGCGCCGTTGCCGAAGCCTTCGCGTGGTGCGGTGCGGGCGCTGACCCGTGCGGTACGCCAGTCGTCGCCTGCGTCCGGCTGGGTGTCGGTCCAGGAGGGCCTGGTGGTGGCATTCTTGGCGACCTGCACCGAGGCGGTGTCCAGGTTCGACGACACCAACGGTGCCGAGGAGAAGGCGGCAAAGGAGGCTGCTGCCCGTGAGGCCGCAGCGCGCTGGCCCATCCTTGCCGCACGCGTCGCCTCCTTCCCGGGTGCCCCGCTGGGATCCTGTGTCGAGGAGGTCGAGGACCGGTTGCGTGGCCTGTTGGAGCGGTCGCGGACGACGGAGGTCGAGGCCCGGATGAGCCAGCGTCGCCGGCGCGGGTTCGCCACCGAGGAGCGTGCGGCATGATCCATCGTGAAGGGCCGCGGGGTGACCGGATGACGGTGGAGGTGGAGCTCACGCAGCCGCGCGCCCCGGTGGCGGTCGTGGTGCTGTTCGAAGGTGCGTTCCAGGTGACGACGGTCGATGGGCCTGTCGACCGGGCCCAGGTCGCGGACGCGTTGGTGCAGGCGGCGTTCAAGCTCGCCGAGGTGCGTCCTCCAGCCGGACCCGACGACGAGGTCTACGACGTCGAGCGCGACGGCGGTGCGCCTTGATGGCCAGGCGCGCGACCGGTGCGACCCAGGGGAGTCTTGTCACCGGCTCGGCCGGTGTGTCCGGGTGGTGCCTGGCTGGGCAGCACCCGGAGTGCCTGTACGGCCCGTGCACCTGCCAGCGGTGCCCCGAGGAGGTGCACCACTCGCGCTCCCACCAGCGCGCCGTGGTCGAGTACGGGCAGACCTCCCGGTGGGCGGGTGACGATGCCGACGACGCGGTGCCGTCCGCGGACGACGGGGACGGGCTGCCGGCGGCGGCGTAGGTCAGTACGCGGCGAGATCGATCGTGGCGGCCGGTTGGCCGTCGTCACCGGGACCGACCTCGAGCTCGAGCTCGAGGATCCTGCCGTCGGTGTTTTCCACGGCGAACCCGAGGACCGGCCGGTCGAGCGTGGAGGGCCGGGAGTGGACGGCCTGGGAGCGTGCGGCTGCCAGGACCCGTGAGGCGATCCGGTCACCGTGTGCGGTGCCGAAATCCGCGGCCCGCGCCCCGCACGCGGACCATGCGGCTGGGGTGATCGCGGTGGGGATGACGATCCGGTGCCCTCGCGCCAGGCGGGTGACGTCGAGGAGCTGTCCGGCGTCGATGAGCTGACGCCGGGTGGAGGTCGTGATCGGGGTGCCGGTCACCGTTGCGCTTCTCCCTGGTCGAGGGTTGTTCGTGTACGAGGGTCCCATAGGCGGCCAGACGTTGCCAAGCAACGACAACTAACGAAAGGCCTGGTCACCGCACCTTCAGCGCCCGCTGAGCCTCCTCGAAGAACCGTGCCTCCGCACCGGGAAGGTCCACCTCGGGCTCCCCAGGACCGGGCGCGAGGTCCCAGTGCTCGCGGTAGTGCTCCTGCAACCACGCCCGCGCGGCGTCCAGCAGCGGCCCCTCGGTCAGCAGCCGCAGCTCCACCAGGACCCGCTCGGCTTCCGGCTCGCGCCGTCTGGTCTGCACACCATCCGGGCCGTGCATCTCCTGGGCGGCGTACTGCCCGTACTCACGCTGGTGCGACAGCTCAGCAGCCCGCGCCGCCCCCATCGCCACCGCGAACTGCGAGCAGGTGGCTCGCAACGTCGAGAGTTGCTCCATGACCAGCTCGTGGTCGCGGCGCGTCCGCCCCTGCCACCACCGGGCGACCTCGCCCAGCCCGACACTGAACAGCGCGATCACGCCACCGACGACGACGGCGGTCAGGTTGGCTTCCACGGAGAGATCATGACGCCCCGCGACCAGCGCAGGGAAGGCTCAGGCCGCCTTGGGCTTGCGCTTCCTCGCCGCCTTCGCGCGCAGGTCGATGACCCCGACGGCGAGCTCGGTGATGATCTGCGCCGGCCGAGTCGTCTTCGCGTCGCCATCCATGCCCTGCAGCATCACCGCCGGGTTGTTGTCCCCACCGGTCAACAACGGCTCGATCACCTCGGACTTCTCGGTGAGCACACCTTGGATGCGTTCGTCCAGCGTGCCCGGTGCGATCAGCGTGGACACGTTGACAGGGTGGGTCTGCCCGATCCTTGCCGACCGGTCCTCCGCCTGGGTCACGTTCGACACGGTCCAGTCGGTCTCGACGAACTTCATGTCGTACGAACGGGTCAGGGTGATCCCGACCCCGGCGGCGACGATCGACGCCACCAGCACGGGAATCTTCCCGGCCTGGAAGTCCTCGACGATGCGCCCACGCTCGTCAGCCGAGGTACCGCCACGGATCACCGCGGTGCGTGCGACGGCGGCCGGGACGGCCTGCATCATCGCCTCCCCGACAGGCCGGTGGTGCACCCACACAATCAGTGGGCGGGTGTACACCGGCCCGTCCTTGCCGACCTCAGTGGTGGCCTCCACGTGCTCGCGGATGAGCGCGGTGGCCGCGTCGACCTTTGCCAGCCCGGCCGCCGAACGCAGCTTGGACACGAGCCCGACCTGGGTGCGGGCCCACGTCTCCACCTCCGAGGATCCACGGCCCATCTCGGTGTCGTCACTGGGGTCCGGAACGGTGGGCAACCGGCCGCGGCTCGACACGAAGTCGTCGACCCACTCCTCGATCGCCTCGATGACACCGGCGTGCGCCGCCTTGAACCCGGACAGGTCGACGTCCAAGTACGTCGCGGACCGCAGCTTCTTGGGCAGGTCGGGCAGAACCTGGGCCTTGGTGCGCCGCGTCCACACCTGCGCCTCGAGGATCTGACGGAGCTCGTCGAGGCGGTCGGGACGGGCGACCCAGGCGTTGAAGTGGTTCCGCTTGCAGTACGCCTCCAGGAACGCCGAGTGTCCACCGAAGACGGTGTCGAGGTGCCCGGACACCGCGAGGATTCCCGGCAGGTTCTGTGGTCCGCTGCTGATCGGCGTGCCGGTGATGGGGATCCTCAGTCCGTCACCGACGGACTCGGCCAGTGCCCGTACCGCGGTGGCCCGCTCCGAGTCGTAGGACTGCGCCCGGTGCGCCTCGTCGTAGAAGACCGCCTCGGGTGCCCATCCGATCAGCTTGTCCAGCAGTGCCGGGCGTGCGGCCAGGAGCGCGTCGGACACGATCGCCACACCGGCCGCCGGCAGGTCGGGTTCCTTGCGGCCGGACACGAAACGCACGATCTTCGCCTCACCGAACCCACCTTGAGGGTCATGGGATGGCAAACTGGGCTGGTCAGGGGCGGGGCCGGGCGAGATTCTCGGTGGTGCGAGCGGTGCCGGGCCCCGCCCTCCTGCCATGTGCTCGACCAGCCGCGAGCGTTCGGTCTCCTTCTGCCAGTTCGTGCTGACCACCGGTGGGCACACGACAACCAGCCGGTTCACGCCGCGCACTGCGGCGGCGGCAAGGGCCTGGACGGTCTTGCCCAGGCCTGGCTCGTCGACCAGGAGACTGTGTCCGGCGTTGACGGACAGCGCACCGGCGTGCTGGAACCCGAACAGGTCGAACCCGAACCAGTCCGGTACGTCCCCGGCGGTGCCGATGAGGTCGTCGGCGTGGTCCCGGACGTCGTCGATGTGCTTGGCCTTCGCCACGACGGCCGCGGTGGCCTGCACAGCGGGGTCGATGTCGGTGGCGACACGTTCAGCGTGCAGCCTGGTGGCGAGATCACGCACGTGCTGGGGGACCGGCAAGCCGTCGACGGCGTGCATGTCGGCGGTCTGCGCAACCCAGCAGCCGGGGTCGGCGACCCACCGGGCTGCGGCAGGGACCGACGCGAGAGCGGATTCGTAACCGGTCAGTCGCGGCCAGATGACCGTCTGGGTGTCGGTCAGGTCCGGCAGTGCCTGACGGAACTTGCCGGGCACATCGGTGCCGAGCTCGACGAGCGGGTCGTACACCTGCGTCAGGGTGGTGATGCCCTGGGTTGGTGCCTTGCCCATGTCGACGTCGAACCCGGCGGCCTCGAGCACCCCGTCCGGGTCAGGTCCGACGGACGTGGCCACCCACACGGACTGTTCGGGGTCCCACCGTCGGCCTGGGAGGCGTCGCACCCAGTCCAGCAGGGTCGGTGGCCCGTCCAGGGGTTTTATGTCGCGGCGGCGGGTGCGCGAGAGCTTCGCTCCTCGGGGCAGGTAGTCCCGCCCGGTGAACCGCAGCACCAGGGCTGGGTTGCGCCGGGTGCCGGTCAGCACCGCCGTCCTCACACCTCTTCTGTGCGCCGCGGATCGGTTCGGCTGTCAGCCGAACTCACGTCACCTGCACAGGGAGAGCATGAACCTCCTATCGAAGCTCCGAAGTGACCGGCCGGCGTGGGTCGACCGGGCGCTGCCAGTGGTGGCCGCCGTCCTGGGTGGTTTCGTGACCGTCGCCGGTCTGATCGCGGTGCAGAACGCCGGTGCACCTCTGTGGGTCGTGAACGCGGCGATGCTGCTGCCCGGCGCGGCTTGCTGCGTCCTGGTCTCCACGGCACGACGACGCTGGTACCGGTGGCTGGTGCTGCTGGTGCTCGCCCAGATCGTCTACCCGTGGTTCACCGCCCTGGTGCTGCTGGTCGGTGTCTCGTGGGCGCTGTGGCGCACCTGGGTCGAACGGCCCACTACCACGGGCACGTCTGCCACCCGACCCGCTGGGCGCGCGAAGGCCGGTGCCAGGTGACCGGGCCCGACGGCGGCGAGGTGTGGCTCGTCAGGTCCAAGCGCACCGGTGAGCAGGTCGTCGCGATCCGCTCCCGCGAGCAGGACGCCTGGACGGCCCTGACCCCCGACAGGTCGCTGATCGTCCTGCCCGGCGGGACCCCGGTCCGGGCCATGAGCGACGCCCCGGTGCCGGTCACCGCGACCTGGGATCAGCGGGTCAGCCTCCTCGAACCGTACGCACGCCCCTACACCGGAGCACTGACATGACAGTCCTGCCGTTCCCGACCCGTGACGCCACCACGAAGACCCGCGACCAGTGGCAGTGGCAAGAGCTCGCCCGCTGCAACGGGACCGACCCGGAAGCGTTCTTCGAGGACAACTCGGCAACCCGCCGGACGGTCATCGGGATCTGCGAGAAGTGCCCGGTCCGCCTGCTCTGCCTCGCCCAGGCCTTGCGTGACGAACCACCCGGTGAGCGGTCCTTCGGTATCTGGGGCGGCACGACCGCCAAGGCCCGCCGGCTCATGCCCGCGGAGGAGCGTGCCAAGGTGATCGCCGAGGCCGCAGCGGAGGCCGAGTCGCTGCGCCGGGACCTGAACGAGGCGGCGTGACCGCCGCACCACCGCTGGTCGCACACCGCGACGAGCTCGCCACCGTCTGGCACGGGGACGCGCTCGAGGTGCTCAGAACCCTGCCGGACGCCTCTGTGCACGCCTGCATCACCGACCCGCCGTACGGCCTCGCACCCATCCCGGTGTCGAAAGTCACCGACACGTTGTCCCGCTGGGTGGGCGGGCAACGGGAGTTCGTCCCCGACGGTCGAGGGTTCATGTCGACCCGATGGGACCGGTTCGTCCCACCACCGGCCCTGTGGGACGAAGTCGCACGAGTCCTGGTCCCCGGCGGCCACCTGCTGTGCTTCGCCGCACCCCGCACCGTGGACCTGATGGGCCTGTCCATCCGACTGGCCGGGTTCGAGCTGCGCGACGAGATCCTCGCGTGGGTGTACGGCCGCGGCATGGCCAAGGCCACCGACGTGTCGAAACTCATCGACGCCGAGCAGGGCCGTGACAGGCCCCTGGTCGCGACCGACACCAAGCGTGCCCGGCGCCTGGGCGCCCAGGACGGCCAGTACACCACCGAGGCCGGGTGGCGCATGGGCGGCCGACGGACCGACGTCACCGCACCGGCGTCGGAACAGTCCGCCGCGTGGGCCGGGTGGGCCGCGGCGCTCAAGCCCGCCCACGAACCAGTCCTGGTGGCCCGCAAGCCACTGGACGGCACCCTGGCCGGCAACGTCCTGGAGCACCACGCGGGCGCGTTCCACATCGACGCGACCAGGATCCCGTTCATCGACGCCCGCGATGCCGCCGACAACGCCGGTCACGACGGTGCGGGCCGCTGGCCGGCGAACGTCGCAGCCGTCCACCACCCCGGCTGCACGGACCACCGGTGCGCCCAGGGATGCCAGGTCCGCGAGCTCGCCACCCAGTCCGCGGATCGCCGCGGCCGAGGCGACGCCACACGGTTCATCCCCACGTTCCGGTACGCACCGAAAGCGACCGCACCCGAACGACCCACCGTCGACGGTGTCACCCACCCGACCGTCAAACCACTGTCGGTGACCCGGTGGCTCGTCGACCTGGTCGCGGTCGAGGGGATGAGGGTCCTGGACCCCTTCGCCGGATCAGGGCCGGTCGCCGAAGCGTGCACCGAAGTCGGTGTCAGCTCGGTGTCCATCGAACGGGACGGCCGGTTCGTGCCGTTGATCGTCCACCGGGTCAGCCGCGTCGACCGGGCGGTGGTCGCCTGACCCGACCGTCAGCAGGGCTCGCCTCGCCCCGCCGGGTGAACCTCCGGCCCGGTCCGGGGCAACCCGCAATCACCCGCACATCCATGTCTCTACACGCCCCCGCGCCGCACCACAGGTCCGGTTGGTGGGTCCACGTCTCGCACCACACCGAGGAGCTGCACAACCCATGAGTCTCTCGTTCCACCTGTCCGACGAGTTCGTCGACCAGTACGCCACCCGCCCCGTCCCGTGGGGGTACACCGACGCCGCCGGCAACGCCCTCGGCGAGATCACGTTCCTGCGGACCTACTCCCGCAAGAAGCCCTGCGTGCACGGCAACATCGGCGACGAGTGCCCCTGCCCGAAGGCCAAGGAGCGCTGGCACGAGGTCTGCCGGCGCGTCATCGAGGGCATGTTCACCCTGCAGAAGGACCACGCGAAGGCCAACCGGCTGCCCTGGTCGGACGTGAAGGCCCAGCGCACCGCCGAGGACGCGTTCGACCGCCTGTTCCACTTCAAGTGGACCCCACCGGGCCGCGGCCTGTGGATGATGGGCACCCCGCTGGTGATGGAGCAGCGCAACTCCGCCGCACTGCAGAACTGCGCGTTCGTCAGCACCGAGGACATGACGAAGTCCGACCCGTCCGGCCCGTTCGCGTTCCTCATGGAGGCGTCCATGCTCGGCATCGGTGTCGGCTTCGACACCAAGGGCGCCACCAAGGGCTTCGAGGTCTACGCACCCAAGGCGGTGCCGTCGGCCGAGTTCGTCCTGGACGACACCGGCCGGGCGCTGCCCCCGCAGATCCTCACCGGCGACGGCCTGGTCGACCCGGCCGACCTCGACACGCAGGTGGAGATCCACCAGATCCCCGACGACCGGGAAGGGTGGGTCGCGTCGGTGGTTCGGCTCCTGGACTCCTACCTCAAGCCCGGCCAGACCCTGCCGGTGTGGGACTACACGCTGGTGCGCCCCGCCGGTGACCCGATCCGCACGTTCGGTGGCACCGCAGCCGGGCCCGGACCCCTGCGCAAGCTCCACGAGGCCCTGCGCAGCGTCCTGGACGCCAAGGCCGGGCAGGTGCTGACGACCACCGACATCCTGGACATCGGCAACCTGATTGGGGTGTGCGTGGTTTCGGGGAACGTGCGCCGGTCCGCCGAGCTCGCCCTGGGCTCGATCGACGACGACGCGTTCCTCAACGCCAAGAACCCCGACGTCTTCCCCGAGCGCAACAGCTACGACCCCGACGCACCGGGGTGGGGCTGGATGAGCAACAACTCCGTGCAGGTGAACGTCGGCGACGACCTGTCAAAGATCGTCGAGGGCATCAAGCGCAACGGTGAACCGGGCGTGGTGTGGATGGACCTCTCACGCCAGTACGGGCGCCTGGTCGACCCTCCCAACGGCAAGGACCACCGCGCCACCGGGTACAACCCTTGCGCCGAGCAGACGCTCGAGTCCTACGAGTGCTGCACGCTGGTGGAGACGTTCCTGGGGCGGCACGACGACCTCGAGGACTTCAAGCGCACCTTGAAGGTTGCGTACCTGTACGCCAAGACCGTCACCCTCATCCCGACGCACTGGCAGCGGACCAACGCGATCATGCAGCGCAACCGCCGCATCGGGACGTCCATGTCCGGGGTGGCGAACTTCGCCGACAACCGAGGGATCACCGTGCTGCGGCAGTGGATGGACGCCGGGTACGACACGGTCTCCTACTACGACCGGGTGTACTCGGAGTGGCTGTGCGTGCGTGAGTCGATCAAGACCACGACCGTCAAGCCGTCCGGGACCGTGTCGATCCTGGCGGGGGAGTCCCCCGGTGTGCACTGGGCCCCCGGTGGGGAGTTCTTCGAGCGCCGCGTCCGGTTCTCGGCCGCCGACCCGATGGTGACCTTGTTCCGGCAGGCCGGGTACCTGGTGGAGCCGTCGTCGGAGTCACCGGACACGACGGTGGTGGTGGCGTTCCCGATCCACTCCGACGCGAAGCGGTCCGAGAAGCAGGTCACGTTGTTCGAGAAGGCGCACCTGGCGGCCACGGCCCAGCGGCACTGGTCGGACAACTCGGTGTCGGTGACGTTGAGCTTCGACACGGAGTCCGAGGCGCAGCACATCGGGACCGTCCTGGCGATGCACGAGGGGTCGCTGAAGACGGTGTCGTTCCTGCCGACCGGGCGGAAGACGTTCCCGCAGATGCCGTACACGGAGATCGACGAGGCGGCGTACGAGCAGGGCCGGATGGCCCTGTTCCCGGTGGACCTGTCACCGATCTACGACGGGCTGGGTGTCGACGCGATCGGTGAGGCTTACTGCACTACGGACGCCTGCGAGGTCCAGACCATCGCCAACACCGCTGAGGCGGCCGGCGCGGGGGTTCCCGCGGGGGTCTGAGGCGACCGCACCGGCGAGACGCCCCCAGCCCCGGAACCGGCGGGTTGGGGGCGTCTTGCTGCCCGGTGCAGGGGGGTCCTTGGGGTCGTGTCCGCACATCTGTCACCCATGGTCGCAACCACGAGCACGGGTCCCGTTGAGGTGCTGGTCGCCGCTTGCGGTTCGTACCCGGAGGTGTGGGGGACGCTCGACCCGGACACCCAGGAGGCGCTGTTCCGGCACGTGGCCGAGCAGGCCAGGTTGAGCCGTGCGCGGGTCACCGCGCTCGAGCAGCGTCTGTCACGTGCCCGCGTGGTTGCTTCGAGCGTGCTGGACGCGCTCGGCGACCGCTGACCGCCGCCGGTGGCCGTCGTCGTTCCTGCGCATGGTCCGAGGTGAGCACCGCGGGCCTCGCGCGGAGACCACTGAGCACCTGGGAGCTGACCGCCGGTGACTGCCAAGCCGAAGTCCGCAGCGTCGACTAGCACGGCTGGGCGCGCGAAGACCCGCGGTTCAGCCGCCGGTCGGAAGCCGACCAAGACCGGCGGTGCGAAGCGCCCGGTGAACGCGCGACGCGGTGGGAAGGCGAAGGGGTCGTCCCGGGGGCAGCGCACGGCACCACCACGGCCGGGGCGGGCGGTCGTCGGCCCGTCGGAGGCGTCGTACTCGTCGGTGCTGTTCCGGTCCCGTACGGAGGCGCGGTGGGCGGTGTTCTTCGACCTGATGGGCTGGTCGTGGGACTACGAGCCGTGCCACTACGGCCTCGGGACGCTGAACTACCTGCCGGACTTCTACCTCCCGGACACCGACGTGTGGGTGGAGGTCAAGGGCCCGTCGTTCCTGGACGCCGCGTCGATGGGCAAGGTGGCGTCGGCCGCGGCCGGTCCGCACCCGCTACCGTCACGCCGACCACCGTACGGGCCCGCCAGTGCGGTGGTCCTGGTCGGCCCGATGGCCCAGGCGGCCGGTGGGCGTCCGGTGCACCAGCTGGTCGCGCCGACGGGCCAGGCGCGGGTGGCGGGGTTCACCCGGGCCGTGTGGGAGGTCGACGGTACGGTGCGCCCGCTCGACGGCCGGCCGTGGCTGAGGGTGCCCGCTACTGGGGCGAAGACGACCCGACGTCCCAGCACGGTCCGCACGAGCGAGATCCTCGAACCCGCGCCGGTGGGGACGGTGGGGATGGCCCCGGCGTTGCAGCGGGCGTTCGACGTCGCCCGGTCGGTCCGGTTCGACGACACCACCGGCCGCCTGGCCCGCACGACGCCAGTTGGCCTGTTGGCTGAGCTCGCGCTGCGTCGTGCCGGTCGACCGCTGGGCTGCGCCGCCTGAACCTTCCAAATGCTCCCTGGCTACGTGCTGATCGCACCGGCCGGTCTGGGGCTGGTTGTTCCCGCTCTGCCCTGCGAAGAGAACCGTCCACCCAAGACGTCCGTCGACGCGGAAATATCACAAATACAGTCGAATCTTGATAGCCGCTCCTGGGCCCGCCATCGACCCTTCCTTTTGGTTTCGCGCAGTGCTACGCTCCGAACGTCCACCTGTCAGTGTCACTATGACAAAGGAGTTCAGTGCCATGACGGGACGCTTAATATCAGCCATAGCCATGGCGGCGCTCGTTGCGGTGTCGATTACCGCACCAGCAGTCGCTTCAGAGGGAACGGAGGGCGAGCAGGAATCCAACAGTGTTGCCCAGGGGAGTGCACGGGCAACGGAGCGATGGGCACAAGAGTTCGGCGTGTACCGCACAGTCGATGCCGTGCAGGCCTACGAGTACGCTTCGGACGCCGGCCCTGTTGTCGTGACGCACACGAACGACGTGACGCCAACGAGCGACGTCGCAGAGGTCGACGAAGATGGTCGCGTCAACGTCTCGGGCAGTTTCGAGACGTCAGGCCGCCCAAGCCTTGCGGCTTTCGCCAACAGCGGGTCCGCTTGGGTCAACGTGGCGAACGCGTGTCAGTCCCGGGAGCAGAACGCCACCGGCTTCATCGATGGCTGCTACCAGATCCTCCAGGAGTCCACTGACGGCGATGCGTCCTATGACTACTACACGTTCAAGCTCTGGGGTACGGCGAAGAGCACGGGCATCTTTACTCTGAGTGAGGCATACGGGAAGTCTTCTCGGAGTTCCTCATCCCAGGGTGCGTGGTCTTGGGTGGACTGGGCTCCACGGTCCGACACGAACCAGGGGAATTGCGTCTCGGTCACCCTCACCGTCGGCTTTGCAGGAGGGAGCCTCTCCGCGCCATTCACGCAGTGCGACCAGTGGGACATCTCGAAGGGTGTCGCTGCCGGACAGTTCCAGAACTACTGGCGCGGAAACGCGTATCGCAGCGAGCGGGAGGTCGCCCACCTGACCTTGATCAAGACCCCAACAGGCAAGTGGCCGGTTTGGACCTTCGATCATGGATTCTTCTCCTTCTAGACGGGGCCGCCTTGGCACCTGGGCTGCTGTGGCCGTGGTCGGTTTAGTGATCACGGCCACAGCCGTCGGATCTCAGCGGTTCCTGGCGGGCTCTCCAACGCCGACGGAAACGTACACGGTCGGATCGGCCGAGTTCGTAGAATGTGCGAATCCAGAGTCGCCCATGAGGTGTGGACGCGTCTCACTCGAAGCGTCCTTGTCGGATGCTAGCGTCGAGTTCACCGTTGACGGGGCAGGTGGAGAACTCCTCCTCTGGCTCCCAGGAGGGCCGAACGGATTCGCGACAGCCGCGTACGCAGCAGGACGCGAGCGGGTCCTGGCGGCGTATCCCGAACGGCGCGTTGTCGTTCTAGACCCGCCACGTTCAGAGCGACCCGACGGGGACAAGAGTTGGGCCCTGGGAAATTGTTTGACAGCTGACGTTCAGAACGCATTCTATGCTGCTCTGCTAGACTCGTCGGGAGAGGTCGAGCAGAGGGCGCGAGAGTTCGCGGAGGCATGTGCTGGACATCCAGCGCTGGCGTACTCGAGCGCCGTGCACGCCGAGGTGCTAGGACGGGTCGTTGAGTTGCTTGCCGCTACCGGAGAGTCGCGCGGAGCGCCCGCTGCATATGTTGCGTCCGCGGACGTTCACATGCTGGGGGCGCTCGCTGATGCTGGCGTGAGCATCTCGCGCGCAATCGTAGACAGCCCTGTACCGATGACCACTTCTGGACTCGCCTTCGTTGAGAATGGCGCAGAAAGCATGGCCGCGGCTCTCGATCGTCTGCTGAGCTCGGCAGACAACACGCTTGCGCAATCGCTAGAGCTGGCCGAGTCGGACGAGGCGGCTTATATTTTGACGCTAATGCGCGTTCCCGGTCTGACAACAAGTGAACGTGCCGAGTTGCTACGGAATCGCTCAGGTGAAGAAGTCCTAGAAGTGGCCGACCAGTACTTTCGACGCTATGGTGACGGCGAGTTTTCACCGCTCAACGGCCTATTTTATTCGGGTCTGTGCAGTCAGTACAATTGGCCTAATCATGCGGAGTATTTAGCGGCTCGAGGTGACGCCGAGCGGGAGGCGGGTTCGACCAGGGAAATAGTTCGATTTATATTCAATTACTATCTCCCTTGCCTGGAGTGGCGCGGGCACCGTGTCGACGCGGTGAACATCGGACAGGTTGATCAAGTGGTAGTCCTGGGTAGCCGGATGGATCCAGTAGTGGGGTCTGAGCCAGCCGGGCGATGGGCGAGTGCCCTCGACGCATCGAACGTCTTCCTGTCTGAGTCTCCAGGCCATGCGGGATTGCTTGCCAGCTTACCTTGCACTGACGTCGAGCTGTTTGGAATCGATGACGCGGGAGATGATTGCATTGAAGCAGTCGCCGATGAGGTCGACCATGCGTAGAAGGCAACTCATTGTAGGGATCGCGATTGTCTCTGGCGTGCTAGTTGCTGGAGCGGCGTTCTTGAAGTTGCCCCGTGATGCCAGTTCTGCGTCGATTCCTTCTGCCTCCGACAGTATGGCAGCCATCCTGCACGTGTATGAGAACGCAAAGGATGATTATGCTACTTCGGAAGACTTCGACTTGACCTGCGAGGTTGCAGCGACGAGGGGCAACTGTGAGGCGCTTCTAGGCAGTGCACCAGAGCCACCCACGACGCCGCCGCATCTAGTTTGTGACGACGTGTATCCGGGGGAGTCCGCGTTGCGGGCGGGCCGCATCATGGTCGTTGCTGGTGAGGGCCGTGACGGTAGGCGATACCTCTCGGAGATTCTCGCAATCAGTGACCAAGGGAGGACCGTGCTCATGAATCCCGCCTTTTGGGTCTCGTCGCGGGTGACTAACTCTGGCATCACAGGCGACATTGCTGACGTCGTCTGTGAGGGCTCGACGCCGGTGCCCTAACCTGGGAGGAACACCAGGCGGCTATGAGTTGGGTGACTGTCGCGAAGCTGCGCTGGGGAACGCGACCCACCGAATGTGCTCAGCCTCAGCTTCGGCAGTTGCTGATGGACGAACTTTTGCCCGGGTGGGATCTGGGCCGCGCGCCGCCCAGTCGGTTGCGGCTTGACCTGGCAGCCGAACGGGGCGTGCCTGCACAGGTAGAACGTGACCACCCATCAAGCCCTGGACGGGCTCCTGTCCGACGTCGTCGCGACCATCGTCGG
>CAYQFJ010000009.1:33712-43759 GCA_964416715.1 uncultured Actinotalea sp. | reverse complement strand
GGACGAAGAGGTCGCAGGTTCAAATCCTGTCACCCCGACACGGCGGAAAGGGCCCCTGACCAGCGAGAACGCCGGTCAGGGGCCTTCGTTCCGCCCGCTCCTGCCGCCCCTCGAGCCTTGACGGGTTCCCCGGAATCACGCCGGCTTCAGCGCCGGCTGCACGCGATCCCTGAGGAGATCCGCACCACCGGGATCTTGTACCTGCCGTGGCACCGCGGCTGATCCCGGCCGGGTGACATCTGTCATGCGCAGGTCCTGACGCCGCGCACTACACGGGCCCGGTCCGCACCCCACACAGTGAAGTCATCACCCGTTCGACAAGGAGATGACCATGACTGATGTCGTGAGGATCCGTGGACTGGATCACCGCTACCGAGAGGCGCACGCGCTACGCGGCGTCGACCTGACCGTCGCTGCGGGCGAGTGCGTCGCGCTGCTGGGCCCCAACGGTGCGGGCAAGACGACGCTCGTCGGCGCGCTGACGGGCACGCTGGCACCCACCTCCGGTGGTGTCCGGATCGACGGCGCCGACCCGCGTCTGCCGGCCACGCGCCGCCGCCTGGGCGTCGTGCACCAGGAGGCCGGCTTCCCGCGCACGCTGAAGGTCCGCGAGCTGGTCGGGGGATGGGCGGTCCGCGCCGGCCGAGCCGCTTCCGAGGCCCACGCCGTCCTGACCGAGGTGGGCCTGGACGACCTGGCGAAGCGTCGGGTCACCGAGCTCTCCGGCGGTCAGCAGCAGCGTCTGCAGCTCGCCATGGCCCTCGTCGTCGATCCCACCCTGCTCGTCCTGGACGAGCCGACCGTCGGGCTGGACATCGACGCCCGCCGTCGCTTCTGGGCCACGCTGGCCGAACGCAGGGATCGCGGCACCGCCGTCCTGCTCACCACGCACCAGATCGAGGAGGCAGCGGCCTTCGCCGATCGCGTCGTCGTGCTGCACGAGGGGACCGTGATCGCCAGCGGTCACCCCGCCGCCCTCATGGCCCAGCTGCCCGACCGCACCGTCACCGCCCGGACAGCACTGCGAGACCACGAGCTGCGTGCGCTGCCCGGGGTGCTCGACGTCGCGGTCGTCGACGGCCGGATGCGCGCCGCGAGCGCCAGGACCGAGGCCACCGTCCACGCCCTGCTCGCAGCCGACCCGACCCTCAGCGACCTCCGTGTGGAGGGCGCCACGCTCGAGCAGGCGGTCATCGCCATCACCACCCAGCAGTCCCAGGAGGTAGTAGCCGCATGAACGCCCCGATCCTTGCCGTCGAGATCCGCGACGAGCTGTACGCCATCATCCGTGAGCCCATCGTGGCGTTCTTCTCGATCGCGATGCCGGTCGGCATGTTCGCGGTGTTCGCCACGCTGTTCGGGACCGAGGGCGACGGCCCGGTATCCGGCGCGACGCTCATGCTCGCGACGTTCGGCGCCTTCGGCGTCATCTCCGTCGCCCTGACGCCGGGCGCAGGCATCGCCGAGGACCGTGAGCGCGGCTGGCTGCGAGTCAAGCGCGTCTCGCCGGTACCCGTGCGCACGACCCTGGCCGCCAAGGTGGCCGCCGGCCTTCCGGTCGCGTTCGGTGTCTACGCCGCGATGAGCCTGACCGCCGTCGCGATGGGGCTGTTCGACACCGACATCGGTACCTGGCTGAAGATCGCGGGGCTGCTGCTGCTCGGGTCGCTGCCGTTCGCCCTGCTGAGCATGGCGGTCGGGTTCGTCGCCCGCGGGCGCGCAGCCCCGGCCATCATCAACGCGGTGTTCCTCCCGATGGCGATCGCCGGCGGACTGTGGATGCCGCTGGAGATGCTCCCGGCGTTCGTGCAGGACCTCGCCGTGTGGCTACCGACCTATCACACGTCCCAGCTCGGACTGGGGCTGCTGCTCGGTGAGCCGATCATCGACAACATCGCGGCTCTGCTCGCCGCCACCGGGGTCACGGCGTCGCTGGCAGCCGTCGCGTACCGTTCGATGCGGGCGTGACTGGAGGCCAGGCGTGACCACCGAGCAGGCGCGTACGGCGACAGCCGACCACACCGGTCGGCTGTCCGCCGTCGGTCTGCGCCGCGGCGTCAGCCGGTGGTGGTACATCATCTTCCTCGGCGCGCTGACGTTCGAGCCGATGCTGCAGGCCGTGGGCGCCGGCACCGGAGCCACCACCGGTTCACAGGCCGCCGACTGGCTGGTGATCGTCGCGCTCATCGCCATCGGGGCGGCGCTGGTGATCATGGGAGAGCTGGGCACGGACCGCACGAAGACCGTCGTCGCGGTGATCTTCACCCTGCTGGGCGTCACGACGGTCTGGTTCATCTCGACCGCGACGGTCTTCTTCGTCTTCGCCGTGGCGTTCGCCGCGGGATCCTCCTCCCCCCGGATCGCGCGTCGGTGGTTCGTCGTGCTGAGCGTGCTGCTGCTCGTCATCGCGGCGGTGTCACCGATGGAGATGCCCTTCCGGCTCGGGGCGTTCGCGGCCCCCGTCGTGCTCGTGTGGCTGATCGGGAGCTCGGTGATGAGCGAGGCCGAGAACCTGCGCGAATCAGCCCGCCTGCGCGTCGACAACGTCCGGATCGAGCGGCTGGCCACCCTGGGCGAGCGCGAGCGGATCGCCCGTGACCTGCACGACCTGCTCGGTCACACGCTCACCGGCATCGTCGTGCGCGCGCAGCTCATCCGGAAGGTCGCGCCGTCGGACCCGGCACGCGCCGCCGCCGAGGCGACCGACGTCGAGCAGCTCGCCCGCGATGCGCTGACCGAGGTCCGCGCAGCCGTCAGCGGGTGGCGCCACCACGCGCTGGACACCGAGATCGACATCGCCCGGGACGTGCTGACCGCAGCCGGTGTCGAGCTGATCGTGCACAGCGACACGAGCGCGTCGATGTCACCAGCGGTCGAGGCCACGGTCGCGCTGGCCGTGCGAGAGGCCGTCACGAACGTGGTGCGCCACGCCGCCGCGCGCGTGTGCAGGATCGACGTCGTCACGGCCGGCGACGACGTGCGACTGACGGTCGCCGACGACGGACGCGGTACCGGCGCACCCGACGGGTCGGGGCTGTCGGGCATGCGCGAGCGTGTCACCGCGGTCGGTGGGCACGTAGACCGCCGGATGGACCGCGGCACGACGCTCACGGTCACGGTTCCGGCGCAGGGCGTGGCGGCACGGCCCCGAGAGACGAACCGGGAGGCCGCGACATGACGATCCGGACGGTGCTGGCCGAGGACCAGGGGATGGTGCTCGGGGCGTTCGCCTCCCTGCTCGCGCTCGAACCCGACATCGAGGTCGTGGCGACCGCGGCCGACGGTGACGAGGCGCTCGCGGCGGTGATGGACACGCGACCTGACGTGCTGCTCACCGACATCGAGATGCCGGGCCGCAGCGGGCTGGACGTGGCCGCCGAGCTGGCACGGCGCGGCTCACCGACCCGCGTCGTCATCGTCACGACCTTCGCCCGCAGCGGCTACCTGCGCCGCGCACTCGAGGCCGGTGTGGCCGGCTACGTGCTCAAAGACGCCCCGGTCGAGCAGCTCGTCGACACGCTGCGGCGGGTGCACCGAGGCCAGCGGGTGATCGCACCCGAGCTCGCTGTCGCGGCGTGGGACGGCGACGACCCGCTCACCGAGCGGGAACGGGACGTGCTGCGCAACGCCGCCGACGGCAGTCCGAACGCCGAGATCGCCGCCCGGCTGCACCTCGCCGAGGGGACGGTGCGCAACTACCTCTCGTCAGCGATCGCCAAGCTGGGCGCCCGCAACCGCACCGAGGCGGCGGCCACGGCGCGCGAACGCGGCTGGCTGTGACCGGTGTGCCGTTAGACCTCAGCCCCGCCGGGTGCGGACGGCGGCCGCGAGCTCCTCGAGCAGGGCCTCGGTGGTGTCCCAGGCCAGGCAGGCGTCGGTGACCGACTGCCCGTAGACCAGGCCGCTCGGTGCCGGCTCCTGGCGTCCGGCGACCAGGAAGCTCTCCAGCATCAGGCCGGAGATCCCCTGCTCGCCGTCGGCGATCCGGGCCGCGAGCTCGCGCACCACCTCGGCCTGACGCACGTGGTCCTTGCCGGAGTTGCCGTGGCTCGCGTCGACCACCACGCCGTGCGCGGCCGCCCCCGTGAGCCCCGCCCGGCGGATCACCTCGACCGCGGCTGCGACGTCTGGCGCGCCGTAGTTCGGACCGCCCCGCCCGCCGCGCAGCACCACGTGGCAGTCCGGGTTGCCGGTGGTGGCGACCGCCGCCGCCCGCCCGTGACCGTCAGCACCGAAGAAGACGTGCTCGCTCGCCGCCGTGACGCAGCCGTCGACCGCGCCGGTCACGTGCCCGTCGGTGGTGTTCTTGAAGCCGATCGGCATCGACAGGCCGGACGCGAGCTGCCGGTGGACCTGGCTCTCGGAGTTGCGCGCCCCGATCGCACCCCAGCTCACGGCGTCGGCCAGGTACTGCGGGCTGGTCGGCTCGAGGAACTCGCACCCGGCGGGGACCCCGGCGTCGAGCACGCCGAGCAGCACCTCACGGGCGAGACGCAGCCCTTCGTGGACGTCGTGCGAGCCGTCCAGCCGCGGGTCGTTGATCAGGCCCTTCCACCCGACGGTGGTCCGCGGCTTCTCGAAGTACACCCGCATGACGACGTTCAGGTCACCCTCCAGCCGACGCGCGACGTCGGCCAGCCGGGCCGCGTAGTCCAGGGCGGCGGCCGGGTCGTGCACCGAGCACGGCCCGACGACGATCAGCGGCCGGTCGTCGGCGCCGGTCAGGCTCGCGCGCACGGCACTGCGGGAGCGACGGACCAGGTCCGCCCGCTCGGGTCCGAGCGGCATCGCGGTGAGCAGGTCGTTCGGCGCGGGCAACGGGTCCAGCGCGCGGATGCGCAGGTCGCTGGTCGCGACCGTGCCGGCGTCGCCCTGGCCGTGCTCAGCAAGGTTGGGACTCGCGTGATCGGGCCTCGCGTGGTCCGGCTGCGCGTGTTCGGAGGCGGCGTGATCGGCCGCTGCACCGACCGGCACCGGGCGGTCCGGCCCCGGCCGGCTCTGCTCGGCGCGGTCGGCGGCGAGCTTGTGGGTGGTGGTCATCGGGTCTCCTCGGGTCTGGCCTCGACGGAGCCGCACCACTGGCCGGCGCCCGTCTGAATGACGAAGGGCCCGGACGCACACGCGTCCAAGGCCCTGGGCTCCGGGTGGGTCGTGGGGTCAGGCAGCCGCCCGCACGGCTCCACCAGGAGCCTGCGTAAAGCGCCAATAGCCACGACCGTGCTGCATACCCAGCACCCTAACACCCCCACACCCACCCTCGACCCCTCCCCCTGCAGAGCACCCACCCCTCGAGTGGAGCGTTCCAACTCTCCGGTGGAGCGTTCCACCGCTGAGTGGAGCGTTCCGTCGCCGATGTGGAGCACTCGCGCGGACTGTGGAGCGTTCGGGCTGCGACACGCCGGCGTGTCGGCACCGAACGCTCCACACTCGGCCGGGTTGCGGCCCGATCCGCCCCGGCAGTGGTCGGGACCGGGGATGGTCCGAGCCAGCGGAGGCCGGGGCCGCCACGCCGGGTGAGCCGGGGCCTCGACAGCTGGGCGGGCCAGGCGCGACGCATCCCGGCCCGCGCGGTCAGGACCAGCGAAAGAGCTTCGCCGCGAGCGGCACACAGACCACCGTCCAGCCGACCATGACCAGTAGCTCGAGCCCCGGGAACGGTCCTCCGTACCACCCGGCCCCCAGAGCCTGGGACGCGGCACCCACCGGGGTGTACGCGCTGATCGTCTGGACGATCTGCGGCATCAGCGGCAGTGGCATCCAGACGCCGGCGAAGAACAGCGACACGAAGAACGTCAGCATGCCGATGCCGGTCCCCGCGGCCGCCGTCGGGGCGCGGGCCGCGATCAGGCAACCGACGGAGATCGACGACGCCGCCCCCAGCAGGAAGGCACCGACCAGCAGCACTGGGTTCGTCGGCAGCGCCACGTCCAGCACCAGCACCCCGGCGACGACGGCGAGCACCGACGCGACGATCAGCACCCCGAGGTTCACCAGCAGCTGGGCGACCAGCACCCGCGACGGCGGCAACGGCGTCGTGGACAGACGGCGCAGCACCCCCTTCTCGCGGTAGGTCGCGAGCGTCGCGGGAAGGGTGGAGAACGCGACCGTCGCGATCGCCATGGCGAGCACGATCGGCGTGTAGCCGGTGATCGCGGTGACCTGCGACAGCACCGGGTCGGTGTCCGAGAAGGGCATGTCCGCCCACGGCATCACCAGCCCGAGGACGGTCAGCAGCAGACCGGGGAAGACCAGCCCGAAGAACAGAGCGGACGGCTCGCGCAGGAAGATCCGGCCCTCGACGAGCGTGAGCCGCGCCAGCACGCCCGGCTTCGCGGCAGGGCGCCTGGCCGACGACGTCAGGCCGGCCGAGCGGGCGGCATCGGGTGGGGTCGTGCGTGCGGTAACGGACATGTCAGACCTCCGAACGGGCGTCGGTACGGGTGGGGATCGGACGCGGGGCGTCGTCGGCACCGGAGGTCCCGGAGGCGACGATCGAGACGAAGGCGTCCTCCAGGGAGCGGTGCTCGATGGTCACGCGGTCGGCCCGCAGCCCGGCGTCGCGTAGCGCGACCATGACGTCCTGCACGACGCCGTCGCTGCCGCGGACCTCGTACTCGCCCGCGGCATCGGGGCCCGAGGACGACTCCACCGACCCGATGGCGCGCAGCAGGCCTTCGGGCACACCGCCCGCCACGGCGAACCGGAGCACCTGGCCGACGCCGGTGCGCGCGGCCAGCTCGGCGGGCGCGCCGGTGGCGACGACCCGGCCGGCGTCGATGAGCACGATCCGGTCGCAGAGCCGCTCGGCCTCGTCCATGAAGTGCGTGACCAGCAGGATCGTCACGCCGCGGTCGCGCACCCGCTCGATGAGCCGCCAGGTCTCCCGACGCGCCTGCGGGTCCAGGCCGGTGGTCAGCTCGTCGAGCACGGCGATCTCCGGGTTGCCCACCAGCGCCAGGGCGATGGACAGCCGCTGCTTCTGCCCGCCGGAGAGCTTGGCGAACCGCGTCTCGGCCTTGTCCGTCAGGCCGACGTCGGCCAGCAGCTCGTCGGGGTCGGCCGGGTCGGCGTAGAAGGACGCGTACAGCCGGAGCGCCTCGCGCACGGTGATCCGTGCCGGCAGCTCGCTCTCCTGGAGCTGAAGCGCCATCCGCTCCCGCAAGCGGGCGCCGTCGTGCTGGGGGTCCAGCCCGAGCACGTCGACCGTGCCGCCGTCGCGCACGCGCAGGCCGGCGAGGCACTCGACGGTCGTCGTCTTACCGGCTCCGTTGGGGCCGAGGATGCCGACGATCTCACCGCGGGCGACGCTCAGGGCGACGTCCTCGACGGCGACCTTCTCGCCGTAGCGCTTGTGCAGGCCGGTCACGGTGATGACGGCCTCGGGTGCCGTGTCGTTCATGGTGGTCCTTCTTTCGTGGAGGCTCCCCCGAGGGGACGGTCGGTGGCCCGGACGCCACCTGCGGTCAGGAGGTGCGGGTTGTCGGGACGGTGGCTCGTGGTCGGTACGGAGCCCGTGATCGGTATGCGGACAGTGCCGACGGTGGAGTGGTCAGGACGGTGACGCTCGCCGGCGTCGCGCCCGTGGTCAGGACGGGGCGACGGTGACCCTGACCGGTGCGCCGCGCAGCGCGGTGTAGGTGATCGCCACCAGACCCGCCGCGAGCGCTACGACCACGCCCGCCGCGACGAGCGGTGGCGGGGAAACGCCCAGCGCACCTGGCAACCAGTTGCCGTGCACGACGTCGGAGGCGACGACCGGCAGCCCGACCGTGACGGGCAGCAGGGCCGTTCCGATCCAGCCGCGCCAGCGGTAGTAGGTCGCGCCGACGGCAACCCCGGCGAGCGCGAACAGGGGTGTCAGCAGCGCACCCTCGGCGAGCACCAACCACCACTGGTCGGTGGAGGAGAACAGGTGGTTGCCCTCGGGCTCGATCGGCCAGCCGCGCGCCCCGTAGAGCCACCGCTCCCACGCGTACACCGCGACCCCCATCAGTGCGAACACCAGACCGACCACGACGAAGCCCGCCACCGTCTGGACCACGAACGTCCGCCGGGTCTGGCCCTGGGCGACGTGCGGTCCAAGACCCACGGCGACCAGGATGATCCCGAGCACGAAGAGGAACCACTGGGGTCCGGTCGACGTGCTGCCGAACATGCTGAACTCGACGCTCCCGAAGTGGTCGACCAGGTGCGGCACCGCCGTGATGATCAGGACGACGATCAACCACACCCACGCACCGATGTACAGCGCGGTGCGCACCACGTTCCGGAACGCGATGCCGTGGGGGCGGTACCGGGGGTTCGTGGGCACACCGTCGGTGGACGGAGCCTCGCGGTGACCCGTGCTGCTGGTGGGAGCATCCATGGCGGCTTCCTCCTGATAGGTCATCGAATCGCCAGCACGGACGACGCCGGGGCGCCGCGCACCAGGCGGTAGGCGGTCAGCAGTGACAGGGCGGCGAGGACGGTAAGCACGGCGAGCGTGACCGGCGCCGACAGACCGGTGATCCCGAGGGTGGCGCCGATGCCGGAACCGGCGCGCAGCTCCAGCGCAGCGGTCGCGGCGAGCGCCGGGCCGGCGGTCAGCGGGAGGGCCAACGTCCCGCGCAGCGCACCGAGTCGCCGGAAGCCCGCGGCGATCGCCAGGCCGGCCATACCGAGGGCACCGGTGATCCCGAAGCTCTCGGCGAGGACGAGCCCGACCTGGTCGCTGGAGGTGAACACGTGACCGGTCTGCGAGGTGAGGGGCCATCCCCGTTCGATGTAGATCGGGCGCTCGACCTGGAACGCGACGGTGGTCAGAGCGGCGTAGACGACAGCGGTCAGGACGACGGCGACCGCGGCGTTGGTGATCAGCGACCGGCGGGTCCGGCCGCTCGCCACGTGCGGGACGAGGCCGCGAGCCAGGATCGTCACGGCGAAGGCGAGCACGAACATCCGGGCGATCACCGCCGTCGTCGCGACGACGCTCTCGCTCACCCCGACCGTGGCGGCGTTCGACCTGGCGACGCCCCAGGCCATCAGCCCGAACCCGAGCCACACCCAGAACGAGAAGAACGCCAGCCAGCGCAGCATCGGTCCCAGCACGCTGCGGTCCACGGTGGACGGCGACGTGCGCGGTGCGGCGTGGCCGGCCGTGCGGGCGGTGGCGCTCGCCGCCGTCATGACCGGTCCCCGGAGGTGAGGTGGACGAACAGGTCCTGCAGCGGGACGGCACCCAGCTCCAGGCCCTCCGCCCGGGCGCGGCCCGCGGCGTCGTCGGACAGCTCGCCGTAGACGGTGGCCTGGAGCGTACCGCCGAGCGACCTGCGGCCCACGACGGTCAACGGTGCGACGAACGCCTCGACCTGCGCTTCCGGTCCGGTGACCGTCAGGCCGCGGGCGCGCATGGTCTCGGCGTCCTCGTCGAGCAGGACACGGCCCTCGTCCAGGACGATCACCCGCTCGAACAGGCGCTCGACCTCCTCGATGAGGTGGCTGGACACCACGATCGTGCGCGGGTGCTCGGCGTAGTCCGCCAGCAGCGCGTCGTAGAAGGCGTAGCGCGACGGCGCGTCCAGCCCCAGGTACGCCTCGTCGAACATGGTCAGCGGTGCCCGCGAGGCCAGCCCGACGACGACGCCGAGGGCCGAGCGCTTGCCCCGCGAGAGCTGGGTGGTCTTCTTCGCGGGCGACAGCTCGAAGAGATCCATGAGGGTCGCGGCGAGCGCAGCGTCCCAGTGCGGGCGGACGCGCGAGGCGTGGTCCAGGGCCTGGGAGACCTTGCAGTCGCCGAAGTCGCCGCCCTCGCGGATCAGGCACATGCCGGCCATCACCCGGGCGTTCTCGTACGGGTCCTCACCGTCCACCCGCAGCGTGCCGCCGTCGGCCCGGCGGAAGGCGGCGACCGTCGACAGCAGACTGGTCTTGCCCGTGCCGTTGCGACCCAGCAGGCCGTAGATCACGCCGGGCTCGAACCGCAGGCTGACCCGGTCCAGGGCTGTCGTGCCTCCGTACCGGACCGTCAGGTCGGCGGCTTCGACGGCGTAGCTCATGACTGCTCCTCGC
>CAYQFJ010000009.1:9068-33612 GCA_964416715.1 uncultured Actinotalea sp. | reverse complement strand
CCCCAGGACGCGGGCCTCGGCGACGACCGGGTCGACGACCTCCGCGAAGAACCGGGCCCTGCGCCGTTCGCGCAGTGCCTGGCGCGCGCCGGCCGCGACGAACATGCCCAGGCCGCGGCGCTTGTAGAGGACCCCCTCCTCGACCAGCTCTGCAAAGGCCTTCTGCGCCGTCGCGGGGTTGATCCGGAAGGTCGTGGCGTACTGGGTGGTGGACATGACCTGCTCCTCCTCGGCGAGCGAGCCGCGCAGCACCTGGTCACGGATCTGCTCCGCGATCTGCAGGTAGATCGGCTCCCGCCCGTCGAACAAGTTCCCTCCGCCCGATCAAGTTACCTGGTTCATTACTCCACTAATGGACCATGCCACCATGCCCCTGTCAAGACCGAAGTCGAGTGGAGCGTTCGGGTGCCCAAGTGGAGCGTTCGGGTGCGCAAGTCGAACGTTTCGCCGCTGCCGGCGCGCAAGTGGAGCAGTTGGGCGCGACACGCCGGCGTGTCGCAGCGCGAACGCTCCACACTCGGGGTGGAAGCAGCCGAACGCTCCACCCTGCCGCTCGAACGCTCCACACGCCGGGTGGGTGAGGACCGAACGCTCCACCCCGCGACGCGAACGCTCCACACCCGGGCGGGTGAGAACGGAACGCTCCACTCGCCGGTCCAAACGCTCCACCCAGCCGGCAGTTGAGAACCGGAACGCTCCACACACCGGCGGGCGGCGGATTGAACCCGCTCGTCAGGTGGTGGGTAGGAGGCCCGTGCGTGACCCGCCGAAGTCAGGCTGCGAGCAGGCGGGAGGCGACGAGCTCGGCGATCTGCACGGCGTTGAGTGCGGCGCCCTTGCGGAGGTTGTCGTTGCTGACGAACATCGCCAGCCCGCGACCCTCCGGCGCGCCCGGGTCCACCCGCAGGCGGCCGACGAAGCTGGGGTCCGCTCCCGCGGCCTGCAGCGGCGTCGGGATGTCGCTCAGCTCCACGCCCGGCGCACCTGCCAGCAGCTCGTGGGCGCGCTCGACCGACAGCGGCCGGGCGAACTCGGCGTTGATCGACAGCGAGTGCCCGGTGAACACCGGGACCCGCACGCAGGTGCCGGAGACGAGCAGCTCGGGGATGTCGAGGATCTTGCGGCTCTCGTTCCGCAGCTTCTGCTCCTCGTCGGTCTCGAAGGACCCGTCGTCGACCAGCGAACCGGCCAGCGGAAGCACGTTGAACGCGATCGGCACCGGGTAGATCACCGGGTCGGGGAACTCCACCGCCGAGCCGTCCTGCGCGAGCGCCGCGACGTCGGCGCCCGCCTCGGCCAGTGCGTGGAACTGGGTGTCGAGCTCGGCGACACCCTTGAGCCCACCGCCGGAGACCGCCTGGTAGGTAGAGACGACCAGGCGCTGCAGCCCCGCCTCCTCGTGCAGCGGCTTGAGCACCGGCATCGCCGCCATGGTGGTGCAGTTCGGGTTGGCGATGATGCCCTTGACCGCACCCTCGATCGCTTCCGGGTTGACCTCGCTGACCACCAGCGGGACCTCGGGGTCGCGGCGCCAGGCCGAGGAGTTGTCGATCACCAGCGCGCCGGCGGCGGCGAACCGCGGGGCGTGCTCCTTGGACGTCGACCCGCCCGCCGAGAACAGCGCCAGGTCCAGCCCGGACAGGTCCGCGGTGGCCACGTCCTCCACGACGACGTCGCCCCCCCGCCAGGGCAGCACCGTCCCGGCCGAGCGCGCCGAGGCGAAGTAGCGGATCGAGGCGACCGGGAAGTCACGCTCGTCCAGCAGCCGGCGGATCATCGACCCGACCTGCCCGGTCGCGCCGACGACGCCGACGCGCAGCCCGGTGCGGGCCGTCACCCCCGCGTCCGCACCGGCCGAGGCCTGGTCCGTCACGTTCAGCTCCGCCATGGTCAACGCCCCGTCCCGCCGTACACGACGGCCTCGCCCTCGGCCGAGTCCAGCTCGAAGGCGGTGTGGATCGCGCGGACCGCGTCGTCGAGCTGGTCCGCGCGTGTGATGACCGAGATCCGGATCTCCGAGGTGGAGATCATCTCGATGTTGATGCCCGCGTCGCGCAGGGCACCGAAGAACTTCGCCGACACCCCCGGGTGCGACTTCATCGCGGCCCCGACCAGGGACACCTTTCCGATCGCGTCGTCGTACTGCAGCGACTCGAAGCCGAGCGAGTCCTGGATGGCGCTCAGCGCCGCGGTGGCCTTCGCGCCGTCGTCCGAGGGGAGCGTCATCGAGATGTCGGTCAGCCCGGTCTTCGCGGCGGACACGTTCTGCACGATCATGTCGATGTTCACGTCCGCGGCCGCGAGCACCTCGAAGATCCGTGCGGCGGTCCCCGGGACGTCCGGCACACCGACGACGGTGACCTTGGCCTCGCTGCGATCGTGCGCGACGCCGGAGATGATCGCCTGCTCCATCATGTCGTCTGCTCCCTGTGCGTCGGTGAGGGCGCCGCCCGGCCCCAGGCGGAGCGGCTCGTCGGTGACCAGCGTGCCGTCACGTCCGGAGAAGGAGGAACGCACGTGGACGGGCACCTTGTTCCGCCGGGCGTACTCCACGCAGCGCAGGTTGAGCACCTTGGCACCGCTCGCCGCGAGGTCGAGCATCTCCTCGTAGGTCACCCGCTCCAGCCGCCGGGCGGTCGGCACGATGCGCGGGTCGGCGGTGAACACGCCGTCGACGTCGGTGTAGATCTCGCACACCTCCGCGCCGAGGGCCGCCGCGATGGCGACCGCGGTGGTGTCCGACCCGCCGCGGCCGAGCGTGGTGACGTCGTTCGTGTTCTCGGTGACCCCCTGGAACCCGGCCACGATGGCGACCGAGCCGGTGTCGAGCGTCTTGCGGATCCGCTCCGCCTTGACCTCGACGATGCGCGCCATGCCGTGCTTGTCGTCGGTGATCACACCCGCCTGCTGGCCGGTGAAGGCGTGCGCCTCGACCCCCAGCGCCCCGATCGCCATCGCCAGCAGCGACATCGAGATCCGCTCGCCCGCGGTCAGCAGGATGTCCATCTCACGGGCGTGCGGGATCGGCGTGATCTCGTGCGCGAGGTCGATCAGCTCGTCGGTGGTGTCCCCCATGGCCGAGACCACCACGACGACGTCGTCCCCCGCGCGCCGGGCCTCGGCGATCCGCTTGGCGACGCGCTTGATGCCCTCGGCGTCGGCGACGGACGATCCGCCGTACTTCTGCACGATCAGGCCCACGGTGAGTGCTCCGGTGTTCTGTGCTGCATCGGTCGATCGAGGATAGTCCGGCTCACAGTACGGACACCCGTGCGTTCATCATCCGGTCAGCACGGCACGCCCAGCACGGCACGACCAGCACGGCACCACGCCGACGATCGGCGAGCAGAGCGCGGTGCGTCAGCCGGGTCAGGGATGCAGCGCCTGGAACTCCGCCTCGGCGACCACGTCCTCGTCGACGTCCAGGCGCAGGTGAGCCAGCATCGTCTGGAGCACCCGCAGCACGGCCGACGCGCGCTCGCCCCAGTTGGACAGGTACGAGTACTGCCACCACCACAGCGCCTCGCTGACCCGCCCGGTCTCGTGGTGCCGCAGGCCCTGGGCCAGCGCACCGGCGATCAGCACGAGGTCACCGGAGACCGTCGAGCGCACCACCTCGGTGCCGAGCACCGGGTCCTCGACCTCCGCGTAGTCGTCGATCCCGTCCAGCACGTTCCCCAGGCCCGCCTGCAGCGGGTCGAGGTCGGCGTCCGGGCCGACGTCGGGCTCGAACCGCTCGGTGGGCACGACGTCGACGATCGCACCCAGGCGGGCACCCACCGCGAGCACGTCGGAGACGGCGAGCAGCAGCAGCGGGATCGCGACGTCGGGGTTGGCCCCGGCCGCGACCTCGGTCACCGTGCTGAGGAACGCGCGGGACTCGTCGGCCACCGACTCGGCGACCTCGACCAGGTCCGTCGGGATGCCGGCGCCGGGGTCTTCGGCGGATGTGGTCTCAGGCACTGATCTGTCTCCGTCCCTCGAAGGCTCGTCCCAGGGTCACCTCGTCCGCGTACTCCAGGTCCCCGCCCACCGGCAGCCCGGAGGCCAGGCGGGTCACCCGCAGGCCCATCGGCACGAGCAGCCGCGCCAGGTAGGTCGAGGTTGCCTCACCCTCGACGTTGGGGTCGGTGGCGAGGATGACCTCGTTCACCTTGCCGTCGGCCAGCCGGGCCATGAGCTCGGAGATCCGCAGGTCGTCCGGACCGACGTTGTCGATCGGGTTGATCGCCCCGCCGAGCACGTGGTACCTGCCGCGGAACTCCCGGGTGCGCTCGATCGCGACCACGTCCTTGGGCTCCTCGACGACGCAGATCACCTCGTCCGAGCGGCGCGGGTCCCGGCACACCCGGCACAGCTCCTCCTGCGAGACGTTCCCGCACACGGTGCAGAACTGGACCCGCGCCTTGACCTCGGTGAGCGCGTCGACCAGGCGGCGCACGTCGGCCGGGTCGGCGGCCAGCAGGTGGAAGGCGATCCGTTGCGCGCTCTTGGGACCGACGCCGGGCAGTCGCCCGAGCTCGTCGATCAGGTCCTGGACCGCGCCCTCGTACACCCCGCCAGCCTACGGGCTGACACGGAGCCGGGCGCGGTCCGGCGCGCACGGCCCCGGGCGCGCACGGCCCTCGACCGGGAACGTGTCCGGACGACGGCGCGTCAGTCGGGCTTGTTGACGTAGAACCTCTGGCCGCAGGCCGGCTTGCCACCGTCGACCAGGCAGATCCGGAAGTAGATACCCTTGAGGTTCAGCTTGCCGTTGTACGAGAGGTCGAACGCCTTCTGGGTGCCCTTGCCCCTGGTGGTCTGGGCGACCGTCCGGTACGCCTTGTTCGGGCCGGTGACCGCCGCGGTGTACTGCAGTCGAACGTTGGCGCCGTCGGCCTTGTCGTCCCGGACCCAACCGCGGATGTAGAAGTTGTCGACCGGGTTGAACACCGTCACGATCCGGACCGACCCGGCGCCCGCGTGGCTCTTGCGGGTCTCCGGCACGGCGTGGCCGCCGCCCTTTCTGACGGCGGTGTAGAAGGCTGCGGCCTGCGCCTCGCACGGTGCCCGTCTGGTCCGGCTCTGCTTCGCACAGTGGCCCATCAGGTCGAGATAGAAGTTCCGGTCCGCCCAGGCGCGAGTCTCGTTGAACACCCCGAGCCACAGTGCGTTGCGGTAGGCGAAGTCGTGCCTGACGCAGTACGGCGTGAAACGGAAGCCCCAGGAGTTGCCCGCGTTCCCCGGTGCCGAGCAGTTGTCGTGGGCGAAGTCCATCGACCAGTACGGCGACTTGTTCTTGTTCTTCAGCATGCGCTGCCAGTCTTTCCAGCTCCGCATCGACAGGTACAGCAGGTCGAGGTTCTTCTTCGACGCCGACGGGAACGCCGTCGGCATCGGCTTCTTCTTCTTGGCCCGCAGGTCCCGTGAGGTGACCTCGTCCACCGGCGGACAGGGCTTCAGCGCCGAGGCCGCGGGCTTGGTCCTGCTGACCAGGATGTTGATCCTCGCAGTCGCCGACTTGCGGCCGTCGGCGGTCCTCACCCGGTAGTCCAGGTAGAGCCTGCGATCGCTCGGCAGGGTCCGGAGCACGAACGAGCCGTCGCGGGAGACGGTGTACGGGTGCGACGCCTTGCGGAAGCCGATCAGGGTGATCAGCGGCCGGATCGCGCGCCCCTCCGGGTCGTGGTCGTTGACCAGCAGCCCGCGGGACTGCGGCACCCGGAGCAGCGAGCCCGGCTTGGTCCAGTAGACGTCGCACCGCGCGACCGGGAGCCGCGGCTTCGGCGGGTCGTCGTCACCGCCCTCGCCCCCGGAACCTCCCCCTGCGCCGTAACCGACGCCCCAGCTCGGCGCGAGCCCGGGGAACACCGCGACCTCCCCGGCGCCACCCGCCGCCAGTACGACGACGTCGTCGCCGCGGGTGTAGGCGACGTCACCATCCGCGCTCACGGTGACGCCACCGATCGTCGCTGCCGCGTCCACCACCTCGCCGTTGACGACGAGCTCGGCCTGGATGCCGGGCTCGTACGCGCAGATCCCGCCGCTCGGGCCCGGTGGCATCGGTTGGCGCAGGTAGGCGAGCACGCCACCGCCCTCTGCGGCATCCACGATCGAGAAGGCGTCCGAGCGGGCCACCTCGGTGACCGCGCCCCCCGCGGTGACCCTCGCCAACCAGTAGGCCTTGGGAAGGTCGTAGTACCCACCGCGATCGATCCGGCAGTGCCAGCTCCCGCGCGTCGTCGTGTGCAGGATGCTCGAGCCGTCCGCGGACCATGACGGCGCGAAGTTCATCCCGCTGTCCCCGGAGTCGAACGTCCACTGCTTCAGACCGCTGCCGTCGACCCCGATGCTGTAGAGGTTGGCTGCCTTCACCGAAGCGTCGTACCGGCTGAACGCGAGCTCGTCGGTGACGGGCGAGAAGGCGACTTCGTGGCCTCCGACGGCGGCCGGGAGCGGGGCACTGGTACCGGTCTGCCGGTCGTGGATCCAGACCTCGGACCCGGAACCGACCCCCACCCCGAAGGCCACGTACCGCCCCGTCCGGGACATCGCCGGTTGGATCGCGCAGAGGTCCAGGTCGGGGGTCAGGTTCGTGGCGTCGGAGCCGTCCGGCCGGGCGATCCACACGCCGCAGTCCCGCATGAAGGCCACCCGCGCGTCCGGGTCCTCGACGCCGGCCCGGGGACCCGGGAAGATCACCGGGGCCGAGGACGGCACGGCCGTCGACGACGTCGCGGGGCCCGCTGACGACGCGGTCACGGCCGGCACGGCGGCAGCGGTGGGGACGGTCAGCAGAGAGCCCACGAGGGCGGCGATCAAGGTCGACGCGATGCGTGTCATCCGGCCCGTCCTGTGCGGCCCCGCACCGTCGCGGGTCACCGAATCCTGGCCGGACCGGACAATTCGGTCAAGGCTCGGGCGGCGTGTTCACCCCTTCGCCAGCCGCTCCGCGGCCGCGGGCGCTCAGCTGGGCGGGTCGGGTATCTCGTCGATGACGGTGCCGCCGAGCATCTGCGCCACCAGCGGGGGACCGACCAGTCCCGAGGCGTTCAGGTCCGGGTCGTCAGGTGCGGCGTCGCCCCCGTCGTCGTCCGAGCGCCGGGCTTCCCGCTCCCCCGTCCGGGCCGGCGGGTTCTGGCGCGGCGCAGGCCCGTCCGACGAATCGCCGGTCGCCTCAGGGTCCGGCTTGCGGTCCGCGGTCGTCCGGTCGCCGGCACCCGACTCGGTAGGGGCGGTCGGCGCTGCCCGCTGTGGTGGGGCGTCCGCGCCGGTCTCTGCTGCGGCCTGCGCAGCGGAGACACCGCCCTTCGGTGCCGACGGCCCGGACGCCGGTCCCGGGTCGGCCGCGGGCGACGCCGGGCGTGCGGTCGGCGCATCCCACGACGCCTGCGCGCGACGCGTCGACTCCTCGACAGATGCCTCACCCTCCGGGTCGCCCTCCGCGGTGGCGGCCGCGGCCGGCGCCGTGCCGCTCGCGGGGCGGTCGTCCGACGCCGCGGCGAGGCCGGTCTCCACCCGGGCGTCCAGGCCCAGCGTCTCGTGCAGCGCACGACGGACGTTCTCCGCGTGGGTGCCGTTCCGGAACGTCGCCGCGAGCTGCGGCGTCGTGAACCCGAGGGTCACCGCCTCGGCGGTCACCTGGGTGACCTGCGCGTTCTGGCTGACCAGCACCCAGGTCGCCATCCGCAGCCCGCGCAGCGTGTCGAGCACCTCGGGCCAGCGGCGCCTGACCGTCTCCGCCTCGACGCCACCCGTCGCGGCGGCGGGCTCGGCAGCCGGAGCGGTCGGCTCAGCCGCAGGAGGGGCCAGTTCAGCGGCCGGAACGGCCTGATCGACGGCAGTCGTCTCCGGTTCTTCGGCGGCTGCCCGCCGACCGGTGTCCGTCTTCGGTTCCGGCGCAGGAGGCCGTGAGTCGGCGTCCGGCTCGGGCTCGGCGGGCGGGGACGCTGGGGGCGCCGGCGAAGAAGCCGCACCCGAGGCAGGCGCAGGAGCGGGCGCCGGAGCCGAGGCAGATCCGGTACCCGCCGCCGAACGGCTCGAGCCCAGCTCGCGTTCCACCCGGTCGAGCCGGGCGGCCAGACCCGTCGTGCCGTCGTCGGCCGCGGGCAGCAGCAGCCGGGCGACCAGCAGCTCCAGGTGGAGCCGCGGCGAGGTCGCGCCGGTCATCTCGGTCAGTGCGGTGTTCGCGAGGTCGGCCGAGCGGGACAGCTCCGCCGAGCCGAGCGCGGCGGCCTGACCTCGCATCCGGTCGAGCTGGTCGGCCGGCAGCTCACGCAGCACCGCCCCGGCGGACTCCCCGGACGCGGCGATGACGATCAGGTCCCGCAAGCGTTCGAGCAGGTCCTCGACGAAGCGGCGTGGCTCGTGCCCGGAGGACACCACCCGGTCGACCACCCGGAACGCGCTCCCACCGTCCCGCGCCGCGATCGCGTCGACCGCGTCGTCGAGCAGGGCGGCGTGGGTGTACCCGAGCAGGGCGACCGCGCGCTCGTAGTCGATCCCCCCGTCATCGGCCCCCGCGACGAGCTGGTCCAGCACGGACAGCGAGTCCCGCACCGACCCACCCCCGGCACGCACCACCAGGGGGAGCACGCCCGAGCCGACCGGGACACCCTCCGCCTCGCAGATCTGCTCCAGGTACGGCAGCAGCGTCGCCGGGCCGACCAGCCGGAACGGGTAGTGGTGGGTGCGCGAGCGGATGGTCCCGATGACCTTGTCCGGCTCGGTGGTCGCGAAGATGAACTTCACGTGCTCCGGCGGCTCCTCGACGATCTTGAGCAGCGCGTTGAACCCCTGCGAGGTCACCATGTGCGCCTCGTCCAGGATGAAGACCTTGTACCGGTCCCGTGCCGGGGCGAACGTCGCGCGCTCGCGCAGGTCCCGCGCGTCGTCCACACCGCCGTGGCTCGCCGCGTCGATCTCGACCACGTCCAGGCTGCCGGGCCCGCCACGGGCCAGCTCGACGCACGACGCACACTGCCCGCACGGCTCTGGCGTCGGGCCCTGGGCACAGTTCAGACACCGCGCGAGGATCCGTGCCGACGTCGTCTTGCCGCACCCGCGCGGGCCGGAGAACAGGTACGCGTGGGTCACCTTGTCCGCCCGCAGCGCCTGCACGAGCGGCTCGGTGACGTGCTCCTGCCCGATGACGTCGGCGAAGGTGTCGGGCCGGTAGCGACGGTAGAGGGCGGTGGTCACCCCACGAGACTAGACGCCACGGCCGACACGGTCTCCGGCACGGCCCAGCGGCACAGTCCGTCGGCCCAGCCCCGTCGTCCCTGGAACGGCGAGGACCCCCCGCACACCCGCCAGAGCCCGCCTGCCCTTGCTGCCTTCCGGCCCTGGGGGAGTTCAGCGAGATGACGCCGCACGAGGGGTCGCCGACCAGCCTAACCCAGCCTGTGGCGGCACGATCCCGTCCGTCCCCGCTGCATGACGCGACCAGGCGTCCCACGAGCGGCCGACCGCGGCCGCTAGCATCGGCGGTTCGCGGACCGGACCGAGGAGCAGATGTGGCGACAGCGACCAGGTCGACCCTGGCCACGAGTCTTGCCCTGACGATCGCGCTGGCGGTGAGTGCCTGCACGGGCGGCCCCGGTGGCTCCGACGACCCCGCGGACGAGCCCCCGCCGTCGGACACCGCGAGCGAGAGCGCCGAGCCCGCCGCTTCGGACACTGCCGAGCCGGAGGAGCCGACGACGTCGCCCGAGCCGAGCGAGGAGCCCGCACCCGATCCGGACGCCGTCCCGGCGGGCTTTCCCGACCCGGCGACCCTGATCGGCCAGCCGGCGTACGACGAGCGGTCCGCCGACGGGAGCTGGCACACCGTGGTCGGAGGTACCCCGCTGGAACTGGCCAACACGCTCGGGGCGTGCTTCGAGGGCGGCACCGGCGACATCTGCGCCTACTCGATCTCGTCGTCGGCCCCGGCCGGGCCGGACGGCATGGCCGCCGCCGCCGAAGCGGCCCTGTTGCTGCTGCTGCGCTCGACGGGGCACGAAGCCGACGGGACCCCGACGTG
The DNA here is from genome assembly GCA_964416715.1 of uncultured Actinotalea sp. GTDB lineage: Bacteria > Actinomycetota > Actinomycetes > Actinomycetales > Cellulomonadaceae > Actinotalea. Next base: position 23,606 of record CAYQFJ010000009.1, on the reverse strand, counting down.
GGAGATTCTCGACGCGATCATCGCCCGCACACCCGACGGCGCGCCCGCGATGATCGAGCTGTGCGAGGGCTCGGCTCCCGCTGTGGCGATCTACCCCGAGCCAGGGGCGGCGTCGGGCAGCACGATCCCGGTGGCCGCGGCCTGGGGGCCGAGCGCAGACGCGAGCACCCTCATCGAGGTCGACCCCGCGAGTCTCACCTGCGCGTACGTCGGCGATTGAGCGGATCCCGGGGGATCGGCATCGACGGCGGACGTTCGGCTTCGGGGGACGGCTCGGGTATCCTCGTGCGGCCAGGAGGATTCGCCTAGTGGCCTATGGCGCACGCTTGGAAAGCGTGTTGGGTTAACAGCCCTCGGGGGTTCGAATCCCCCATCCTCCGCCGTCTGAACGGCCCGTGACCTGCGGATACGCAGGTGGCGGGCACCTCGTCATGACATCCACGGCCCTGCTCCTCGCGTCGCAAGTGGCGCTCAGCTCGCGATAGAGCTGCCGGGCGGCTTCGTCGTCAGGTTCCAGCAGACGGACATCACGCCGCACACTCTGAACGTCGTCTCCGACCGAGCACCCAGCAGTGCTTCCCAAAGAGCGCCGGTGCGCCCACCTCCGCGTCCGCGCGGCCTCCAACGTCTCACCGGGATGCAACTGATCTGGACGCACTACATCGAGCTGGCTCGGAGACCAGTGAGGCCTCCACACCGGCGCAAGGCTCACGGTCGAGCCCTCCTCCGTCGTCGGGTGCTCCGCTGTCACCTGTACTTGGTGAGGTCCCACGAGGCTCGGAACGCCTGCTCGTCGAGGCGCGTGTTCCACACGGGCCTCGAACGGTCGGTGGGGTGCAGCTGGTAGCCGATCCGGTTCACCGCGTCGTACCAGCAGAACGTCTCGACCTTGGCGCACGCCAGACGCTGCACCTCCTCGATGGCCGGTGCGAGGTCGGAGTCCGACGACGCAAGGATGACGAGGTCGTTCGCAGCATCCTGCGCCTCGCGGACCGTGGCGAGGGCACAAAGGACATCGACGCCCTTCTCGCGCTTGCCGATGACGATCTTGTTCCCATCCCTGTCCGATGCAGGTCGCCCGTCGGCCGCCCTCTCGTACTCGTACTTGAGCGGACGGAGCGTCACGTTCACCCGCTTGTCGCGCTCCCACTGCGCACGCTGTGCCTGGCTGCGGTCGTACGCATCGGCGTCGTGCTCGGGGGACGGTAGCCCGCGGAAGACGTTGACATGCCGCAGCACCGCGTGGGTCATACCTGGCCGCTGGAGGTCGTTGCGGCGACGAATCAGCTGCTGCGCGAAGTACAGCGGGTCGACGAGCGTCTCGTGCTTGGGCAGGTAGCGCGTGGACTCGAAGAGTCCATGCCCCGTGAGGTGCACGTTCTGGTAGTCCATGATGATCGCGGCACGGAGTTCGGACATCCTTGGCCTCGCAAGAAAAAGCCCCACCAGTCCCGGAGGACGGTGGGGAGTTAAGTCTGCATCCTGACATGCGGTCCGACGAAGTAGCAATACGACGCCGGGGTGACCTGCCCCACGTCAATGACGGTAGCGGTGGGCGCCGACATCCCGACGGCTCGCCTCCTCGACGAGCTCAACATCACCCGCTGGTAGCGCGTCGTCATTCGGCGACGTCCATCCAACGCAAAGTGCTCATGACCACCCGCTGGTCGACCCTGCACCAGCAGCGGCGTCGCCGCCGTGTGCCGAGCGTCGTACAGCCGAGCGGATCGGATGCTCAGGCGTCACGAAGCCGCGCCAGCGCCCGTCGTTGACTGGAACTCGACGAGAGCTGGTTGCCGGCCCGGGTTGCCATCGGGTCACGGCTGCTCTTACGTCCTGGCTCCTTCTCCTCGGTCGTGATGTGCTGGACACCATGAGCCCGAAGAGCCGAGGCCGCCCCGCCGGTCGCGGGAAAAAGCCGCGTCGACATCACCGCACCGCACCACGCCCCGTCACCGCACTCGACCTTGCGCTCCGTGAGGCGCCGAGCCTGTACGACGCCGACCTGCTGTCCGCGCAGGTCGCCGCGAGCGCGTGGCTTGGGAAGGCCTGGGCGGCGCGCGGCATGGCCGACCGCGAGCCGGAGAACGGCCTCGTGCGGGCGATCGTGAGCGCGGCCGCCGGCGGCCCTCGGTCCGATGCGGCCGTGGCGGCCCTGTTCGCGCTCGCCACCATCCCTGACCCGGCATGGCACGACGACGTCGTTGCGGCGCTCGCCGAGGTCCCGGCGGTGCGGTCGCCTTCCTGGGCGGTCGGCGCGGCCTACCACCGGGCGCCTGAGCCGGCGTCCGCCCAGCTCTGGTCCGACCCGTGGGACGCGGACCGGGTCCACCTGCTGCGCTACGACGGTCCGGTCCCCCACACGCTGTTCGTGGCCGAGTCGACCGTGGGCGGGCGCTATGTCCAGGTGATCGACGTCGGGGTCGAGGATCCCTCACGGCCGCTGCACCCGCGCGACGACGACGCCCTGGAGGTGGTCGACGTCGAGCCTGCCGACGCGCTCGCCGAGGTCGCCGATGCCCTGTGGCAGACGGACATGTACTGGCCTCCGCAGAACGCCGAGGACTACACGGGCTTTCGCGCCTACGCCCACTGGCTCAGCCGCGACCACCGGCGCGAGATCGACTGGGAACCCTTGCCCGACGACGAGCGCGCGCAGCTCCTCGACGACTTCGCCGGTCAGCACGTGCTCGACCTGGATGACGACGCCGTCCGCCTGCTGGCCGACACGTTCATCGACTTCGGTGACGGCTACCTGGTCGGCGGCGTCCTCGCGTGGAGCCCGGGCGAGGTCGAGCACTTCCTGCTCGACTGGATCCACCGCAAGGTGCTCCTCGAGCCCGAGGTGCAGGCTCACGTCCCCGACGTGCTCCGAGCCTGGGTCGCCTTCGCCCTGGCCCGCCGTGGCCTCGCGCCCGAGCACATCGACCCCGTGGTCGCCACCGTCACCGAGCTGGAGGACGCGTACGCCGGGGCGTCCACCGACTCCGCACTCCATGGCCCGGCGAAGGAGATCACCTCACGGCTCATCGCGGCCGGTGTCGACCTGCACGACGAGGAGGCCGTCCACCGCGCGATCGGCGAGTACAACGCCGAGCAGATCGCACGGCGGATGACGGAAGGCTGACCGGCACGGCACACAGAGATCACGCGCCCCGAGGCCACGGGCTCAGATCCGTCACCTGCAGCCGGCCAACCGGCTGTGGCAGCGTGGAACCGTGCATCGCCGTCGCCCCACCCGCCCGGGCCCACCCGCGACCGGGCCGGACCGGCGAACCGTGCTCGCCGGCCTCGGGGCGGGAGCCGCGGCCGCTGTCCTGGCGGCGTGCGGCGTCGGCTCCGACGGCGGGACCGGCCCGACGACGTCACCCACCAGCTCCCCGAGCCCGACGCCGACCCGCACACCCGCACCCACCCCCACCGAGCCGGACGTCGACCTCGAGGTCATGGTCGGGCAGATGCTGCTGCTCGGCTTCCGCGGCACCACGCTCGAGCCGGACAACCCGATCCTGGCCGACCTCCGGCAGCGCCACGTCGGCTCGCTGCTGATCTCCGCGCACGACGTCCCGTCCGGCCGCCCGGTGCGCAACGTCACCTCACCGGACCAGCTCGCCGAGCTCACCGCGGCGATCCAGACGCAGGCTCCGGCACCGGTGCTGCTGGCGACCGACCAGGAGGGCGGCAGGGTCGCGCGGCTCGGGCCGGAGCACGGCTTCCCGCCGACCCGCTCAGCCGCATCGCTCGGCGCCGAGGGAGAGCCGGAGGTCACCCGGGCTGCGGGTGCCGCGATCGCCCGGACCCTGCGCGACGCCGGGATCCGGCTGAACCTCGCGCCCGTCGTCGACGTGAACGTCAACCCGGACAACCCGATCATCGGTGCGCTCGGCCGCAGCTTCTCCGCCGATCCGGAGGTGGTCAGCACCCAGGCGCGCGCGTTCATCGAGGGGCACCACGACGTCGGGGTGCTGACCTCGCTCAAGCACTTTCCCGGCCACGGCAGCTCGACCGGGGACACGCACCACGGCTTCGTCGACGTCACCGAGACCTGGTTACCCGTCGAGCTCGACCCTTACCGTGACCTGCTGGCGGCGGGCGTCGTGGACTCGGTCATGGTGGCGCACGTGCTCAACGGGAACCTCGACCCCACCTACCCGGCGTCGTTGTCCGAGGCCACCATCACCGGGGTGCTGCGCGGGGAGCTCGGCTTCGACGGCGTGGTGATCAGCGACGATCTGCAGATGGGCGCCATCACGTCGCGGTGGGGCTTCGAGGAGGCGATCCGCCTGGCCGTGGTCGCCGGGACGGATCTGCTGACCTTCTCCAACAACCTCGACACCTTCGACCCGGACCTGGGCCACCGCGCGTACGACGCCGTCCTCGGCCTCGTGCACGACGGCGCGGTCCGGCCAGAGCGCATCGCCGAGTCCTACCGACGGATCACCACGCTCACGTCCCGCGCCTCCTGATCCGACCGGCCTATCCCAGCCCGAGCGCCTGCATCGCGCGGTCAGCGACCTGCTCGGGTGGGACATCCACCGTCACGACGACGCCGTCCTCACCGTCGACCAGCGGTTCAAGGGTGGACAGCTGCGACGGCAGCAGGCCGGGCGGCATGAAGTGTCCCTCCCGGTGCTCCATCCGCTCGGCGAGCAGCTCGTCCGGGGCCGTCAGGTGGACGAAGCGCACCCGCCCCTCCGCCTGGCGCAGCACGTCGCGGTAGCCGAGCCTGAGCGCCGAGCAGGTGACGATAGTGCTGCGCCCCGCGCGTGCCTGCTCGGTGAGCCAGTCACGGATGGTCTCCAGCCACGGGCGGCGGTCCTCATCGGTGAGCGGGACGCCGGCCGCCATCTTCGCGACGTTCGCCTCGGGGTGGAAGTCGTCCGCCTCGGCGTACGGCCACTCCAAGCGCCGTGCCAGGACCCGTGCGAGCGTCGTCTTGCCGGAACCGGAGACGCCCATGATCACCAGGTGCTCGGGCGTCCCCGGACGAGAATCCATGCGCACACTGTGGCGCACCGCACGACGACGGCGCCACCTGCCGCACCTCCCACTAGACTCCCCCGGGTGATCTTCAAGTCCGTGGGCGAGGGGCGCCCGTACCCGGACCACGGGTTGAGCTCGCCCAAGGACTGGGCGCAGGTGCCGCCGCGCCAGGTGCGGCTGGACGAGCTGGTCACCACCAAGCGCACGCTCAACCTCGACAACCTGCTGTCCGAGGACTCCACGTTCTACGGCGACCTGTTCGCGCACGTCGTGCAGTACAAGGGCGTGATGTACCTCGAGGACGGGTTGCACCGTGCCGTGCGCGCGGCCCTGCAGCAACGGCCGATCTTGCACGCCCGCGTCCTGGTGCTGGACGACTGATGCCGACCACCGATCCCGACCGGCAGCGTCAGCTGCGCCGCCGCCGCAAGCACGAGCGGCAGGCCGTCATCTTCGGCTCCCTGGTCGCCGGGCTGGCGATCTGCGGGCTGGGCGCCGCCGCCGTGTACACCGACGCGCTGACGCTGCCGTTCCTGGAGCGGGAGCTGACCCAGCCACCGCAGGAGGCGGTGGTCGAGGCCGCGCCCGTGCCGTGCCCGGCCGAGGGCACCCTCCCGGTCCCGTTCAACACGATCGAGCTCAACGTCCTCAATGGCTCCGGGCGTGCCGGGCTCGCCGGGGCGACCAGCACCGCGCTGACGGGGCGCGGGTTCCTCGTGCTGACCACCGCCAACTACCCGGCCCACATCGACTCGAACGTCCAGATCAACTTCGGCGAGGCGGGCATCCCGGCGGCCTACACGCTGGCCGCCAACGTGCACGACGCCGTCATGGTGCTGGACCTGCGCGAGGACGCCACGGTCGACCTCGTGCTCGGCGAGTCCTTCGACATGCTGATCGAGCCCTCGGTGGTCGCACTCGACCCGGCGGTCCCGCTCGAAGGCCTCCCCGGCTGCGTCCCTCTGGCGGAGGCACTCGCCGAGGCCAAGCCGGCACCGGTCGTGGAGGCGCCCGGCGAACCGGAGGACGACGTCCCGCTGCAGGACGGCGGCGAAGGCTTCGAGGGGGACGTCCCGCCGGCGGGTGACGAAGCGGCCGACGGCGCGGAAGCGGGCTGAGCGCACCCGCTCGACCAGCTTTCGCGACTGCCGTCGGCCAGGTCTTGTGGAATGCTGGACCCCCCGGACCCGGACCGAGCGAGGAGTCCCGTGAGCCAGCCGACCTCATCGCCGAACGAACCCAACGCGTGGCAGCCCTCGGATACCCCGTCGGAGGGCGCGACCCCACCTCCGGCCTACCCGCAGCAGGGTCAGCCGTACGGGCAGGCGCCGCCCTACCCCCAGCAGGGGCAGCAGCAGCCCTACGGCCAGCAGGGGTACGGTCAGCAGCCCGGCTACCAGCAGGGGTACCCGCCCCCGGGGTACCAGCAGCAGGGGTACGGCGGTTACGGCCCGCCCCGCACCAACTCGATGGCGATCGTCTCGCTGATCGCCGGGATCGCGGGGCTGACGTTCATCCCGTTCGTCGCCTCGATCGTCGCCGTCATCACCGGGCCGATCGCCAAGAAGCAGATCGAGGCCAGGGGCGAGGGCGGCTCGGGCCTGGCCACCGCCGGGATCATCACCGGTTGGATCGGCATCGTCCTGACCGTGCTGGCGATCGTCGCGCTGATCGCCTTCTGGGGGACCTTCGCCGCGAACTTCGACTGGTCGACACTGGAGAACGCGACACCGGCCTAGTCCGGAGGACGGAGCCGCCGGGTCTCAGAGCCGCGGAGCGACCTCGCGCGCGACCAGGTCCAGGTGCTCCAGGTCCGACAGGTCGAGCACCTGGAGGTACACCCGCTCGACGCCGTCGGCCGCCAGGGCGCCCAGCCGGTCGACCGCCTCGCTCACGGTCCCGGCGATGCCGTGCTCGCGCAGCTCGTCGGGCTCGCGCCCGATGGCCTGGGCCCGACGCCGGAACTGACCCTCGTCCTCGCCGACGCACAGCACCAGGGCGACCGAGTACGTCAGGTCGTCGGCCGGTCGGCCGATCTCCTCGCACGCGGAGCGGACGCGCGCGAACAGGCCCGGCACCTCCGAGAACTCGGGGAACGAGGCGTTGTACTCGGCGGCGAACCGTGCGGCCAGCGCCGGGGTGCGCTTCGGCCCCTTGCCACCGACGATGATCGGCACCCCGGGCGCCGGTGAGCCGTCGGGACCGGTCCCCGCGTGCTGCACGGGCTTGGGCAGCGCCGGCGAGTCGGTCAGCGTGTAGTGCTCCCCGGCGTAGTCGAAGGTCTCGCGGACCGGCGTGCTCCACAGACCGCTGACGATCTCGAGCTGCTCGGTGAGCAGGTCGAACCTGCGCCTCGGGAACGGGATTCCGTACGCGGCATGCTCCTCGGCGAACCACCCCGCACCCAGACCGAGCTCCACCCGTCCGCCGGACATCTGGTCCACCTGGGCCACCTGGATCGCCAGCACGCCCGGGTACCGGAAAGTCGCGCTGGACACCAGCGTGCCGAGGCGGATCCGGCTCGTCTCCCGCGCGAGCCCGGCCAGCGTGGTCCACGCGTCGGTCGGGCCGGGCAGCCCGTGCCCGTCACCCATCACGAGGTAGTGGTCGGAGCGGAAGAAGCCGTCGAAGTCCAGGTCCTCGGCGGCGCCGGCCACGGCGAGCAGGTCCTCGTACGTCGCGCCCTGCTGGGGCTCGGTGAAGATGCGCAGATCCATGGCGTCCACCCTGCCAGACGGCGGGCGGGGCCGCCCCGGTGCGCGCGCGCTCGGACCGGTGTCAGGTCTGGCAGGTGGCGCACCAGTAGAGCTTGCGAGCCGCCATGAGCTCCAGCCGCACGGGGTTCCCGCACACCAGGCACGGCTGGTCCGCCCGGCCGTAGACCGCGTACCTCAGCGCCACCTCGGCGATCGCCGCCTCGCGCGCCGCGGCCGCCGCCGGGACGTCACGCCGCAGGTGGTCGACGTCGGCGCGGGTGAGCATGACGCCGGTGCGCACGCCGTCGTCGAGCAGGCCCACCCAGTCCCGCCACAGGTCGCGGACGACGTCGGCAGATACCTGCCGACCGGGCGTGTGCGGGTCGAGGCCGGCGCGGAAGAGCATCTCGGCGCGGTAGATGTTCCCGATGCCGGAGACCACCGACGGGTCCATCAGGAGCTGACCGATCGCGACTCCCCGCCGGGTGATCCGCTCGACCACGGTCCCCTCCGGGTCGGGCCACGGGGTCGTCGACCCGCCGGTGAGCGGGTCGGTCCAGGTGAGCACGCGCGGATCGGGACCGGCACCCTCGAGGAGGCAGGCGACGTCGTCGGGCGTGAGCACCTCGCACGCGCTGGGTCCGCGCAGGTCCGCGACCGTGTGCTCGGTCATCAGCCGCAGGCGCACCTGCCCGACCGGATCGGGTGGGAAGGGGAGCGCCACGACGTCCGGGGACCTGGCGTCAGGGGACTGCGCGTCGACCTCCCCGGCGCGGCCGGGCGCCACGACGGTGTCGGCCTCGCCCATGCGCACGTCCCGCCGCGCCCGCGGGGCACCGATCGAGCGGACCGGGGCGCCGTCGTCGGTCAGCGGGGAGACCTGGCCGTGGAAGTCCCAGGCCCCGTACAGGCCCAGGTGCACCCGCAGCCAGCGCAGCGTGCCACCGGTGTCGAACGCCACGAGCAGGTGCTTGCCCACGGCCCGCGAGTCGAGGACCCTCGATCCGTCCAGCAGCTCCGCGCCGGCGGCGAACCGTCCCTGCGGTGAGCTCGCGCGCACCCGGTACCCCACGAGGTCGGCCCCGAGCTGGAGCGCGATGCGGTGGACGGAATGACCCTCGGGCACGCCCCGAGGCTACCCGCGCCCCACTCCCCTTCCCTCCGCGGACTCGGCAGGTTTCGCCCACCTCGGCAGCTGGAGGTAGCGAGTTCGGCGAAGACTGCCGAGTTCGGCGAGGGCGGGTGGGGGGACTACTCGGGGGTGACGTGGACGCGGGGGAGCAGGCTGTCTACGGTGGCGGGGTTGAAGCGGGCGGCACCGGGGACCTGGGCCAGCAGTGCACGCCGGTGCAGGAGTGCGGCGCGGCGCAGCTCACGGGTCAGGTCAGGACGTCTCGGGTCGGGGCGTCGCTCGGTGCGGTCCTCGTCGTCGTTCGTCCGCTCGTCACGCGGACCGGTGCCGGGCCGGCCTGTCGCGCGCTGCGGTTCGCGCTGCGGTTCGGCCACCCGGATCACCCTGCGATCCGGCGGACCATCGGGAGGCGCGAGCGGGTGAGGAGGTAGCCGCCGGCCATGGCCAGCAGGGGGACGCCGACGGCGATCGCGGCGACCGCGGCCCACGGGGTGATCACCACCCAGTCGAAGTCGACAACCGACCACATGTTCCTCTGCGCGGTGACCAGAACCCGTCCGAGCACCAGCCCGGTGAGGGCTCCCACCCCGCTGCCGATGACGGCGATCACCCCGGCCTGGGCAGCCGCCACCCGACGTCGCACACCAGGGGCAGCTCCGACCGCACCGAGCGTCGCCAGGTCGGGCCGGGACTCGGCAGCGGCGAGCGCGACCGAGATGCCGGTGGCACCCAGGCCGACGACGGCCGCCGCGGCCACCAGGAGCAGCAGGACCAGCTCTTGTTGAGTGCCGTCCGGACCGCGCTCGACGTAGACCGAGGTCGGCTGCCCGTCCGCGGCGTCGTCGAACACCTTCTGGACGGCGTCCTCCTCGGCGACGGTCGGCATCCGAGACGTGGGTGCGACGAATCCGGAGACCTGAGTGGTCAGACCCAGCTCGTCAAGCACGCCGGGCGGCAGGATCATGCGGTACTGCTGAGGCGACGGCAGGTCGACCGCAACGGCGGGCAGCGCCACTTCGTTCCGCTCGGACATCTCGGCGGTGGCTTCGTCGAAGGTCCGCAACGACAGGTGTGCCGTGCCGTCGGGCCACAGGTCGTACTGGGACGTGACGACGACCTTCCCGTCGTGTAGCGCCGCCGCGGCCTCGTCTCCACTCGGCAGGTCGAGCGCCGACATCACCGTGCCGTCATCAACGATGACCGTGGACGGTGACGTGGGGGCCCGCCACGCGACTCGCCCGTTGAGGTTCCCCCCGGTACAGCGTGGGTCCGTCCTGGCGGCCTCACGCTCGGCCGCACTGAGCTGATCCGGGTTGAAGAGCGGACAGAAATTCTCGGGCGGAGTGTCCAGATAGATCGACGGTTGCTGCATCGTCGCACCCTCCGGCTCCCAGAGGGGGGCGGCCATGGACACCTGGATCACGTCTGTCACCGGCAGCTTGGCGCGCACCGTCTCGACCGCCAGGTCATACGACTCCGCACGCTGGGCCACCTCCTCCGCCTCCTGTTCCTCCTCGCTGAGGTTCTGCGACCGGGGATCAGGTATCGGCGGTCCCTGTCCGGGGAGTCCGACCGCGACGACCCCTTCACCGGCGAGCGGACCGTACTTGGCGATCGTGTGATGCTCGTTCGACTGGGTGTACACCGCACCCGCGACGATGCCGGCGATGGCCGCGATCACGGCGGCCACCGCCGGGGCGGTCCGGGAGCGCTGCCGGACGGCGTCGCGCACCGCGATCCGGCCGGCCACCCCGAGACGTGGAGCCACCAGCCCCGCCAAGGTGATCAGCCCGCCCGACGCCGCGATGAGGCCGACCTCCAGTGCCAGCACCCCGCCGACCAGCAGCATGAGCTGCGCGCTAGTCGCTCCGACGAACGCGGCCACCGCCCCCGCGGCGAACAGCACGACACCAAAGACCGTCACCCGGTGCTTCACCGCCGCCTCCCGTCGGCGTCCGCTGAGCGCCGCGACGACGTCGATCCGGGAGGCCCGCCGCGCCGGCACCCAGGCGGCAGCCGTCGCGATGAGCGTCCCGAGCACTACGAACGCCGCGATCACCGGAGGGATGCGCAGGTCGGGGAACACGAACTCGTTGCGCATCCCGACGACCCAGCGCACGACGACCGCGATCCCCACCCCGGCGACCAGCGCGATCATCGATGCCCCGATGCCGGTGACCACACCACCGAAGAGCACCACGTGGCGCAGGGTCCGACGCTCGCCGCCGTTGGCGCCGATCAGGCCGAGCTGGCGCTCGTTGCGCCGCGCGCCGACGGCGAAGGCCGGCCCGATCAGCAGGATCGCCTCGAGCAGGGCGATCGCCGCGACGACCGCGGCGATGCTGATCGTCCCCGCGTCCATCGGAGGCGGCCCGCCGCCGAGCGGGTTCGGCGGCGGGTCGAGCACCACCGCCCGGCTCAGCACGGTCGACCCGAGCGCGTTGATCGCCTGGACGTGCTCCCAGGTCACCGGCTCCGGACCGGTGACGTACCAGCGGTAGCCGTAACCGGTCGTGTACTCGTCGGCCAAGGACGCCGGTGGCTCGAAGACGCCGCCAGGTGCGGCGAGCGCGCCGACGCTGTACTGCGGGGGCCCGTCGGCCACGATCCCGGTGACCACCGCCTCGACCGGCTCCCCGCCGTCCGGGGTGACCGTCACCGCGTCGCCGATCCCGACGTCCAACCGCTCCGCCCAGCGTTCGACGAGGGCCACCTCGCCGGCCTCCGCTGGCCGCGTGCCATCCACGAGCGGGGCGAGCGAGTCCAAGACGGTGGCGTCGGCGGGGCGCTCGACGATCCGTAGCGTCTGCCTCGGCGCACGATCGGCCGTGCTGAGCTGACCGCCGCCGGTGATCGTCCGGATCAGCACGTCGCCCTCGGGCAGGACGTCGGCGAGCGCCACCTCGTACTCGGCGACCCCGGGTGGTTCGGCAGCGAGACCGACGTCCGACACCGAGATCCCGTCGCCGCCCGGGCTCTGCTCCACACCGGCACCGGTGTACCCGTCGATCCGCGCCTGCGCGTCGTCCCCGAGCTGCCAGCTCAGCTCCCGCGCGTCGGTCGCGACCATCGACTGCAGCAGCACCGCGCCGCCCGTCCCGATCAGGATCGGCAGCCCGATCATCACCGCCACGAGCGTCGTCCGCCCCTTGGCCCGCACCGCGTCCCGCCAGGCGATCCGTCCGGCCGCCCGCACCGCGGCCCACCAACGCCGCATCAGAGACCTTCGGGCGAGGACGGAGCCCCGGCGAGCAGCGACTCCGGCCCGGCTGCGGTTCCGGTGCTGTCCACCACGACGCCGTCCCGCAGGAAGATCGTCCGGTCCGCCCACGCGGCGAACCGAGGCTCGTGGGTGACCAGCAGCCCGGCGGCCCCGGCGTCGACCCGGGCGCGCAGCACCCGCATCACGTCCTCCCCGGTGACCGAGTCCAGGGCCCCGGTGGGCTCGTCGGCGAGTACCAGCCGCCGCGGGCCGATCAGCGCCCGCGCGATCGCGACCCGCTGCTGCTGGCCGCCGGACATCTCGTCCGGGAACCGGTCCGCCAGCTCCGCCACGCCGACCTCGGTCAGCGCGGCGAGCGCCTCGCGTCGGGCCTTGCGGGCGCCGACACCGTCGAGCTCGCGCGGCAGCGACACGTTCTCCGCCGCGGTCAGCGCCGGGATGAGGTTGAAGTCCTGGAACACGTAGCCGACGCTGCGCCGCCGCAGCCGCGCCCTGCCCCGCAGGTCCATCGCGGACAGCTCGCTCCCGGCCAGGGTGACCGTGCCCGACGTCGGGGTGTCCAGCCCGCCGGCGATGTTCAGCAGGGTGGACTTGCCGGAGCCCGAGGCGCCCATGACCGCGACCAGCTCGCCGAGGCGCACCTCGAGGTCGACGTCGCGCAGCGCGTGCACCCGGGTCTGACTCTCGCCGTGGACTCGGCTGATCCCGGCGAGGGTGAGCAGCACGGGGCCGGGGGTGGAGGTGGGCGCCCGCACCCCGTCCTCACCCGGGTGGCCGTTGTGACCGACGTCGGCGCTCACCGTCGCGCTCCGGTCGGCGCCGGGGACTCGACGTCCGTCTCATGCTGCGTCGTCGGTTCCGGCACCTCGGTGGCGGCTCTGCGCACCCGGGCCTCGACGTGGTCGAGCCAGCGGACCTCGGCCTCGGCGTCGAAGATCAGGTTGTCCAGCACCAGCGACCAGGCGAGCTCCGAACGACCGGCCGGGGCGACGCCGTCGGCGTGGTCGGCCTTGAGCCGGGTGTAGTCGCGCAGCGCGCGCATGGTCTCGGTGCGCTGCGCCTGGACGACCCCGGCCACGTCCACCCCAGGAGCGGTCACCGCGAGCGCGAGCTTGATGACCAGCTCGTCCCGGGCCGGCGCACCGCGGGTGACCGGCGTCGACCACCAGGAGACGGCCTCCACCCGGCCGGCGTCGGTGAGCCGGAAGCGCTCGACGTCGGCGTCCGCGTCGTCCACCGGCTCGACCAGCCCGTCCCGGACCAGCCGCTGGACCGTGGTGTACACCTGCCCGATGTTCAGCGGCCACGTGCCGCCGGTGCGCTGCTCGAACTGCTGCTTGAGCTGGTAGCCGTGCATCGGCTGCTCGGCGAGCAGTGCGAGCATTCCCTGACGGACAGACATCTGGACCTCCGGTACGTGCTTACCCAGTAAGCGTTGAAGCGAACGTTACCGGGTAAGCACGTCAGGGCCAAGTGCCACGCCGACGGCGGGTCGAGGATCAGCCGGCCGTGGACCCCTCGGCGGGCAGCGCCTGGTGGGTCGCCACGGCGAGCCGGTTCCACACGTTGATCGCCGCGATCGCCATCAGCAGCTCAGCGGCCTCCTTGTCCGTGCAGGTCGCGGTGACGTCGGCCCACACGTCGTCGGACACCCCGCCCTGACCGATCTCGGTGACCTGCTCGGTCAGTGCGACCGCGGCGCGCTCCCGCTCGGTGAACAGCGCCGGTGCCTCACGCCACGCGCCGAGCACGTCGAGCTTGCGCTGCGGCACCTGCTCCGCCCGTGCCTCCCGGTGATGCATGTCGAGGCAGTAGGCGCAGCCGTTGAGCTGGGATGCCCGGATCTTCACCAGGGCGAGCAGCGGCTCCCCGAGCGTGCCGCCGTGGATGTACTTCTCCATGGCGAACATCGGTTGGTAGGCGGCCGGATCGACCTCCTGGATGGACAGGCGTTGCTGGTGGGTCATGACCTCGTCTCTCAGTCGGTGCCGCGGACGGTTGCGGGTGCAGCGGCCTGGCCCAACGGCGCGTCGTACTTCCGGGCGAGCAGGGCCAGGGTGAGCGCGGCGACCAGCAGGCCGACGTCGCGCAGAGCCACGTCGTAGAAGCCCGAGTAGGTGAGCAGGTTGAGGATGATCCCGACCAACCACGCGGCGACGACGTAGGCGGCGTAGCGCGGCCTGATCGCGATCATCACGGCGGCCAGGATCTCGACCACCCCGACCACGAGCATCGCCGTCTCGGCACTCACCGGAATGACGTCGACGATCCAGGGAGCGAGGTAGTCCGGCCAGTCGACCATCACGTTGAAGAACTTGTCCAGACCCATCAGCAGCGGCAGGACGACGAAGCCGAGGCGGAGCAGCAGGAATGCCCCGTAGGCCGGGTCGGCGGCGACTCGGTCGCGAAGGGCGGCCTCGCCGGTCGTACCGCGCGTCACGACGTCGTTGTCAGTCATGGTTCCTCCAGTTCGTAAAAGATAGTTTGAACTCTTTTACAATTCT
>CAYQFJ010000009.1:0-9058 GCA_964416715.1 uncultured Actinotalea sp. | reverse complement strand
AGTTGTAACGAATACTTTCGACTCTTTTAGAGTTCTCCTCCGGGCGCTGCTTGTCAACTCCCGCACGAGGACGCCCGGGCAGTTGTCGGCGAGGATGGTCGGATGCGACTGATCCTGGTTCGGCACGGGCAGACGACTGCGAACATCGGGCGGTACCTCGACACCGCGGCCCCGGGCGCGGACCTGTCCGACCTCGGCCGACAGCAGGCCGCAGCACTGCCACGCGCGCTCCGCGCCGACACCACGGGCACGACGACGCCGTCCCCCATCGAGGCGATCTACGCCTCGACGCTGGTGCGCACGCAGCAGACCGCAGAACCGCTGGCGACCGCGCTCGGGCTGGAGGTCGCGGTCCGCGGCGGGATCCGCGAGGTCGTCGCCGGGGACCTGGAGATGCGCAACGACCGCGTGTCGGTGGAGCGCTACCTGCGCACGGTCTTCGCGTGGAGCGACGGGGACCTCGATGCACGGATACCGGGCGGCGAGGACGGCCACGAGTTCTACGGCCGGGTCGACGAGGTGGTCGCGGAGGTCGCCGACTCCGGGGTCGGGACGGTGGTGCTGGTCAGCCACGCGGCGCTGATCCGCTCCTGGTGCGCGGCACGGGTCGGCAACGTCACCACCGCGCACGCCGAGCGTCACCCGGTGTCCAACACCGGTGCGGTCGTACTCGACGGCGACCCGCGGACCGGGTGGTGGGCGTCGAGCTGGGAGGACCAGGCACTCGGTGGGCCACGGCTCGACTCCGGCCCGGACGAGGGTGCGGCGGACCAGCCGGTCAGCCCGTCGGGCCGGCTGGGCCGTTCGGACCAGGCCGGTCAACGGGTCGACCCGGATCGCTGACGGCGATCACCACGCAGCACCGCCCCTCGGCCGGGTCGAGCCGGGCACTCAGACGGCCCGGCCCCACCTCGGCGGTCACGGCGTCGAGCAGAGCGAGGTTCAGACCGCAGACCAGGTCGGTGTGCTCGGCGACGAGCGCGTGGAACGGGCAGTTCGCCAGCGTGATCTCACCGTCCTGCACGACCGGTTCGTAGCCGAGCCGCGCCAGCACCCCGCATGCGGCGTGCAGGGCCTCGGGCTGGGCCGAAGCAGCTGCATCGAGCCCGCCCTCCTCTCCCGCGCCCTGTTCCACGGCGGGCTCCGCGAGCGCGTCGCGACCCAGCGCGGCGCCGTGGCGGGCCGCCGCTCGGTGCAGCGCCTCGCGCACCGGAACACCCGTCGCGCTCGAGTCGTCGATCGCGCGCGCCATGAGCTCTCCGGCGAGGTCGTACCGACGCGCGGGCAACGACACGGCGATCTCACCGGACGTACGGCGGTAGAGCTTCGTCGGGCGGCCCGCGCCCGGGCCGGAGCGCCCGGGCGGCCGGCGGAACTCGGACTCGAGCAGGCCGGCGGACTCGAGGCGGTCGAGGTGGAACTTCGCCGTGTGGTGGGCGATGCCCAGCTCCCGGGCGGCTTGCTCGCGGCTCACCGGGGACGGCTGGCCGGCCACGTAGCGGTAGAGGTCGTGCCGCACCGGGTCGGCCAGCAGCCCGACGCCGGTCGCCCGGTGGTGCAGATCGTCGTCGTGCACGCCCCACCTCCCACGAGTCCTGCAAGTCCTGCGGGCCGATGCGCCTTCCGCCGTCGAACAGTACCCGCCGTACCCGCCGCACCCGCCCCCTGACCGTTTGCGCTCTGACCATTTGACCGTACGCCCGGTCCAGTCTAACGTGCAAGTGTGTCTCCGTTAGAAGGGTCCAGCCGATGACCGACGTCCTCGTCCACGCTCCAGCGCAGCTGTCGGCCACCGGATCCTCCCCGGCGGACCGGCCGACCGACCCGGAGCCGAGGCCGCTGCGCGTGGTCCCCGACCAGGGCGGCGTTGACCTGGCCGCAGCCGAGGAAGCGGCCGGCGCCTTCCTGACGGCACTGGGCATCTCACTGGAGTCGGAGTCGATGGCGGCGAGCCCCGGGCGGATGGCCCGCGCCTGGTCGGAGATGCTCACCCCCCGCGCGTTCGACCTGACCACGTTCCCCAACGACGAGGGCTACGACGAGCTCGTGGTGGCCCGCGACCTGCCGGTCCAGTCGATCTGCGAGCACCACCTGCTGCCGTTCACCGGCGTGGCCCACGTGGGCTACCTGCCCGGGGACCGCATCCTCGGACTGTCCAAGCTCGCCCGTGTCGTCGAGCTGTTCGCCCGCCGCCCGCAGGTCCAGGAGCGGTTGACCCAGCAGGTCGCCCGCTGGCTGCAGGACGCGCTGACCCCCCGAGGTGTGGGCGTCGTCATCGAGGCGGATCATCAGTGCATGAGCCTGCGCGGGGTCCGGGCTCCCGAGGCGAGCACCGTCACCTCCGCCCTGATCGGGTGCCTGCGCGACGACGCCCGGTCCCGCGCGGAGTTCCTCGCCGTCGCCCGGCCCACCGGCCCACGCAACGACCACTAGCCCGACCGAGACACCAATCTGAGGAGTACCGATGTTGCCCACGGACACCGTCGTCGTCGTCGGCGCGAGCCTGACCGCCGCGACCGCCGCCACCACGCTGCGCGAGGAGGGTTTCGACGGTCGCATCGTGCTGATCGGCGACGAGCAGCACCTGCCGTACGAACGCCCGCCGCTGTCCAAGGGCTACCTGATGGGCCAGTCCGAGTTCTCCGAGGCGCAGGTCCACCCGGAGGACTGGTACCGCGAGCACGACGTCGAGCTCCGGCTGGGCACGAGGGTCACCGCGATCGACCGGGAGGCGCGCGAGGTGGTCCTCGCCGACGGCGACCGGATCGCCTGGACCCACCTGCTGATCGCCACCGGGTCGACGCCGCGCCGGCTCGGGGTACCGGGGGCGAACCTGAGCGGGGTGCACTACCTGCGCAGCGTCGAGGACTCCGACGCGCTGCGCGAGGCCTTCGGCCGGGCGACCCGGGTGGCCGTCATCGGCGGCGGGTGGATCGGGATGGAGACCGCTGCCGCCGCGCGCAACGCAGGGCTCGAGGTCACGGTCCTCGACCGTGGGACGCTGCCGCTGTCGCGGGTGCTCGGCGAGCAGGTGGCCGAGATCTTCGCCGGCCTGCACCGCGAGCACGGCGTGGACCTGCGCACCGACGTCCAGGTCACCGAGCTCCTCGCGGGCGAGGGCGACCGGGCGGTCCAGGTGGCGGGGGTGCGCCTGGCCGACGGCAGCACCGTCGAGGCGGACCTGGTGATCGTCGGCATCGGGATCCTGCCGAACGTCGAGCTCGCGACCCGTGCCGACCTGGACGTGGACAACGGCGTCGTCGTGGACGAGCACCTGCGCACCGCCGACCCGAACATCTGGGCCGGTGGCGACGTGGCCAACGCGCTGCACCCGCGGCTCGGACGCCGGTTGCGGGTCGAGCACTGGGCCAACGCCGTCCGGCACGGGGAGCTCGCCGCGCACTCGATCCTGGGGCACGACAACACCGACGAGCGGCTGCCGTTCTTCTTCACCGACCAGTACGACCTGGGCGCGGAGTACGTCGGCGACGCCCGGCCCGACGACGAGGTCGTGTTCCGCGGGGACGTCGCCGGCCGCGAGGTGATCGCGTTCTGGCTGCGCGAGGGGCGCGTCGTCGCCGGGATGAACATCAACGTGTGGGACGTCACCGAGCAGATCGAGGCGCTCGCCCTCTCCGGCCGGACCGTCGATGTCACCCGCTTGACCGACACCGACATCCCGCTGGACGAGGTGCTGCCGGCGACCCACGTACCCGAGGGCACGGCCGAGGCGGGCCTTCCCACCACCGATCCGGGGTGCTAGTTTTTCCGTAAGTTATTGGAAAAACGAGGGTGGTGTCATGGCGACGATCCACGAGTCACCCGCCCGCGCGCCCGGGCCTCTCTCACCCGCGCGGCAGGCGCGGGTGGCCACGCTGCAGGTGGTGGTCAAGAAGGAGACGCCATTCCTGCCCAAGGTCGCCTTCACGCTGATCACGCTGGCGTCCATGGCCGGTGCGGTGTTCACCGGGCTCGGGCTCGGGGTCACCGGCCTGCCGCTGGCCGCCCGGTGGCTGTCCCTGTGGAGCCTCGCGCTCGCCGGAGGCTTCCTCGTGTGGCGGGTGGTGTACCTGCGTGACCAGGAGCCGGACGTCGATCCGCAGACGGTGCGCGCGCTCAACACGGACTACCTGGCCCGGGCCCACGGCGTGCAGCAGGTCGTCGCCGGCCTGGTCGCCCTCGGGTTCGCCGGTCCCCTGCTCTCCGGCTACCTGATCGGGAACCGACCGGTGCTGGCCTACGCGCTGACCGCCGCGTCGCTGCTCGTCGCACTGCTGCTGACCCTCGACGGTGGCCGGTCGCTCGCCGCGGTCACCGCAGTCCTCGTGGCGCTCGCCTTCGTCGGCTGGGGGATCGCCGACGCGGGCGCGAGCGTGGACGGGCTGGTCCGCGTCGCGCACCTGTTCGCGTTCAGCCTGTGGCTCGGCGGGGCGCTGTGGAACATCACCGTCGCGATGCCGGTCGGCCGCAAGCACCCGCACGTGGGCGCCGTGCTCACCGGCGCCCACCAGCTCGACCGGTTCCGCTGGGTCGTGCGGTTCGCGCTGCCGACGATCATCGTCACCGGGCTGATCATGGCCGGTGCGTACCGCGCCCTGCCGCGTGAGTGGTGGCTGTCCTTCCCCGGGGTGCTGCTCCCGGCCAAGGTGCTGAGCATCGTCGCCCTCGTCGTCGTCTTCATCACCTGCCCACTGTTCCGCCAGTGCTCACCGGTGCAGGGCGTGTGCAACGTCGACGACCTGGACGACGACCACGTCCGCGCAGACAGCGACAGCGACGGCGACCGTGCCCGCACGTCGCGCTGAGCCGGTCCGCGCGGAGGCGTCGGCCGTGGTCGTGCTGGACAACCGCCGCGCCCCCTGCGCCGTCGGGCTGATCCGCGCCGCCGAGCGGATGGCCGACCTCGACCCCGGCACGGTGCTGGAGATCTGGAGCCGCGACCGGTTCGCCCCGATGGAGATCCCGCTGTGGGCCGAGCGCGAGGGGCACCTGCTCCTGGGTCGTCGCACCGCCGGTTGGTGGCCGCGGCGTTCCCACGTGTTCGCCGTCCGGCGCTCCTGACCTCCGGCCCGGCGGACGTCAGTTCCGGCCGGGGGCTACTCGGTCGACGTGGTGCGATCGCGCACTGCTCGGGTGAGCTGTCCGGTCTACGAGGGCGGCTCCTGCTCGGCGACCTCGGACAGCAGCTCGGTGACCGGCGCCGTCCGTACCGCCACCGCGGCCGACCGCGGGTCGGTACGGTCGGCGAGGACGTCGTCGATCGCTCCGGCGTACCGCACGGCGGTCTCCTCCACGACGGTCAGCGCGGCGTCGAGCAGCCCGGCCAGGGCGTCCGGCGGCGGCTCGACCTCGCCCAGCACCACCGGGAACCGAGCGGCCACCGCCCCGGTGGCCAGGTCCAGCTCGAGGGCCGCGTCCATGAGGTCCGCGGTGGCGCGCACCGCCAGCTCGGACACGGCGGTGCGCCGGTCGCCGGGCACCGGTTCGCCGTGCACCGCGTAGAACGTCACCCCGCGCGCACGGGTGCGCACGACGGCGAGCACCCGGCCCACCGCGGAGGAGGTCACGTCGATCGTGCCGCGCTCGACGTCCACCTCGACGCCGCGCCCCGCGGCCACCAGCCCGTGGGCGACCTGCTCGACGAACGTCACGCGGCCACCCCCGCGGCCTCCTGCGCCCGCTCGGTGATCTTCTTGACCAGCTCGTTGCGCAAGAACTCCAGCCACTCGGGGGAGTTGCGCCGCGGCGTGCGCCGGAACTCGGCCTCGATCGCCTCGATCGTCAGGCCCCGGGCGAACTCCTCGATCTCCGCCGGCATCGCGTCGTCGCGCAGCTCGGCGTCACCGACCGCCACCGCGACGCCGTCGGGCAGCTGGTCCTGGGCGGCGAAGGCCTCGGTCTTGTGCCTCAGCTTCGCGCGCCGCTTCGAGGACAGCATCTGCTTCAGGCGCCAGCCGATGCCGCGGCCGGTCTTGGTGTTCGCCCCCAGCCGCCCCTCCTGCGCCAGGGTGTTCCGCTCCGTGGCGAGCTCCCCGGTCTGCGACCAGCCGTCCTTGAGCCCACGCAGCGTGCTGGTCCGAGACCTCAGCTCCTCGCGCATGTCGTCGAACGCGGTCTGCGGGTCGGCATCGGTGTTCATCCCGGCGAGCACTGCCGCGCGGATCTTCAGCAGCAGCGGGTCCTCGCTGTCGTTCTCGAACTCGGCACTCAGCGCGCTCGGGTCGGACTTCTGCTTGCTGGGGTCGAACGGCTCGACCTTCTTCGGCTTGATCTGCTTGACGAAGTCCTCGGTGATCGGCTTGCCGTCGATCCGGTAGTTCGCCAGGAACGCCAGCGCGATGGGGTCGCCCTTGGCGGCCTCCACCACGATGCCGTCCACCGCCATCTTCGGGTGCCGGCTCAGCTCCTCCTCCGCGGCCCCCTCGAGGTGCTGCACCGACGACTCGTTCTCCACCCGCTTGGCGATCACCGCGAGCACGTGCTTCTGGATGTACCGGCCGAGGTCGTGCAGCTTGTCGACCAGTGTGGTCGCCGCCTTGATCGCGGCGGGGATCCCCAGCCCGCCGGCGCTGGCGAGCTGGGCGACGGCGGTACCGAAGTTCATCACCGAGACGCCCAGGGCCCAGCCGGCCTTCTGCACGTTCGTCGCGTAGACCGCGGACATCTTCATCAACGGGTAGACGGCCACCGCGATCTGCCCGCTGCGGCCGGTGGCGGCGCGGGCCTCGAACAGCTCGGCGTCCGTCTCGCGCTGGCGCATCCCGGCCGCCGCGACCTCCGCCACCCCGCGCACCATCGACGTCACCGACGCCACCAGGTCCAGTCCCGGGATCACCGACTCGACCCCGGAGGACACCGTGCTGTCGATGAGCTTCGCCGTGTTCGCGGCCCCCTTGGCGGCCCCCACGAGCCCGTCGACGGCGTTGGCACCCGACTTCGAGGCCTCCAGCCCGGCGTACGGGTCCTTCGCGTTCCACGCCTGGCTCGCGGACCTGGCGAGGTTCTTCGCCTCGACGGCGGCACTCATCAGCCCGTCGAGGATGCTCGTGACGTGCCCGATGCCCTCGGCGGCGCCGGGCGGGTCGGGCTCGGGTTCCTTCCCCGGCTTCTTGCCGACCGCCTTGCTCGCCGAGACCAGGCCGCTGACCTCCGACACCAGCGGGATGTCCTCGTGCGACGGGGACGGCATCTGAGGTGCCAGCGCGCCGATGCCGTCGTCGTGCACCTCGCCGATCTTGGTGGCGATCTCACCGCCCTGGGCGACGAAGCCCTGGGCGGACTCCAGCGCCGTCGAGCCCTCCTCGGCCTTCGGTTGCGGACCGGTGCGCTGGTCCTCGGGCAGCAGCGCCAGCGCCGTCTGCGCCGCCTTGGCGTCGCGTGACTTCTGCGCCTCGCGCGCGGCGACCCTCTCCTCGGCCTGCTGCCAGGCCGCCAGGTCGAGCGGGCCGTACCGCTCCGGGAACCCGGCCAGCGCCTTCGGGGCCAGCGTGGAGCGGATGGTCGCCCAGGCCTTCTCCTCGGCGATGACCACCGAGGTACCCGGCTCGACCTCGAGCAGCTCGTCCCGGTAACGGACCATCCTCTCGTAGGCCGACTCGACCTCGGAGGGCAGCATCCTGACCGTGAGCTTCTCGGCGTCGGCGGCCTCGGCGGTCTCCGCAGCCCCGGCGCCGGTACGCACCTGGCGCACCTGCCGGGTCAGCTTCTCCGCCTGCGTCTCCCGTGGCGGGCGCACCGCCGCCAGCTCGGGGAACTCCTCGTACCAGACCGTGTGGTACGCGAGCTCCGCCCGCGCCTGGTCGGAGTCGAGCGTGCCCGCGGCGACGTACTGCTCGAACAGCTCGCGCTCACGTAGGAGCGCCTCGTCGAACTTCGCGTAGTTCGCGGTCGCGACCGCCGCGCCGCCGGGCCCCTGCTGCGCCGCGGCGATCTCCGCGCGACCCTCCTGGCCCTTGCGCCGACGCTCCTTGTCCGTCCTGCGCCGCTGGTCGACCTTGCTCTTGCCCGCCTTCGCGTGCGCGGCGCGCTCGGCCTTCTCCTGCTTGATCCGGGCGGCCTCGGCGGCCTCCTCGTCCTTCTTGCGCTGGGCCTCGGCCTTCTCCTGCGGGGTCTTCTTCTTGCCGAACGGCCAGCTCGGCCACCGGTGCACCCCGGTCGGCTCGGCGATGACGTGCGCGATCTCGTGGGCGAGCACCTGCTCCCCCTCGGGGGTGTCCGGGGCGAACCGCCCCGCCCCGAAGAAGATGTCCCGACCGGTGGTGAACGCCTCGGCGCCGATCGACGCGCTGAGCCGGGCGGCGTCGGGACCGTCGTGCACGCGCACGTGACCCAGCCCGGTGCCGAAGCCGGTCTCCATGCGCCGTCGCACCGCGGCGGGCAGCGGCGCCCCGCCGGACCGGGCCGCCTCGACATCGCCGGAGGTCGCGATGTCCAGGGTGCCGCCCTCGCGCCCGACCACGGGGGGCACCGGGGGCGACGGCGCCACCGACCGCCGCAGGTGCCCGCACCCGGGGGTGTGGGCGTGCCGCTCGGAGCCGGACGCCTCGCTCCCGGTGGTGCGCAGGCGCTCCAGGGCCCGGTCGGCCATCCGGTCGGCGAGGTGCTCGGCCGGGTCGTCCGCGTGACCGACCGTCAACCCGGCCACCGGGACCGGGGCGGAGGGGGTGCGCACCGTCGGCCCGGTCTGCACGGTGGCCCGGGCCGGCTGCTGCGCAGCTGCCGCCGGGACCGGTACGCGGGCGTCGTGGTCGTTCACGCATTCCTCCAGGAGTGTCGCCGGACCGGGACGGTGCGTTCGGAGCCAGCCTGGCGTGGATCGGCGCGGTCGGCGTCAGCAACCACTACTCAAGAACGGGTGAAAGTGGCGTCCGACGTGCGGCGACCCAGCTTGGCCAGCTCACGTACGGATGCCGAGCGCAGGTCCCGCATCCCGACCGGCCGGCGCTGCGCGACGGCGTCGTACGCGGCGGCCAGCACGATGTTGCGGATGTCCCCACCGGCCAGCTCGAGGCCGGCGGCCAGCGCATCGACGTCCACCGGGTCGTCCGGGTCGGTGCCG
>CAYQFJ010000008.1:0-44353 GCA_964416715.1 uncultured Actinotalea sp. | reverse complement strand
ATGGCGAAGAAGAAGCACCGCAAGCTGCTGCGCAAGACGCGTCACCAGCGCCGCAACAAGAAGTAGTCGCCCACCGGGCGCCGCCGGGGGGCGGACGTCGTCGACCGGGTGTCGCCTACGGCGTCTACAACGATGTAGGGTCGACGAGGCGGCGGCTCGGTCGTCGCCTCGTGGGGAGAGCGAGGTGGGACCGTTGGCGGTCACGATGCACGACGTGGCCCAACGTGCCGGTGTCTCCACCAAGACCGTCTCCAACGTCATCAACGGCTACCCGTACATCCGACCCGGGACCCGTGAGCGGGTCCTGGCAGCGATCGCCGAGCTCGGGTACCAGGTCAACACCGCGGCGCGGAGCCTGCGCACGGGACGCAGCGGAATCATCGGCCTGGCGGTGCCGGAGCTGCGCGTGCCGTACTTCGCCGAGCTCGCCGGCTCCGTCATCGTGGC
Source organism: uncultured Actinotalea sp. (assembly GCA_964416715.1). GTDB lineage: Bacteria > Actinomycetota > Actinomycetes > Actinomycetales > Cellulomonadaceae > Actinotalea. The sequence goes on along the minus strand of CAYQFJ010000008.1, from coordinate 43,906 downwards.
CGCGGAGACCCGTGGGCTCACGGTCATCATCGAGCAGCACGGTGGGCGGCGCGAGCTCGAGCTCGAGGTGCTCAACGGGCAGCGCCGGCTGCTCACCGACGGGCTGATCTACAGCCCGCTCGCGCTGGGCCCGGGCGACGAGGGTCTGCTCGACACGCCCTACCCGCTCGTCCTGCTCGGTGAGCGGATCTTCCACGACGGCATCGACCACGTGACGATGCAGAACACCGCGGCGGCCCAGGCGGCGACGGAGCACCTCCTCGCGCTCGGCCGACGGCGGATACTCGCCCTCGGACCGAACCCTTCCGTCGAGGTGGGGTCCGCGCCGCTGCGGCTGGTGGGCTACCGTGCCGCGCTCGAGGCGGCCGGCCTGCCCCGGGACCCGGACCTCGAGGTGGACACGAGCAGGACCTGGGACCACGCGACCGGCGCGCGCACCATGGCGCGTCTCATTGACGACCGCCTGGACTTCGACGCGGTCTTCGCGTTCAACGACTCCCTCGCCCTCGGTGCGATGCACGAGCTGCAGGTGCGTGGGTACCGGGTGCCCGACGACGTCGCGGTGATCGGCTTCGACGCGATCGAGGAGGGCCGGTACTCCAACCCGACGCTCACCACGGTGGACCCGGGCCACGCCGAGATCCCGCAGGAGGCGGTCCGGCTCATCGATCAGCGCAAGCGGGGCATCGCGGGCGCTCCGTGCCGTATCGCTCCGGACTTCCACATCGTGGAAGGTGGGTCCACGGGTGGTGACGACCGCTCGGCCCCCGTCGACCGGCCGCGCGACGAGGTCTCGTCAGCGCTGTCCGCGCGCTGAGCGCGCACCGGGCCTGACGCGACCGGACGGCTCCGGCGCGCGTCGTCGGCGTTCCATCACGATCCGGACACGAGAAGCGCCAGCCCTTGACCCTCGTTCTACATCGTTGGAGACTGTTCTCCATCGTTGTAGAACTTGGACAGCACAGCAGCCACGGATCGAGGAGGATTCGATGCAGGTCAAGCGAGTGCCCGGTCGGCGTTCAGCCGGCATTGCAACAGTCCTGGGTGCGACGGTCTTCCTCGCCGCCTGCGGCGGTGGGGGCGGCGACGGAGGGGACGGTGCCTCGTCCGCCTCGTGCACCAACACGATCAAGGTCGACGACGCCCCCGTGGTCACCGTGTGGGCGTGGTACCCGGCGATGGAGAAGGTCGTCGACCTGTTCAACGAGAACCACGACGACGTCCAGGTGTGCTGGACGAACGCCGGTCAGGGCGGTGACGCCTACCAGGCGTTCTCCACGGCGCTCGAGGCCGGTTCCGGTGCGCCCGACGTGATGATGATCGAGGCGGAGTTCCTCGGGCAGTACACGATCCGCGACGCCCTGGTGGACATCGCCCCGTTCGGTGCCGCGGAGCTCGAGGACCAGTACACGCCCGGCTCGTGGTCCGACGTGACCGAGGGGGACGCGGTCTACGCGATCCCGGTCGACGGCGGCCCGATGGGTCTGCTGGTCCGTCAGGACATCTTCGACGAGTACGGGGTCGCCGTTCCCACGACGTGGGAGGAGTTCGCGGACGCGGCACAGCAGCTCCAGGACGCCGGCTTCGACGGCAAGATCGCGGACTTCCCGCCGAACTGGTGGGCGTTCACCCAGGCGATGGCGGCACAGCGGGGCTGGCAGCCGTTCACCTACGACTCCGCGAGCACCGAGGTCGGGATCAGCATGGCGACACCCGAGGCGACCGAGGTGCTGTCCTACTGGGAGGACCTGGTGGACCGAGGCCTCGTCGCCACCGACGAGGCCTTCACCGCCGACTACAACGCGAGCCTGGTCGACGGCACGTACGCGACGTACGTCGCCGCGGCCTGGGGCCCCGGTTACCTCGCGGGCCTGTCGGACGCCGACGCGGACGCCGTCTGGCGCGCCTACCCGCTGCCGCAGTGGGAGGGTGAGGAGCCCCGTCAGGTGAACATCGGCGGGTCGACCTTCGCGGTGTCCGAGCAGGCGAGCGACCCGGAGCTCGCAGCCCAGGTGGCCATCGAGATCTTCGGTACCGAGGAGGCCTGGAAGATCGGGATCGAGGACGCGGCGCTGTTCCCGCTGTGGCTCCCGATCCTGGAGTCGGACTACTTCGCCAACCTGGAGTACCCGTTCTTCGACGGGCAGCAGATCAACAAGGACGTGTTCCTGGACGCCGCGGCGGGGTACGAGGGCTTCACCACGCCCCCGTTCCTGACCTACGTCTACGACCAGGGCACCGAGGCCCTCACCGCGCTGGTCGAGGGCAGCACCGACGCCGCCGGTGCTCTGGAGACCATGCAGAGCACCGTCACCACCTACGCCGAGGAGCAGGGCTTCACGGTGGTCGAGTGACCCGGTGCCCGGGCCGGGCCCACCCGGTCGGCCCGGGCACCCCTTCCCTGGAGGTGAAGGTCGTCATGACGACGACGTCGACGACCGCCGGTGCGGTCCGCACCGCGCCCGCGCGGCGCCGTGGCCGTGCGGGGCGGATCGAGCGCAACCGGCGACGCTGGGGCTGGATCTTCCTCACGCCGTTCGCCGTGATCTTCCTGGTGCTGCTGGTGGCGCCGCTCGGGTACGCGTTCTGGATGAGCCTGTACACGAACACCCTGGCCGGCGGAGAGTCCTTTGCCGGGATCGTCAACTACCGGCGTGCGTTCACCGACCCGCTGTTCCTGGGCGGGCTGGGTCGCGTGGGCCTGTACGTCCTGGTGATGGTGCCGATCCAGCTCGGCGTCGCGCTCGCGGCGGCCCTGGTGCTCGACACCCTGTCGACGAGGCTGGCCCGCTTCTCACGGCTGATGATCTTCGTCCCGTACGCGGTGCCGGCGATGATCGGCGCCCTCATGTGGGGCTTCCTCTACAGCCCGCGGTTCGGGCCGGCCACCGACCTGTTCGAGCTCTTCGGGGCGACCGCGCCGAACTTCCTGGCACCCGGCAGCGTGTTCGGCTCGCTGGTGAACATCGTCACCTGGCAGTGGTCGGGCTACTACATGATCATCATCTTCGCCGCGCTGCGGGGCATCGACTCGACGATCTATGAGGCGGCGCGCATCGACGGCGCCAGCGGGCGTCAGATCGCCTTCCGCATCAAGGTGCCGATGATCTCCGCGGCACTCGTGATGGTCGTGGTCTTCTCGTTGATCGGCACGCTGCAGTTCTTCACCGAGCCCACGATCCTGCGCAACGTCGCCGCGGGCTCGATCCCCGTGCACTACACGCCGAACATGTACGCCTACGGCCTGGCCTTCTCCTACCAGCAGTTCAACTACGCCTCCACGATCTCCTTCGCCCTGGGCGTCGTGGTCTTCGCGTTCTCGTACATCTTCCTGTTCCTGACCCGCAAGCGGAGCGGACTGAACGCATGAGCATCCAGACGACCGGGGGCGCGGCGGGCGTCCCCCCGACCACGGACCGGGCCGGCCGGCTGCGCCGCACGCGGCAGGGCACGGCGCCGCGCGGACCGCACGGCTCGCGGGCCGGCTCGCACCTCTTCCTGCTGGCCCTGGTGCTGTACTTCGTGACGCCGCTGTGGTGGCTCGTCGTGGCGGCCACCAAGTCCAATTCCGGGCTGTTCGCGGGGAACAGCAACCCGCTGTGGTTCGCCGACGAGTTCTCCTTCGTGGACAACGTCCGCCAGCTGATCACCTACCAGGGCGGCATCTACTGGACCTGGCTCGGGAACTCGTTCCTGTACGCGCTGACGGCCGGTGTGGGGGCCACGATCCTGGCCCTGCTTGCGGGGTACGGGTTCGCGAAGTACCGGTTCCGCGGCCGCAACTTCGCGTTCGCCCTGCTGCTGGGCAGCGTCATGGTGCCGTTGACGGCGCTGGTCATCCCGACGTTCGTGCTGCTCTCCGAGATCGAGCTGGTGAACACCCGCTGGGCGATCATCCTGCCGTCCCTGCTCAGCCCGCTCGGCGTCTACCTCGTCCGGGTGTACGCGCAGGACGCGGTGCCCGACGAGATGCTCGACGCCGGGCGAGTCGACGGCGCCGGCGAGCTGCGCCTGTTCGTCCAGGTGGCGCTCCCGCTGCTGCGTCCGGCCATCGTGACGGTGCTGCTCGTCTCGGTGGTGTCCACGTGGAACAACTACTTCCTCGCGATCGCGATGGTCCACAGCCCCAAGTACCTGCCGATCACCGTCGGCCTCGCCAACTGGCAGGCGCTGTCCAGCGGTGGTGCCGGTGGCGAGACCTTGTGGAACCTGGTTGCCACCGGTGCCTTCATCTCGGTGCTGCCGCTGGTCGCAGCCTTCCTCGGGCTCCAGAAGTACTGGCAGGGTGGCCTCGCCCTCGGAGCGCTCAAGTAGATCACCACGTCCGCCGCACGCCATCACACCACCAGGAGGCAGCTCTCATGCCCGACGCCACCGTCACGCTCGATCCCGCGTTCGTCGTCTCGCCGGTGCACCGGCGAACGTTCGGTGGGTTCGTCGAGCACCTCGGACGGGGCGTCTACGGCGGCCTGTACGAACCGGGCCACCCGACGGCGGACGAGGACGGCTTCCGCGGTGACGTCCTCGAGCTCATCCGGGAGCTCGGCATCTCGACCGTGCGCTACCCGGGCGGCAACTTCGTGTCCGGGTACCGGTGGGAGGACGGCATCGGACCGGTCGACCGGCGTCCGGCCCGGCTCGACCTGGCCTGGCACAGCACCGAGCCGAACACCGTGGGCGTCGACGAGTTCATGCGCTGGACCGCCAAGGCGGGGGTCGAGCCCATGATGGCGGTGAACCTCGGGACCCGGGGCGTGCAGGAGGCGCTGGACCTGCTCGAGTACAGCAACATCGAGCGCGGCACGTACTGGTCCGACCTGCGGCGGGCCAACGGCACGGACCAGCCCCACGGGGTGCGCATCTGGTGCCTGGGCAACGAGATGGACGGCCCCTGGCAGATCGGCCACAAGACCGCGGAGGAGTACGGCCGGCTCGCCGCCGAGACCGCCCGGGCGATGCGCATGGTCGACCCGGACCTCGAGCTCGTGGTCTGCGGCAGCTCCAGCTCCGACATGCCGACGTTCGGCGCCTGGGAGACCACGGTCCTGACCGAGACGTACGAGCACGTCGACCTGATCTCGGCGCACGCCTACTACTGGGAGCGCGACGGGGACCTGGCGAGCTTCCTCGGCTCGGCGGTCAGCATGGACCGGTTCATCGAGGACGTGGTTGCCACCGCCGACGCCGTCCGCGCGGCGCGGCGGCAGTCCAAGCGACTCAACATCTCCTTCGACGAGTGGAACGTCTGGTACCAGGACGCCACCCCGTCGCAGCGGCCCCGGGACGACTGGCCGGTCGCGCCGGCGCTCCTGGAGGACCACTACAACGTGGCGGACGCCGTCGTGGTGGGCAACCTGCTGATCTCGCTGCTGCGGCACAGCGACCGGGTGCACTCGGCGAGCCTGGCCCAGCTGGTCAACGTGATCGCGCCGATCATGACCGAGGCCGGTGGACGGGTGTGGCGGCAGACCACGTTCCACCCCTTCGCGCTGACCTCGCGGTACGCCGTCGGGCAGGTGCTGCGGGCGGAGATCGTGACGCCCGGCCACGAGACCGCCAGGCATGGTCAGACGCCGCTGGTCGACGCCGTGGCCACGCACGACCCGCAGGACGGCTCCCTCGCGGTCTTCGCGGTCAACCGGTCCCTCACCGAGACGATCACGGTGCAGGTCGACCTGCGTGCGTTCGGCGGCGCGGAGGTGGTCGAGGCGCTCACCCTGGCCGACGCCGACCCCTACGCCCGGGCCACCGCGGACGACGACGGTACGCTCGTCCCGCGGCCCAACACCTCCGTCGCGGCGGCGGGCGGTGGCCGCCAGGACACGGTCCGGGTCGACGTCCCGCCCGTGTCCTGGACCATGCTGCGCCTGGCGACGGCGTCGTCGGCGCGGTGACGATCCCCCAACCGGGAAGAGGTCGGTCGTTCATGTCGCAGGCGCACCCGTACTCCGCGTCACAGGCACGCAGGTACTCCGCGCAGAGCTGGCCCGTGGCGGCGGCCATGCTGCCGTTCCCCGGCTCGCAGGACGCCGCCGGCGAGGTCTGGCTGGACCAGCTCGCCGAGGTCGCGGCCGAGGGGTTCACCGAGGTGGACCTGACCGACAGCTGGGTCCGGATCGGCGACCTGCCGGAGGCGCGCCTCACCGAGCTCGGCGACGTCCTGGACCGGGTGGGACTGAGACCGGTCGCCGTCTCCGCCATCCGGCGCAGCGTGATCGACCCGGTCGACGGGCCGGAGAACCTGGCCTACTCCCACCGGGTGCTCGACGCCGCCAAGGCCGTCGGGTCGGACATCGTGTCCGTGGGGCTGCACCGTCCGCTCACCCCGGCGCAGCGGGAGGCGTTCTGGTTCTGGACGGCCCCCGGACCGGTCGACCCCACCGACGACGAGACCTGGCGGACGGCCGTCTCCCGGCTCCAGGAGCTGGGTCGGCACGCGGCGGACCTCGGGCTGGAGCTGTCCCTGGAGATGTACGAGGACACCCTGCTGGGCAGCTCCGAGTCGGCCGTCCGGCTGGTCGAGGACATCGCGCTGGACGCCGTCGGGCTCAACCCCGACCTGGGCAACCTCTTCCGGCTGCACCGCCCGGTCGAGGACTTCCAAGCCGCGGTCGAGCGGTGCATGCCGCACGCGAACTACTGGCACGTGAAGAACTACTCCCGCAGCGAGGACGCCGCGGGCAACGTCGTCAGCCTCCCCGCGCCGATGGCGCACGGGAGCGCCGACTACCGCAAGGCGATCCGGACCGCCGTCGACGTCGGTTTCGACGGCCCGTTCTGCGTCGAGCACTACGGCGGGGACGGGCTGAGCGTCTCCGCCGAGAACCGTGACTACCTGCGGCGCATGCTCGCCGCGGCGCTGGGCACCGCGCAGACCGCGGTGATCGAGGACAGGAAGGCGGCACGATGACCGGTCACGTCGCGGTACTGGGACTGGGCGCCATGGGGCTGCCGATGGCGGCCCGGCTGGCCGAGGCCGCCCAGGTCCACGGGTTCGACGTCGCCGCCGGCCGCAGGCAGGCTGCGGAGCAGGAGGGGGTGACCGGCGCGGGCACGGCCGCCGACGCCGTCGAGGGCGCCTCGCAGGTCGTCATCGCGGTCCGGGACGCCGCCCAGCTGGAGGCCGTGCTGTTCGGGACCGGGGGCGCCGCGGACCGCCTCGCGCCCGGGGCCGTGGTGATCATCACCTCGACGGTGGGCGCCGAGCCGGTCCGGGACACCGAACGCCGTCTGGCGGCGCAGGGTGCCGCGACGGTCGACGCGCCGGTGTCCGGCGGAGCGGTGCGCGCGCGGGCCGGTGAGCTCCTGATCATGGTGGGCGGGAACCAGGACGCGCTGGCGAAGGTCGACCCCGTGCTGACCGCTCTGGCCACGAACGTCGTCGTCACCGGGGACGTGGGCGACGGCCAGAACATGAAGGCCGTGAACCAGCTCCTGTGCGGCATCCACACCGCCGCGGCCGCCGAGGCGCTGGCGCTCGCGCGGTCGCTCGGGCTGGACCTGGACCAGTGCGTGGAGGTGCTCGGCCAGGGCGCCGCCGCCTCCTTCATGCTCCGGGACCGCGGTCCCCGCATGGTCGAGCAGCTGGCCGGGAGGCAGCCGGAGCTCCGGTCCCGGGTGGACGTCATCGCGAAGGACATGGGGATCGTCGGCGAGATCGCGCGCGGCCACGCGCTGCCGACGCCGGTGGCCGCCGCCGCGGAGAACCTGTACCGGATGGCGAAGGGCGCCGGGCTCTCGGCCGAGGACGACTCGGCGATCGCGGCGTTCCTGGCCGGCACCGAGACGACCGGCCGCACCGAGGCCTGAGGAGGGCAGCACCATGGAGATCCACGTCTCGCCCGAGGGGTCGGACGCCGACGACGGCACCCCCGAGCGTCCCGTGGCGACCATCGGACGTGGCGCGGACCTCGCCGTGCCGGGGGACACCGTCGTCGTGCACGAGGGTGTCTACCGCGAGTGGGTGGCCCCTCCGCGCGGCGGGCTGAGCGACAGCCGGCGGATCACCTACACCGCGGCCCCGGGCGAGAGGGTGGTCGTCAAGGGGTCCGAGGTCGTCTCGTCCTGGGAGCCGGTCGGCGAGGGCGTGTGGCGGGCCGCCGTGCCGAACGGCCTCTTCGGCGACTTCAACCCGTACCGGGAGGTCCTCACCGGCGACTGGCTGCTCCGCCCCGGGGCGGACGACGCCGACCGGCACCTGGGGGAGGTCTACCTCGACGGGAGGCGCCTGCGGGAGGTGTCCACGCCGGACGAGGTGCACCGCCCCCGGCCGCCGGCCACGGTGGTCGACGACTGGACCGGCATCCCGCAGCCCGGCCGGACGCCACCGGCGGACCTGGTGTGGCACGCCGAGGTGGGCGACGCCGAGACGGTCCTGCTGGCGAGGTTCGCCGGCGTCGACCCGCGCGAGGCCCTGGTCGAGATCAACGTGCGGCGGTCGGTCTTCTACCCGGTCCACAACCACGTGGACTACGTGACCGTGCGCGGGTTCGAGCTGGCCCACGCGGCCACGCCCTGGGCGCCGCCCACGGCGGACCAGCCCGGGCTGATCGGACCGAACTGGGCCAAGGGCTGGATCATCGAGGACAACGTCATCCACGGCGCCAAGTGCTCCGCGGTGTCGCTGGGCAAGGAGATCCGCACCGGCCACAACTTCGCCACCACGCGGATGGACAAGCCCGGGTACCAGTACCAGCTGGAGTCGGTGTTCGTGGCCGAGGACCTGGGGTGGTCCAAGGAGCGCATCGGCTCGCACGTCGTGCGGCGCAACACGATCTACGACTGCGGGCAGAACGCCGTCGTCGGGCACCTCGGGTGCGCCTTCTCCGAGATCACCGACAACCACGTGCACGACATCGGCCTGGCCCGCGAGTTCTACGGGCACGAGATCGCCGGAATCAAGCTGCACGCCGCGGTGGACGTGCTGATCGCCGGCAACCACGTGCACGACTGCTCGCTCGGGCTGTGGCTCGACTGGCAGACCCAGGGCACCCGGGTCTCCCGCAACGTCCTGCACTCCAACAGCCGCGACGTGTTCATCGAGGTCAGCCACGGCCCGTACGTGGTCGACCACAACGTGTTCGCGTCCCCGGTGTCGCTGGAGAACTTCAGCCAGGGCGGTGCCTACGTCGCCAACCTGTTCCTCGGGTCGGTCCGGCTCGAACCCGTCCTGGACCGCGCGACCCCCTACCACCTGCCGCACAGCACCAAGGTCGCCGGCTACGGAGTGATCGTCGGTGGTGACGACCGGGTGATCGGCAACGTCTTCGGGGACGGCGCGGGCCGCGAGGCGTACCGGGTCGAGCTGCCCGCCGAGTCCGTCACCGGCTACGGGACCGCCGTGTACGACGGTCACCCGGCGCACGTCGAGGACTACCGCGAGATCATCGCCGCCCGGTCCGGTGACCACCGGCGGTTCAGCGGGATCAAGCAGGCCGTGACCATCCGGGACAACGTCTACCTCGGCGACGCCGTGCCGTTCGAGGCGGAGCGCGGCGCCACCCTCCTGCCCGAGGGCTCCGTGCGGGTGCGGTTCTCGGACGGCGCGGTGGTCCTGGACAGCGACCTCCCGGCGGACCTGGCGCAGGTCGGCGTGGTGCGCGGGTCGGAGCTGGGGCCGGTTCGCCTCGCCGCCGCCGACTTCGAGGACCCGTCCGGCGCCGACCCGGCGTTCGACGTGGACGTCGTCGGGCAGGTCAAGACGCCGGGGCAGCGGTACCCGGCGGGACCGCTCGCCTCGCTGACGCCCGGGAAGCACTCGACGACCTTGTGGAGACCGGAGCCGTGACCACCGTCTACAACGACCCCGCGGAGTTCACCGAGCAGGCCGTCGAGGGCTTGGTCGACCTGTACGCCGACCGGCTGCGGCGGGTCACCGGCGGGGTGGTGCGGCGCGGTCGGCCGGCGGAGCCCAAGGTGGCCGTCCTGGTGGGCGGGGGGTCCGGGCACTACCCGGCGTTCGCCGGCGTCGTCGGGCCCGGGTTCGCCGACGGTGCGGTGATCGGCAACGTCTTCACCTCCCCGTCGGCCGCGCAGGCCTACGCGGTGGCCACTGCGGCGCAGTCCGGGGCGGGGGTGATCTTCACCTACGGCAACTACGCCGGCGACGTCATGAACTTCGGCCAGGCCGGTGAGCGGCTGCTGGCCGAGGGCATCGACGCGCGGCAGGTGGTCGTCACCGACGACATCGCCAGCGCCCCGCCTCACGAGCGGGAGAACCGGCGCGGGATCGCCGGTGACTTCGTGGTGTTCAAGGTGATGGGGGCCGCCGCCGAGCGAGGGCTCGGGATCGACGACGTCGAGCGGCTGGGCAACCACGCGAACTCACGGACCTACACCATCGGCCTCGCGTTCTCCGGGTGCACCTTCCCCGGTGCGGACCACCCGTTGTTCACCGTCCCGCCCGGGATGATGGGTCTGGGCCTGGGCATCCACGGCGAACCGGGGCTGGAGGACGTGCCCTGGCTCCCCGCCGACGACCTGGCCGACCTCATGGTCGAACGAGTGCTCGCCGAGCGCCCGCCGGGGTCCTCCGCCCGGGTGGCCACGATCCTCAACGGTCTGGGCGGCACCAAGTACGAGGAGCTGTTCCTGCTGTGGGGACGGGTTGCGACGCGGCTGCGTGCCGAGGAGCTGGAGATCGTCGGGCCCGAGGTCGGTGAGCTCGTGACCAGCCTGGACATGCGGGGCGTCTCGCTGACGCTGTGCTGGCTGGACGAGGAGCTCGAGCCGCTGTGGACGGACCCTGCGGACACCCCGGCGTGGAAGCGCGGGCAGGTGGCCGCGGACACCGCTGGCCTCGACGGCCTCGAGGGCCTCGAGGGCGAGGACGGTCCGACGACGGAGCGCGCACCGGTGCCGGTGGTCGGGTCGGCCGAGTCACGTGAGGTCGCGGGGGTGGCCGTCGAAGCCCTGACCGCGGTGCGCGAGGCGCTGCACGACGCCGAGGAGGAGCTGGGCGACCTCGACGCCGTCGCGGGGGACGGCGACCACGGTCGCGGCATGGTCCGCGGGATCGACCACGCCCTCGGGGCCGCACGGGAGGCGCAGGGTGCCGGCTGGGGTGCGGCGGGCGTGCTGGGGGCCGCGGGCGACGCGTGGGCCGAGCACGCCGGTGGTACCTCGGGGGTGCTGTGGGGAGCGGGCCTGCGTGCGTTCGGGGCCGTGCTGGGCAACGAGGAACCGGTGCGGCCGGACCAGGTCGTTGCGGCGGTCGACGCGTTCGTGCAGGCCATGGTCGAGCTCGGGGGTGCCGAGCCGGACGACAAGACGATGCTCGACGCCGCGCTGCCCTTCCGGGACGAGCTGCGCTCGGCGCTCGACGGCGCACCGAACCTCAAGGAGGCGTGGTCGGGGGCCGCGGCCGTGGCGGCCGAGCGGGCGCAGGGGACCGCCGCGCTGCGTCCCCGCCGGGGCCGGGCACGACCGCTGGCCGAGCGGAGCGTCGGCCACCCCGACCCGGGAGCGGTGTCCTTCGCGCTGTGCGCGGGCGCCGCCGCGTCCGCGGTGGTGTGCTGAGGCAAGCGGACGGGACCGCAGCGAGATCCGATCTGGAACGGACGAGAACGGAGGAGCCCACGATGGGATACCGAGTGGTGCTGGCCGCCGATCAGGCGGGCCTGTCCTACAAGCAGGCGATCCGATCGCTCCTGGAGCAGGACGAACGGGTCGAGAGCATCGTCGACGTCGGCGTGTCCGAGGACGTGGACCCGACGGCCTACCCGCACGTCGCGGTGGCCGGTGCGCGGAAGATAGCCGCCGGTGAGGCGGACCGCGGCATCTTCGTCTGCGGCACCGGCATGGGCGTCGCGATCTCCGCGAACAAGGTCCCCGGGGTGCGCGCCTCCACCGCGCACGACTCGTACTCGGTCGAGCGCCTGGTGCTGTCCAACAACGCCCAGGTGCTGTGCCTGGGCGAGAGGGTCATCGGCAAGGAGCTCGCCCTCCGGCTGGCGAGCGAGTTCCTCGACCACGAGTTCGACCCGACGTCGGCGTCCGCGGCCAAGGTCGACGCGCTGTGCTCCTACGAGGGCAACCTGACCTGACCCAGACGGCGGCGGAGGTGGGCGGTCAGCCGCGGAGCGCCCGTCGTGCGGCCCGCACCACCAGGCCGAACGCCCACGCCAGGCCGGCCAGGCTCGCGGCATGCATGCTGCGACGGGCCGCGTTCCGACGTCGGCCCCGGAACTCCCGGACCGGCCACCCGACCTGGCGGGCGTGGCGACGCAACCGCGCGTCGGGGTTGATCGCGGTGGGGTGCCCCACGGCGGACAGGATGGACACGTCGTGCCCGGAGTCGCCGTACGCGTAGCTGCGGGACAGGTCCAGCCCCTGCTTCTCGGCCAGCGTCCTGACCGCCCTGGCCTTGGCGCTCCCGTGCAGCAGGTCGCCCACGAGTCGTCCGGTGTAGAAGCCGTCGACCTGCTCGGCGATGGTGCCCAGCGCCCCCGTCACCCCGAGCCTCCGCCCGATCAGCTCGCCGATCTCGACCGGGCTCGCGGTGATGATCCACACCTGGTGACCGGCGTCGAGGTGCTCGGAGAGCAGCGCCTGCGTGCCGGGAAAGATGCGCAGCGAGAGCACCTCGTCCCAGATCTCCTCGCCGATCGCGGCCATCTCGGCGACCGACCTGCCGGCGACGATCGACAGCGCCCGGGACCGGACCTGGTCGATCTGCTCGAGGTTCTCACCGAAGAGCAGGTAGCGCGCCTGGTGGAAGCCGAAGCTGATCAGGTCGCGGATGCCGAAGAAGCCGCGCCGTCGCAGGCCCACGGCCAGGTGGAACGCGCTCGCTCCACGGATGATCGTGTTGTCGAGGTCGAAGAACGCGGCGATCCCGCTGGAGGACCGGCTCGCCGGGGACTCGTCGGCCAACGACTCGACCGCGGGCTCAGGAAGTCCGCCGACTGGGGGAGGGGTCGGCTCAGCCACTCGTTCACTGTAACGACTGTCCTAGGCTGTGGCTCATGCGCGACCAGGACCTCGGTGACCGGCCCGTGGGTCGCGTATCCCGCGGCGCTGCGGACGGGGCGCGCATCGTCCTGTACGTCCGGGCCGCCTGCCACCTGTGCGAGGACGCCCGGGCCGTGGTGACGGCCGTCGCGGCCCAGACCGGTGCGACCTGGGCCGAGGTGGACGTCGACACCGTGGACGACGGCGGCGCGTCGAGGGACGCCTACGGCGAGCTGGTACCGGTGGTCACCGTCGACGGCGTGCGGCAGGGCTACTGGCGGCTGGACGCGGACCGCCTGCGCCGGGCGCTGGCCGGGACATGACGCCGCGGATCGTCCCGGGCTCCACGGTGGCCCGGTTGCCCATCTACCTGCGCACGCTGGACGCGCTGGTGGACGACGGGGTGACGACGACGTCGTCGGGCGAGCTCGCCGACCTCGCCGGCGTCGGGCCCGCGCAGCTCCGCCGGGACCTGTCCTTCCTCGGGTCGCACGGGGTGCGCGGGGTGGGCTACGACGTCGTGCACCTGCGTGACCAGGTTGCTTCCGCGCTGGGGGTGACCGGGGACCTCCCCGTGGTGATCGTCGGCATCGGGAACCTGGGGCACGCGCTGGCGAACTACGTCGCCGGCGCGGGCAAGGGGTTCCGGGTGGTCGCTCTGGTGGACACCGACGCGTCCGTGGTCGGGTCGACCGTGGCCGGTCTGGTGGTCGAGCACGCCTCGGGCCTGGAGGAGATCGTCGCCCGGGAGCGCGTCAGCGTCGCCGTGCTGGCCACCCCGGCCGAGGTCGCCCAGGAGGTCTGCGACCGGCTCGTGGCGGCGGGGGTGACGGGGATCCTCACCTTCGTGCCCCGGCTGCTGCGCGTTCCCGACACCGTCGACGTCCGCTCGGTCGACCTGTCCACCGAGCTGCAGATCCTCGCTTTCCACGAACGCCGCAAGGCCGGCCCGCTGCTCTGACCGCGCTTCCGGGGCGACGCCTACCGCGCGCGCTGACCGCGTCTTCGGCGCCCTGAGCAACCGTGCGTAGCGCACGCTTGCGGAGCTCGTTGCGGCCCCGTTCGGGCACGCGCCGACCGGCCCCGGGCGAGCCTTGAGCAGCCGACCCTGGGGGCGTTCTATTTATCCTACACACTGACGACTTTCATCATACAAACGGTTGACATCGCCGGGACCCTGCGATTAGCGTCGGCTCACGCCAAAGCTCACGCCGTGCTGGCCGCGGTGTCGGGGCGGATGACATCAGACGAAGGAGTCGGGATGACCTGGACAAGACGAGGCCGTGCGAAGTTGGTGAGCATCGGGAGCCTAGCGACGCTGCTGCTCGTCGCGGGATGCAGCAGCGACGGAGGTGATTCGCCGCAGGACACGGGCTCCACCGACGAAGGCCAGGGCGCGGAGGTCACCCCGGGCGCCGAGGACGAGTGCGGTACCGGCGAGATCAGCTTCATGCCGACGCCGACCCCGGCCTCACCGATCTCGTGGTGGGAAGAGGTCGCCGACAGGTTCGAGAGTGCTCACCCGGGCATCACGGTGGAGGTGGTCGAGGCCACCGGTCCGGTGATTCCGTACATGCAGCAGCTGATGGCGACCGGCGGCTTCCCCGACGTGTTCCTGGGCACGAACCCGCCTGCGTTCACCGGCGGCAACCCGCTGCGCCCCTTCGAGATCAGCGGCAAGATCGCGGATCTGGCGCACGTGAACGACGTCACCTACGAGGGTGACCTCTACTACCCGCCGACGTACATCCTCCCTAGCGGTCTCGTCTTCTACAACGAGACCCTGCTGGCCGAGGCCGGCGTGACCGAGCTGCCGACCACGGTCGCCGAGTTCGAGTCGGTGCTCGCGGCGCTGGCGGACGCGGGCATCACGCCGCTGATCATGGGCGGTGACTGGTCCCTGCGTGCGGCGTTCCTGGAGTTGTTCCTCGGCGACATCATGAAGGAGAACCCCACCTGGTTCTCCGACCGTGAGGCCGGTGAGGCTTCCTTCCTCGAAGGGTCGTGGCCGGAAGCCGCGCAGACCTTCGTCGACTGGAACGAGGCCGGCTACATCGACCCCGCGACCCGCAGCCTCGACTTCACCAGTGCGCAGCAGGCGTTCCTGGAGGGCAAGGCGGCGCTGTACCCGTTGCCGAGCTTCTTCACGGCCAACCCGGAGATCCCGGACAACATCGGCGTCTTCCAGATGCCTACGAGCGACGGCACGCCGGTGATCGGCGTCCAGTACGTCGGGTTCGGTGTCGCGGCCGAGTCCGAGCACCCCGAAGCCGCGGTGTGCTTGGCCAAGTGGCTCTCGTTCGACCCGGAGTTCCAGGTGGAGCTCATGTCGCACGAGGGGTGGTACTCGAACCTCGCCACGCCGCCGTCGGTGGACCGCACTGAGCTCCAGGCCGAGATCGGGGCCATCCTCCAGGAGAGCCAGGCCCTTCCGTGGGAGCTGGGCTGGGGCGAGAACACCGCGCCGAACGCTTGGCGGGGCGAGATGGAGCCCGTCCTGCAAGGACTCCTGGCCGGATCGACCACGATCGACCAGGCCATGGCGGATCTCGAAGCGTCGTGGGACACGGGCAACTGACAGTGCCTGACGACCGGACCGGGTCGCGGTCAGGATGGGCGAAGGGGGGGCGCCGGCGGTCCTCGGCGCTCCCCCACCTGCTCTTGAGCGCCCCTGCGGCGCTGGTCTACATCGCTCTGCTCGTCCTGCCCGTGCTGCTGATGGTCTACTACAGCTTCACGCACTGGGACGGGGTGACGATCTTCCCCGAGTTCATCGGGGTGGAGAACTACCGGAAGGTCTTCTCCGACGCGGCTGCGCTGAGCGCCATGTGGGTGACGATCAAGTTCACCCTGTTCTCCGGCGCGATCGCCAATCTGGTCGGACTCAGTGTCGCTCTGCTGGTCAACCGCCCCGACAAGATGAGCCTCACCTACCGGTTGGCACTCTTCGTCCCGGTGACGCTGTCCAGCGTCGTCGTCGGCATCCTGTGGAAAGTGATCTTCAACTACTACGGCACGGTCAACAGCGTGTTGGCCTCGCTGGGCCGCGAGCCGGCGGACCTGCTCGGCAGCCCGACGCAGGCGCTGTGGCTCATCGTGGGGGCGGCCGTGTGGCAGACGCTCGGGCTGACCATGATGATCTATCTCGCCGGTCTGCAGAGCGTTCCGGGCGAGCTGATCGAGGCCGCGCACATCGACGGGGCGAACAAGTGGCAGAACTTCCGGCACGTCGTGCTGCCGCTGCTCGCGCCAGTCATCACCATGAACATCCTGATCATGCTCATTCTTGGGATCAAGCAGTACGACCTCGTTCGGGTGATCACCGGTGGTGGGCCGGCACGTGCCACGCAGACCGTCGCGTTCAAGGTCATCGAGGACGGGTTGACCTTCGGTGACTACGGCCCGGCCCTAGCGCTGGCGGTACTCCTGATGGTGGCCAGCGGAGCTCTGGCACTGATCATCATGCGAGTGCGCCGAGACCAAGACGGGTCCGCATCATGAGGCGCCGTCTGGCGAGCGCGGGGCGCCACGGCAGCTTGATCACGCTCGCGGTCGTCATGCTCATCCCGGTGTACCTGGTCCTGATCAACGCCTTCAAGTCCAACGCGGACATCACGTCGAACCCGTTCGGTGTCCCGTGGTCGAGGCTGTCGATCGACACGCTGATCGAGGTTCTCACCGACTCGTCGACCAACATCCTGTCGGCCTATGGGTTCTCGATACTGGTCACGGTGCTGTCGGTGACCGGGGTCGTGGTCCTGGGTTCGATGATCGCCTACAGCATTGCTCGGCTGGATCGGCGGACCACTCGCGCGATGTTCATCTTCCTGGTCGCCGGCATGCTGGTGCCTGCTGTCGTCGTCCTGATTCCCGTGGTGCGCATTCTCCAGTTCTTCCAGCTGATGTTCACCTTCCCGGGGCTCATCCTCTTCAACATCGCGTTCGGACTACCTTTCGCCGTTCTGCTGTACACGGGGTTCATCCGATCGATACCCGTGGATCTCGACCACGCGGCGTGGATCGATGGTGCCGGCCCCATGCGCACCTTCTGGAACGTCGTCTTCCCGCTGCTCAAGCCGGTGACCGCCACGGTCGGAATCTTCCTGGCGCTCGGGTACTGGAACGACTTCATCACGCCGCTGGTGATTCTCGGTCCCGGTGAGGGCTACACCATCACGACCGGGATGTACCGCTCGATCGGGCTCTACACGACGGACTATTCGTCGGTGTTCTCCTGGTTGTGGCTCGGGACCGTGCCCATCCTCGTGCTCTTCGTGATCTTTCAGCGCTGGATGATCGCGGGGCTCCTCGCGGGGTCGACTAAGGGGTGACGCGAACGTCGACAGCCCGACTGGCGAGGTGCGAAGGCTGGGCAATACTCGTGTGACGGTGAATTCGAACAACGGAGTTGATCATGAGGGGTCTGTTACGTAAGCACGCTGTGATCACCGGAGGATCGTCCGGGATCGGCCAGGCGACTGCCCGGCGCCTGGTTCAGGAAGGCTGCGTCGTCAGCGTGCTGGACCTGGTGGAGGACGCCGACACGCCAGGGACCTTCGTCGAGACGGACGTCGCCGACCAGGAAGCGGTGAGCGCCGCGGTGCAGTCGGTCGCGGCCAGCAACGGACCCGTGGACATCCTGGTCACGGCCGCCGGTGTCGACACGTGCGACACGGTCCTTCAGACATCGCCCGAGGAGTGGCGTCGTCTCGTGGACGTCGACCTCAACGGGGTGTTCTACGCGGTGCGCGCGAGCCTGCCGTACATGATCGAGTCCGGTGCGGGTGCCGTGGTCACGGTGTCCTCGGCGGTCGGCACGGTCGGGCACTGGCAGCGCTCGGCGTACTGCGCGGCAAAGGCCGGGGTCGAGAACCTGACCCGGGCGATGGCGCTCGATCACGGTGCGGACGGGGTGCGCGTGAACTGCGTGGCCCCGGGGCTCATCGACACGCCGCTGATCCGGGGCGGCAAGGTGGGTGGAGACGCCGACCCCGCTGCGATGGGGGCGCTCGTGGACCGCTTTCACGCGATCCCACGGATAGGGCAGCCCGGCGAGGTCGCGTCCGCAGTGGCGTTCCTGGCCAGTGACGAGGCGTCGTTCATCACCGGTGCGGTCCTGGCCGTGGACGCCGGTTGGACCGCACAGTGATCCGCCGATGATGGACGGGCGACGTGGGCAGTCGGGGGCGCCGGACGAGCTGCCGTCCCCCGCGGACCCGGTCCGCCCGGTGGTCGCGGACCTCTGGAGCTCGGGGGAGCGTCCGGTGCGCATCCGTCGGGTGCGGACGATCTGCACCGCGCCCGAGGGTGCGCGACTGGTCGTGGTCAAGGTCGAGACGGACGAACCGGGGCTGTTCGGTCTGGGCTGCGCGAGCTCTGCGCTGCGCCCGCAGGCGGTCGTCGCCGCGATCGACAGCTTGCGGCCGATGCTGATCGGTCGGGACGTCCAAGACATCGAGGACATCGTCCAGACCGCTCACCTGAGCTCGTACTGGCGGTCCGGACCCATCCTGAACAGCGCCGTCTCGGGGGTAGACATGGCGCTGTGGGACATCAAGGCCAAGCGCGCGGGCATGCCGCTGTACCAGCTCTTCGGGGGAAAGACGAGGAAGGCGGCCGAGGCCTACTGCCACGTCGGAGGGCGGGATGTCGCAGAGGTCGAGGAGCATGTGCGCCAGCGGATGTCGGAAGGCTTTCGGCACATCCGCTGTCAGTTGTCGGCAGAGAGCGACGGCGGGTACGGCGGGGGCGAGTCCAGCCAGTCGCCGTGGCTGGTCGACGCCGGCCGGTACGACGTGGCTTCGGAGGTCTTCGACGCCGCGGCGTACTGCCGGAGCGTTCCCAGGCTGTTCGAGCACCTCCGCTCCACCGTCGGGGAGGAGATCGAGCTGCTGCACGACGTGCACGAACGGGTGTCGCCGAGCCAGGCCGTCCAGCTGGCTCGCAACCTCGAGCAGTTCGACCTGTTCTTCCTCGAGGACCCGCTGTCCATCGAGGACTACGGTCATCTGCCTCGGCTTCGGCAGCAGACCTCGACGCCGCTGGCGATTGGCGAGCTGTTCGTGAACCCTGCCGAGTACGTCCCGCTCGTGCAGAACCGGCTGATCGACTTCATCCGTGCGCACGTGGCGGCGATCGGTGGGATCACCCCCGCGCGCAAGCTCGCCGTGCTGGGCGAGGCCTTCGGCGTGCGCACAGCATGGCACGGTCCCAGCGACGTCTCCCCGGTCGGCCACGCCGCGAACCTTCACCTCGATCTCGCCAGCCCGAACTTCGGCGTTCAGGAGGCACACCTGTTCGGCGAGGCGGCCCGGGAGGTCTTCCCCGGTACCCCGCGGGTCGAGGACGGCATGGTCTGGTGCAACGAGGCCCCGGGGCTGGGCATCGACGTGGACGAAGCGGCGGCAGCGCGCTTCCCGTACCCGGACCACCCGCTGGGGGTCGCATGGCCGTGGCCGCCGATCAGGCACCGAGACGGCAGTGTCGTCCGGCCCTGAGGAGCCGGTCCCGGCGAGGCGCGCCGACGGGACCGGACGAGGCGTCCCGGGTCGAGCGCCAGCGCCGACGGGCGAGGGTGTCGGCGGGGTGGGGGAGCGCCGTGCACCACGGAGCTGAGCACGTGACCGGGGCCCGCGTCAGCGACGCCTGGACCTACCGGGGACTGAAGACCGTCGTCATCGAGAACGATCAGCTACGGACGGTCGTCCTCGCGGACAAGGGCGCGGATGTCATCAGCCTCGTCCACAAGCCGTCGGACACCGAGTTCCTCTGGCGCTCGCCGTGGGGCGTGCGGGACCCGAGCAAGTACGTGCCGACCACTGGTGACGGCTTCTCGGTCTGGATCGACCACTACGAGGGTGGCTGGCAGACGGTGGTGCCCAACGTGGGTCTCCCGGCGCGCGACGGCGGTGGCTCGCTGGGGTTCCACGGCGAGGCGAACCTGTTGCCGTGGGACGCCGTGGTGGTCGACGAAGGGCCGGAGCGGGCGCTGGTCCGGTTCCGGGCTCGACTCGCGCGCAGTCCGCTGACCGTGGTCAAGGAGATCGGGCTGGACCGACAGGGCGCGACGCTGCGGGTGCGGGACGCGATCACGAACACGTCGACCAAACGCTACGAGCTCTCCTTCGGCCACCACATCGCGCTCGGCCCGCCGCTGTTGAGCGAGCACAGCGTGATCGACCTGCCCGGGGGAACCATCCTCACGCAGTCGGAGACGTTCCACGAGGCGAACCGGCTAGCCCCCGCGACGAGGTCGCCGTGGCCGATGGCGAGGCTGCGGGGCGGTGGTGAGGCCGACCTCCGGTACGTTCTTCCGCCCGACTCCCAGGTCTACGACCAGGCCTACGTCACCGACCTGCCGGATGGTTGGTACGCGCTCACGAACCGGCAGCGGGGCGTCGGGATGGCGGTTCGATTTCCGCGGGAGACCTTCCGGTACCTCTGGTACTGGCAGGTGTTCGGCGGCGGGACGGACTACCCGTGGTGGGGGCGTACGTACAACGTCGGCCTGGAGCCGGTCACGAGCTACCCGAACGGCGGCCTGGACGAACAGGTGGCCAACGGGACCGCGTGGTCTCTGGGGCCCGGTGAGACGTCGACATCCGAGCTGCTGGTCACCGCTTTCGTCTCGACGTCGGGCGTGGCGGACGTCGCACCCGACGGCACCGTGTCTCCGCGAGTGGAGAGCAGCGCCGTCCGGCGCTGACACGACAACGATCAAGGAGGATCACAGATGGTGGCAACGGTCCACGGACGGCGGGTGCTGGTCACGGGAGGTGCTTCCGGTATCGGGCTCGCCATCGCCGAGCTGTTCCACTCCGAGGGCGCCGACGTCGCGGTGCTGGACCGCGCCGAGGAGAGGCCGACGGTGCTGCCCTCGGCCGTGCACTACGTGTCCGGGGACCTGGGCGCCGCGGACTCGGTCCAGGCGGCCGTGACCGACGCGGCGCGACTCCTGGGCGGCATCGACAGCCTGGTGAACAACGCCGGGGTCGGGGCACGTGGCACGGTCTGCGAGAGCGACGACGCGGAGTGGCACCGGGTCCTCAACATCAACGTGGTCGGTACGGCACGGGTCACCCGGGAGACGTGGCCGCATCTGCGCGAGGCGGGCGGGGGCTCGATCGTGAACATCGCGTCGGCCGTCGCCGCCGTCGGGCTGCCGGATCGGGCGGTCTACTCGGCGAGCAAGGGTGCAGTAGTGTCGTTGACGCGGGCGATGGCCGCCGACGGTGTTCCCGAGGGCATCCGAGTGAACGCGGTCAATCCGGGCACGGTCGACACACCCTGGGTTCAGCGACTGCTCGGGGCGGCGGAGAACTCGGCCGCCGAGCGGGCGGCGCTCGAGGCCCGGCAGCCGCACGGGCGGCTCGTCACTGCACGAGAGATCGCGACGGCGGTGCTGTACCTGAGCGAGGACGGGGCGGGTTCGGTGACGGGCACGGTCCTGACCGTCGACGGCGGGCTCACGACGTTGCGCATGCGTACCTGAGGCGGCAGCAGCCCGTCCCGAGCCCGGGAACGACCGGTGCTCCGGGCCCGGTACGGGCTACAGCTCGATGCCCGCGCTCAAGCCGGCATCGGCCACGTAGGTCGTGCCCGTGATCGCCTGGGCGTCGTCGCTGGCGAGGAAGGCGATGATGCTCGCGATGTCCGCGGGGTCGATCACGGTGCCGAGCGGGTGAGCGCGCCCCCACTCCGCGATGATCGACTCCGGTGCGTCCGGGCGTGTCTGCTCGGCCCCCAGCTCGAGCATCGGGGTGCGCACCGAGCCCGGTGCGACGGCGTTGACCCGGATCCGGTCGGGGGCGTGGTCCAGCGCCATCGTCCTGGTCATCGCGACCACACCACCCTTGGATGCGGTGTAGGCGACCACGGACTTCAGGCTGGCGAAGGCCTGGACCGACGCGGTGTTGACGATCGCCCCGCCCCCTCGCCGCCGCATGTGCGGGACCGCGTGGCGTGCCATGAGGAAGGGCCCCTTCAGGTTGGTGGCGATCACGTCGTCCCAGTCCTGCATCGTCGTCGTCTCGACCGTTCCGTGACGTTGGACTCCCGCGTTGCTGACCAGCACGTCCAGTCCGCCGAACTGGGCGACGACGACCTCGACGGCTTCCTTGGCGGAGGTCTCCTGGCGCACGTCGCACCGAACCGCGACGGCGTGGCCCCCTGCGTCGCGGATCTGCGTCGCAACCGCCTCCGCGACATCGACGTCGAAGTCGCAGACACCGACGGCGGCACCCTCCAGGGCGAGGCGACGGCAGGTGGCCTCGCCGATCCCACGTCCGCCGCCGGTGACGAGCGCCACCTTGTCGTCGAATCGCTGCCGCATCGCATTCCTCCTGATGAAAGGCTATTCGCGCACCTGTGGCACCGCGAGCCGGCCTCGGTCACGCAATGCCCGCCGCGGTCCGACGGGACGGCGGTACGACGTGCCCCGAAGGGCCCTACGCCTGAACTCCGGCTCCGCTGACGAGTGTGGCGCCGCCATCCATGACCAGCCTCGACCCTGTCAGGTAGCTGCTCTGGGGGCTCAGCATGAATGCGGCGGCGTCCGCCACCTCCCGGGCCGTCTGCAGGCGTCCCAGCGGCACCGACTGCGCTGCCCGACGGGCGTACTCCGGGTCCCGCATCGCTTCCTCGCCGGCCATGCCCTCCCCGAGGATCCCGGGGGCGATCGAGTTGGCACGGATCCCGTACGGAGCCAGCTCCAGCGCGGCCGTGCGGGTGAGCTGCGCCAGCGCGGCCTTGGACGACGCGTAAGCCGCGGTACCGGGCCACGGGCGGGAGTCGATCCAGGAGGAGATCAAGAGCATCGAGCCCGGTACCCCCTGGTCGACCCATCGGCGAGCCGACAGCTGGGCGAGGTTGAAGTGGGCGACGAGATTGATCTCGAAGAGGCGTCGCCAGCCGTCGGCGGTCTCCTCGAGGAACGGCGCCGTCGCGCCTATGCCCGCGACGCCGACGTACGCGTCGTAGTCGGGTACCGACTCCATCGTCCGGCGCACCGCATCGTGGTCGGTGATGTCGAGGCGGTGGTACTCCGCGCCGTCGGGAAGTGGCGAGTCGGGTTCCTCGGCGATGTCGATCAGTACGGTCGACCAGCCGTCCTCGGCCAACCGCTTCGCCACAGCAAGGCCGATCGCCCCGAGGCCACCTGAGATCACTGCACGAACCATCTTGTCCTCCCTAACTCGTGGGTGAGAAGTGCCCGCGCGCGCGGGAACCGATGCCCACCGGTTCCCCCGCGCGCGCGTGAACGCGATCCGCTTGGTCACAGGACGCCGAACTTGGCGAACGCGTCCCGGACGCCCATCCCGTCGCGGATCGCGACGCGGAACTCCTGCTCCAGGTCAGTCTTGGTGACGGCGTACCGGACGACCTCGTCGGTGACCGACTCGGGGACGACGACCACCCCGTCCTCGTCGGCGACGACGAGGTCCCCGCGGGCGATCCTGACCCCGTCGATCTCCACCGGCTCGCCGTGCCCGGTCCACTCGAACCGTCCGTTGACGTCGGCCGGCAGGACGCCTTGGGAGAAGACCTCGAAGTCCGAGAGCTCCCTGAGGATGCCCACGTCCCGCGTCGCCCCGTCGGTGACCACGCCCCGAGCCCCGCGGTGGCCGCAAGCGGTCGAGATCAGCTCGCCCCAGACCGCTGCGCGCCCCGCCCGGCCGGTGGCGGCGATGATGACGTCGCCCTCGCCCACGCTCTCGATCGCGGTGAAGAGCCCTTGGTACGGGGTCGGTGGGACGTCCGTGACGGGGTAGAGCTGCACCGGGAACGCGAATCCGACCAGCCGGGCGTTCTCGCGGACCGCGTGGTACCCGGGACCGAGTGACTGGTGCCGCATGCCCAGCTCGTCAAGGGCGTCCGCGGCGTGAGCGCTGCGTAGGGCGTCCGGTAGGGCAGAGAGACGATCATCTGCAGTCATTGCGCGAACCTATCGGACAGGGCGACAGCCGGTCAACCTGGTTGCCGGATCGATTGATCCCTTACACTCGTCCCCATGGACAGGACCGATGGCGCGACTCCACTGCGGCGCGAGACTCTGGCGCAGCAGGTGCGTGATGCATTGCTCGACGAGGTGCGTACGAGCCGTCCGGGAGCCACGCTCCCCTCGGAGTCGCGGCTGGTCCAGCGGTTCGGCGTCGGCCGTCAGGTCGTGCGTGAGGCGTTGCAGTCACTGCAGGCCATGGGCGTCGTCCAGGTCGTGAACGGCCGTGGCGCGGTCGTGCGGCCGTTGAGCAGTGAACCGCTCCGGTCCTTCTTCGAGCGGGCGCGGGGCCTGACCGAAGGTCTCGTGACCGGCAAGGTCGAGATCCTGGAGGTTCGCCGGGCGATCGAGATGCAGTCGGCCTACCTGGCGGCCGAGCGCCGAGACGATGCTCAGCTGGAGCTCATCACGTCGATCGTCGCCGAGATGGACCAGGCCGTCGCCGACCTCGACCCGTACGCCGAGCTCGACAGCCGCTTCCACCACGCGGTGAGCGCTGCCTCGGGGAACACGATGCTCGCCCTGCTGGAGGAGTCCGTTCGGGAGCCGATGCACGAGACGATCGCGCTCGCGAGGACCGCGCACGACTTCGACTCCCGGCACCGGCGCATCCACGAGCTGCACCGGAGGGTGGCCGACTACATCCAGGCGCAGGACGCCACCGCTGCTCGAGACGCGATGGCGCGCCACTTCGACGAGGCGATCGCCGCCGTCCGGGCCGCGGACCGCGAGCTGCGCCCGGAGGCGAATGTCGCTGCGGACAGCACCCTGGCACCACATCAGTCGTAACAGGTGAGATCCAACGAGAGACGGTGAGTTGATCCCCATGGTGAGAGTCGAGGCCATCTCAGAGGTCGTGAGTGAGCACGGGGAGGGCCCGGCGTGGTCCCCACGGTGGACGGGCCCTCGGTTCGTCGACATGCTCCGTGGCGAGATCCTCGAGCTCGGGTCGGACGGCACCGTCGCGCGCAGGCGCGGCCCGGACGGCGTCGCGGCTGCCGTGCGGGCGAGGCGAGGCGGCGGTTGGCTCGTCGCCACCGAGCGCGCGGTGTGGTGTGCGGAGCAGGATGCTCTCGACGCGCCCATGACCGAGCTCGTCGAGATCTGGAGCGACCCGGAGGTGCGCGGCAACGAGGGCGCGTGTGACCCGGCCGGCGCCTTCTACCTGGGGTCGATGGCGTGGGACGCGTCACCCGGACGCGGTGAGCTCGTGCGCGTGGACCCCACCGGGACGACGGAGGTGGTCGTTCCGTCGGTGACGATCTCGAACGGTCTGGCGTGGAGCCCGGACACCCGGTCCGCCTACTACGTCGACACCGCGACCGGCACCATCGACGTCTTCGACTGGGATCCGCGCAACGGCCTCCGCTCGAGGCGGCCCTGGGTGCACGTCGAAGGCGGTGGTGCGGACGGGCTGACCGTCGATGCCGAGGGCGGTGTCTGGGTGGCGGTCTTCGGCCAGGGCGCCGTGCATCACTACGACGCGGACGGTCGTCTGGTCCAGGTGGTGCCGGTACCGGTGAGCCAGCCCACCGCGGTGGCGTTCGTGGGACCGGAGCTCGATCGTCTGATCGTCACGACGTCCCGCTACGGGCTCGACGAGCCGGAGCCCGAGGCCGGCGCGCTCCTCGAGATCACAGGTCACGGGACCACGGGCCTGCAGATGCTCGAGTTCGGCGGCTGAGGCTCAGCCCCGGTGCACCTGCACCAGCCGCACGTTCCCCAGGATCGAGCAGTTCCGCAGCACCCGTAGCTCGACCCCGGTCCACGCCCGTCGCTTGAGGTCCAGGAACGGTGGGGTGGCCAGCCCGCCGCTGACCTTGACCACCGAGTCCAGGGTCACCACGTTCCCGACCCGTTGCATGACCTCGGTGAGCACGTCGACCATGGCGGTGACCATCGCACCGAGCATCTGGTCCCGGGTGGTCGCGAGGGTGAGCCCGTCCCAGCTGCCGACCCTGGGCTCCAGGCTCTGCCGATCGCCGGTGAGGTAGGGGCGGAAGGTGACGTCCTGCCGGTCACCGTGCTGCTCGAGCGCCCTCGGCACCAGCTCGCCGTAGAACCGGTCCCGGGTGAGGTCGCGCGCGAGCTGCTCCCGGAACCACTCGAGTGCGAACCCGCCGGCCGTCGTGGCGTAGACCTGCCACAACCCGGGCAGTGCCGCGCGACGCAGGTAGTGGCGGCGGTCCACGAGGGGCTCGTCCGTGAGGATGCTGATCATGTCGCTGCTCCCGGCGGTGTTCATCACACCCCCGGCGCGGTCGTTCCCGGCACCCAGATGAGCGGCGGCCATGTCGTTGGTCCCGACCGCGACCGGGGTGCCTGGGCGCAAACCCAGGAGCCGGGCAGCGTCCGGCAGCAGGTCGCCCAGGATCGAGCCCGGGGCGCGCACCTCGCAGAACCACTCCGGGCGCAGGTCGAAGGTGTCGAGGATCTGCGCGGACCAGCCGGCGCCGGTGACGGTCTCGTAGGCACCGAACATCGAGGCATTGACCGGATCGGTCGCGAAGCGTCCGGTCAGCCGGTGGTGGAGGAGTGTCGTGAGGTGCCCGACACGGTGCGTCTTCTCCAGCACCGCGGGCTCGTGGCGTTGCATCCACAGCACGGACAGCAGCCCGCACCCGCCGACGAACGGCAAGAGGCCGGTGATCTCCAGGAACCGATCGTTGCCCAGCCGTTCGCCCACCAGGGCGCTCTGCTCCCGGCTCCGCCGATCCAGGTGCGTGATCACACGGGGATGTGCGAGGTCGCCCGAGTCGTCGAGAAAGACGGGAGAGGGCGAGAAGGTGTCGTAGCAGACGACCTCGACCCCGGCGCGCAGTCCTTCGTCGAGACGGTGCGCCGCCGTGCCGATCGCGCTGAACAGCGTCTCCGGGTCGAGCTCAACCTTCTGCCCCGGGTGCAACGTGTAGCGGTACTCCACCGAGGCGCTGTCCAGCTCGTTCAGGGACTCGTCGACCACCGCGACCTTGACCGCCGACGTCCCCACGTCGATCGACAGGTACGTCATCGCAGACCGTTGGTCGTGACCCAGGAGCCCAGCACCTCACCGAGGCTCGAGGCGACCGCGTCCGGTACCGGTCGCACCGGGAGGCGTGGGGCGCGGCCGGCCATGCCGAGGGCGTTCATGCACGCCTTGACCCCGGCGACGCTGTACGGCCCGCCGGTGCGGGCGACGACGTCGCGCAGCCGGGCGTGCAGGTCCGCGGCCTCCTCGTGCTGGCCCGAGTCGAACAGCTCGACCACGCGGGCGCACGACTCGGGAAGGTAGTTGGCAGCGGAGACGACGCCGCCCGTTCCACCGTGCGCCAGACAGGTCATCAGCGTGGTCACCGATCCGGCCAGGACCGCGAAGTCCTCGCGGGGCCCGTGCGCCAGGACTTCGGTGAGCACCTCGCCGGAACCCCCTTTGATCCCGCAGATGTTCGGGTGGTCGGACAGGTCCGCTACCGCCGAGGCAGGCAGCGCGACCCCGCTCGCAAAGGCGGGAGCGACGTAGACCACGACCGGGATCGGGCTGCGGTCGGCCACCGCGACGTAGTAGTCGATCAACGCCTCGTCCGACATCAGGGGAGCGTAGTAGTGCGGGGTGAGGACGGCGACGGCGTCCACCCGGCCGATGTCGGCGAGCCGGTCGATGAAGTGGTGCGTGAGTCGCAGCGACTCTCGCCCCCCGCCGACCACCAGGGTCTTGTCCCCGGCGGGTCCGGCGGCGGTCCGGACGAGGGAGAGCGACTCCTCGTCGTCGACGGACCGGAACTCACCGTTGGACCCGAGGACCATGAACCCGCGCACGCCGGAGCCGGTCCAGTCCGCGAGGTTCGCCTCGAACGCGTGCAGGTCGAGCGTCCCGTCCTCGGCGAACGGTGTGACCGCCGGGACGAAGATTCCGCGCAGTCGAGCGCTCATGTTTGCTGCGGGCACAAGAGTCTCCAATCGCCCTTGACGAACGCACGCCCGCCAGGGACAACTATACAAGTACAGAGCGGGCCGACGCCGTGCCCCGGACCCGGTCGGCGAGCGCGCGGTGAGTGCGGGGCGCAGCGGGGTGAACAGCGGCGGTGACCCACTCCACCAGAGTTGTATAGACTAGTATGAGCAACCGCTGCACCAACGACGACGACGGGACGACGACGATGATCAGCTCGACCGCAGCGCTCACGTGGCGCGCACGTGAGAACGGGTACGCGGTGGCGGCCGTGAACATCCTCGACGACCTGAGCCTGCGGGCCGTCGTCGCCGCCGCCGTCGAGGTGTCGTCGCCGGTGATCGTCCAGGTCTCGGTCAAGACCGCCCGGGCGGTCGGCGTGGACCTGATGACGACGATGTTCAGGCACGCCGCTGCGGGTGTGCCGGTGCCCGTGGCTCTGCACCTCGACCACTGTCCGGACCGGCGGATGATCTCCGAGGTGGTCGCCGCCGGATGGTCCTCGGTGCTGTTCGACGCCTCCGACCGGGACCTGGAGCAGGCCGAGCGCGAGACCACCGAGGTGGTGACCCAGGCGCACGCCGCCGGCGTGGACGTCGAGTCCGAGATCGAGAACATCATCGGCGTGGAGGACGGTGTGGGATCCGACGTCGCGCTGCACTCCTACTCCGTGGAGACCCTGGTCGAGGTCGCTGAGCGTACGGGGGTCGACCTGCTGGCCCCGCAGCTGGGCACCGCCCACGGTCAGTACGACCGTGAACCGGTGCTGCTGCCCGAGCGCGTCCGCGAGCTCGCCGCTCGCACCGACCTTCCCATCGTGCTGCACGGCGGGTCGGGCCTGACCGACGACCAGTTCCGCACGTTCATCGA
The DNA here is from genome assembly GCA_964416715.1 of uncultured Actinotalea sp. Taxonomy (GTDB): domain Bacteria; phylum Actinomycetota; class Actinomycetes; order Actinomycetales; family Cellulomonadaceae; genus Actinotalea. The sequence goes on along the minus strand of CAYQFJ010000008.1, from coordinate 15,161 downwards.
GGCGGGAGTCTCGAAGATCAACATCTCGACCGCGCTCAAGCTCGCGTACCTGCGTGCCGCCCGCGACCACCTGAGCGAGGCCGAGCGCTCCAACCGCTGGGACCCCCCGTCGATGTTCGCCGCCGTCACCCGAGCGGTGCAGGCCGAGGTCGCCGCTCACCTGGAAGCGTTCGGTTCCTCGGGACAGGCGGTGCACCCGTGACCCGCGCGCTGATCTTCGACTGTGACGGTGTCCTGGCGGACACCGAGCGCGACGGCCACCTCCCCGCGTTCAACGCCACGTTCGCCGACGCCGGCCTGCCGGTCCGTTGGGGCGAGGCGCAGTACGGGGAGCTGGTGAAGATCGGCGGCGGCAAGGAGCGCATGTCGACGCTCTTCACCGCGGAGCTCACCGCGACCGCCGGACTCCCGACCGACGAGGACGGCCGCCGAGCTCTGCTGGCCGACTGGCACCGGATCAAGACCGCCGAGTACATCGAGCTCGTCTCCTCCGGCGCGCTGCCGCCACGGCCCGGCGTCGCACGACTCGTCGAGGAGGCGGCCGCCGCCGGGTGGAAGCTCGCGGTCGCGTCCACCTCGGCCGAACCGTCGGTTCGCGCGGTGCTGGAGAACGCCGTGGGCCCGCGGCGCGCGGCGGACTTCACGGTGCTCGCCGGCGACGTCGTCGACCGGAAGAAGCCTGCGCCGGACATCTACCTGCTCGCGCTGGAACGGCTCGGGCTGACGGCGCGCGACGCCGTCGTCGTCGAGGACAGCGCCATCGGGCTGCGAGCGGCCCGCGCGGCGGGACTGACTACGATCATCACGGTCAGCACGTACACCGCCCAGGAGGACTTCACCGATGCTGCGCTCGTCGTCTCGTCCTTGGGTGACGGCGGTGGTGATGTCGTGCTCGCCGACCCGAACCGGGTCGGCGTCACCGACCGGGTGCGGCTCGAGCACCTTGGCCGGCTCCTGGAGAGCGGGTAGACGGTGACGTCCGAGGCATTGGACCGGGACTCCGCCGTCCCCCTGTACGCCCAGCTCGACGCAATCCTGCGCGCCCGCATCGCCGCCGGTGAGTGGCGCACGGACCAGCGTGTCCCCTCGGAGAACGAGCTCAACGCCGCGTACGGGCTCAGCCGCATGACGGCGCGCGGGGTGCTCACACGTCTGGTCGAGGAGGGCCTGCTGTACCGGGTTCCAGGCAAGGGCACCTTCCTGGCTCCGACCAGGATCAATGCCGTCTCGCCGGCGTACCGCGGGGTCCGCGAGCAGCTGGAGGCGATGGGCTACGAGACCACCACCCGGGTGCTCAGCATCGGGCCGGAGGAGCCGAGTGCGCAGGTCCGCGACAAGCTCGGCCTGCCCGCGGGTGAACGGGTGTACGCGATCCACCGGCTGCGGTCCGCGCAGGGGGAGCCGATCAGTGTGCACCGGTCCTTCGTCCCCGCCCGTCTCGCCCCCGGCTTGGACCGGCACGACGCCGGCAGCGAGCAGCTGTGCGTGATCCTCGAGGAGCACTACGACCTCGGGATGAAGCACGTGCGTGAGCACCTGGAGGCGACGACGGCACGGCCGGAGGACGCCACTCTGCTGAGGATGCGTTCCGGGCAGCCGGTGCTGCTGCTCGAAGACGTGATCTCGGACGTGCGCGGGCGGATGTTCGAGTACTCGGCGATCATCTTCCGCGGTGACAAGGTCCGCCTCGGCTTCGACTACGACCTGTGAGGTCGCGAGCGTGGGACGGTGCCTGACGTGGATTCACCCGTGACGTTGGAGTACGCACACGGCTGAACCAGACCGGTCGCCGGTCGGAGAGGGTGATCAACGATCTGTGTCCGGGCGGGTAGCGCGCTCGAGAGTCTCGACGATGTGTACGTACCGTCGGCCGGTCGCGCGGCTCATCCCGATCTCGCACGTCCGGTTCGCGGAGGCATAGACGTCGTACGTGTGCTCGGTGACCTCGGCCCCCTCGGCGCCCGTGGCGCTCTTCGTCAGCTCGGGGTAGAGCATCCCGCGGTCGCCGGCGAACCCGCAGCAGGCCCAGCTCACCGGTGTCGTCACATTCGGGGTGATGTGCAGGGCGATCTGTTCCAGCAGTGGTGAGATGCCGCGCCGCTCGGTCGAACAGGTCGGGTGGAGCACGATCGACCCGACGTGTGAACTGACGGTGAGCCGATCGAGCACGTGCTCGGCCACGAACTCCAGGACGTCGACCACGCGAAGGGTCGAGTAGGCGTCGGCCGGGTCGGCGATCGCGTGGTGCAGCTCCAGGAGCCCCTCGGTGCACGACGACGCATCCACCACGACCGGCAGCGTCCCGCCGTTCGTGGCCTCCCAGAGCGCGGGCAGCGTCGCATGGGCCATCGTGACGTAGCCATCGGTCATGCCCTTGGACTTCCAGGGGGTTCCGCAGCACATGGCGCCGATGCCGTCCGGCACTGTCACCTGGACACCGGCGCGATCGCACAGCGTGAGGAATGCCTCGGTCACGCCCGGCTCTCCGTCGTCCGGACCGAACATCGTGCCGACGCAGGTGGGGACGTAAACGGCCGCCGGCGCTACGGCCGGCCGAGGGCGTCGTGGCTTGCCGCCCCGGGGCAAAGCCGGGTGATACCGGGGAACGACGTCCGCCCCGAGCAGTCGCCGACCGACGTCGGACGCCAGGGTCGGCAGGGCTGGCGGCGCGACCCCGGCCGCTGTCAGCGCCAGTCCTCCGGCACGGCTGGTCGTTGCCCAGTGTCGTGCCGCCGTTCGCCACGCCGCCCCGGCCACCGGCCCCCCGGACTCCCGGCGCAGTCGGCGCACCAGGTCACCGGTGTCGATGCCGACGGGGCAGGCGGTCTGGCACATTCCGTCGACGGCGCACGTCTGGACCCCGGCGTACTCGTAGGCGTGTCGGAGCTCGGCGGCGAGCGCGTGGTCCCCGCGGGCCTCGGCCGCGGCCATCTCCCGCCGCAGCACGATCCGCTGGCGCGGGGTGAGGGTGAGATCCCGGCTCGGGCAGACCGGTTCGCAGTAGCCGCACTCGACGCAGCGGTCGACCTCCTCCTCGACCGATGGCGCGGACTTGAGGTGCTGGACGTAGGAGCCCGCGTCATCGCAGAGCACGACGCCGGGGTTCAGAATGTCTGCCGGATCGAACAGGCGCTTCACCTGCTGCATCACGGCGTAGAGCTCGTCGCCGTACTGGCGCCGCACGAACGGCGCCATGATCCGCCCGGTGCCGTGCTCGGCCTTGAGAGTGCCACCGTTGGTCAGGACGAGCTCGACCATCTCCTGGGTGAACTCCTGGTACCGCGTCAGCCGGTCCGCCCGGTCGAAGGCCTCGTTGAGCATGAAGTGGACGTTGCCGTCCTTGGCGTGACCGAAGATGACGCTTTCCTCGTACCCGTAGGTCTCGAACATCTGAACGAGGTGCTCACAGACCGTCAGCAGCCGGTCGACCGGTACCGCGATGTCCTCCAGCAGTGCAGTGGTCCCCGGGGGCCGCGCCTCGGCGATGGCCGCGTAGAGCCCCTTTCGTACGGCCCAGAGCCGGGAGCGTTCCCGCACGTCGTCGGTGAAGGCGAACGGGGTGGCGAGATCGAGCTCACCCATGACCGCCGTCGTGGCGGCGAGATGCTCGTCGAACGCGTCGGTGGACGAGGCCCGGTGCTCGACCAGCAGCGCGGCGTGCCGGTCGACGTGGAGCCCTGCGATCTGACCGGGCACGTCTGCCAGCTTCTGGGCGACTCTCAACGAAGTCGCGTCCAGCAGCTCGATCGTGGTCAGGCCGGACGCGAGCAGGCGGGGGAGCGCGGCCGTCGCGGCGCTCAGGTCAGGGAAGACAGCGAGGCCCGTGGCGGCGTGCGGCTGAAGGGCGACGGTCCGGAAGGTGGCGGATGCGATGAAGCCGAGCGTTCCCTCGCTACCGACCATGAGGTGGGTGAGGATGTCGACCGGGCGGTCGAAGTCGAGGAAGGAGTTGAGACCGTAGCCCATCGTGTTCTTCATCGAGAACAGTCGGCGCAGAATCGCTACCGACGCCGGGTCGGCCAGAAGTCGGCCACGGAGTCCGGCCAGGCCGGCGTACAGCGCGGGTTCCCGGTCGCGCAGCCTCTCGTCGGCGTCGAGGTCGGCGGTGTCCAGCACGGTCCCGCTGGCCAGGACGAGCTCGAGGGACTCCAGAGTGCGATAGGCGTTCTCATCGGTGCCGCAGGCCATCCCGCTGGAGTTGTTCGCCACCACGCCGCCGACGGTGCAGGCGATCTCGCTCGCCGGGTCGGGGCCGAGCCTGCGGCCATAGCGCAGCAGCCGGTTGTTGGCGTGTCGCACGGTCACACCCGGGCCCGTCCGGATGCGCGCGCCGTCGTCGAGCACCTCGACGTGCCGGAACCGCTTGCGGGCGTCGACGAGGATCCCGTCGGTGACCCCTTGACCACTCAGACTGGTCCCCCCGGAGCGGAAGGTCAGGTGCTGACCGGTCTCGTGACAGTGTCGGAGCAGCCAGCGTATCTCCGACACCGACGACGGTGTCGCGACGCCGCCCGGGACGAGCAGGTAGTGGGAGGCGTCGTGTGCCATCGCGTACCGCGCCGTGGCGTCAGAAGCGATCGGGACTGTACCCGCGCTGGCAGAAGGGTCCGGTCGCCCAGCCTTTGCGGTCACCATCGACCTCCTTCGTTGGACAAGCAGACCGACCGCCGACCGATCGTCGCTCCCCGACGGCGAGGCGGAGTATCCGTGAAGGAGCGCGGGTCCGGTGTTGACGGTTGACTAGCTGCCTGCGGCGATGTCGCGATCTGAGATCTCGAATCCGATCTCCTGGAAGCACAGTGCGTAGGTGCTCCCAGGAGGGTCCTCGATCTGCCCGGGCTCGGCGGCCACGACACGCGAGGTCCAGTTGGCGGAGTAGCACAGCCACCCACGCCGACCGTCGGCGCTGAGGAACTTCGACGGCAGGTTGATGAAGTAGGCCTCCGGGCCGAACGCCTCCAGGTACGTCACCAGGCTCCACGGCCCGGTCAGGGTGGGGGCCTCGAGCACGAGGGTGTCGTACGCGCCCGGCTTCACGCCCCGCGTCACGAACATCACGTACCGGCCGAGCTCCGGGACCCACGTCGCGGCGGCCGAACCGAGGTGGTCGTCCCACTCGATCACCGGGCCCATGTCGTCGAAGTCGCGCGACCACCGTGGTTCGCCGGCCTCGTCGTGGCCGGCGAAGAACTCCCAGTTGGCCAGCGTGTTCACCTTCGCCGGATCCGCATCGACCCGCGCGAGGTGCACGTGGTCGCCCTGCAGGTAGGTCGCCATGTCCGCGCCCGGCCGGGAGCCGTGGCCCACCAGGTAGATCTTGCCGTCGGGTGAGTGGGTCATGTTGCGGCCGAAGTCCACCACGTGCGGCGTGCCGAACCGCACGGGCGCGACGGCCGGATCCTCCGGGAACAGGGGGTCCTGTGCCGATCGCTCTCCGACGTCCCACGTCCGGCCGCCGTCACGCGACGTGCGGAACCCGACGAACGGCCCGAGGGTGTCGTAACCGGTACCGGTCCGTGAGTGCTCCAGGTCGAAGTCGTCCAAGAGGTACGTCCCGTAGTACCAGACGCCGTCGTGCACCAGGTTGGCGGAGGGGTACCGCCCGCTGTACGGCACCGCGGGGCCGGCGACCGGCTCGCCCACGGACTCGATCAGCAGGTCTCGAGGGTCGTCGCCGGTGATGCGCGCCTGAGCCGTGGTCGACATGCGGTCGTCGAGCTGTCGTGCCCAGCTTCCATGGCGGGCGTCTTCGAGGTCGAACGGCTGGTACACACCCCGCGGAGGGATGTAGCCGTCGGCCCAGTTCGAGTAGAGAGGGCCGTCGGAGCCCCAGCTCGGGTACCAGGTGTCGGCGTTGGTGTACCGCGCGTGACCGTCCAGGATCTTCACGCCGGTGATCACCGTCGAGCGTGGGATCGGGCACCGGGTGGGTGCGCCTGCGCGAATCATCGTTCCTGGTTCGTACACGTGGTCTCCCCGTTCTGAGCCGTGAGCACCCGCCGTCGATGGGGGAGCCGCGTCGATCCCGTGCTGGGCCGACGCTAGCCGCGACGAGGAGGAGTGTCAATCATTTGTACTATAAAGGTACCGCTATGTAGGATGAAGACGCGCGACGGCGCGTGCGGTCGCGTCTGACGGAACGGGCGAGACACGTGGAGGTGGAGCATGGCCGGTGAGTGGCCTCCCGACGCCCGGCCCGTGGAGGGGTTCGGCAGTCCGGTGCTCCGCGAGCAGGTCCGACGTGCAACGGCTCCCCCCGACGTCGTCCCGTGGCCTCACCCGGAGGCGGTCTCGATGGAGCAGGTCGAGGAGGTCGGCGAGCTCCGGATCGCGTTCGAGCCGGAGGCCTCCCGGCTCGCCGCGTCCTACGCGACCGAGTCGACGCTCGCTGGGATCGGGGAGGCGCTGGATACGATGAAGGCATCGGTGAGCGACCCGGACGCGTTCATCGCTGCCGACCTGCGGTTCCACCGTGCGATCGTCCAGGCGAGCCACAACCCCCTCCTGCTCCGGATCGACTCGCTGCTCTCAGCCGTGTACGCCTCGGTCCGCGTCGTCCACACATGGAGCGTCAGCCGTAACGAGCAGACGCTGCCCGGCCACGTCCGCGTCCTGGAGGCGATCCGGGCGCGCGACGGTGACATCGCCGCCGCCGAGATGCGCAGCCTGGTGGAGACGGCGCTGTGCGACGTACGGACCATCTGCTCATTCGGTGAGCCGACCCAGGAGATGGTGTGATCCAGCTCGACTCCGCAACCGCCGTCGCCACCTTCCTGGACCGCCACGGGTGGCGCCTGAGCGAACCGTGGTCGGTCGAGGAGCTGTCCGGCGGAGTCTCGTGCCGGGTGCTGCGCGCTCGCACCGATGAGGGCGACGTCGTGGTCAAGCAGGCGTTGTCCGAGCTTCGGGTGGACGGGCCGTGGCGCGCCGACGTCGCACGAGCGGAGGTCGAGTTTCGTTTCGCCCAGGTCCTCACCGAGCTCGTTCCCGGCGCCTGCCCGGTGGTCCTGGCCACCGATCCTGAGGCGCACGCCTTCGTCATGGACGCCGTTGCAGACGCGGTCTCCTGGAAGCAGGAGCTGTTGACCGGCCGGGTCGACACGGGCGTCGCCGAGAGCGTCGGACGCCTTCTCGGGCTGCTTCACGCCCGAGCCGCCGACCGCCCGGATCTGCGGGACGAGTTCGCGGACCGGACGAACTTCCGCAGCCTGCGGCTGGAGCCGTACTTCCAGGGCGCCGCGACGGCGCACCCCGACCTGGCCGACCGGATCGGGCAGGTCGCCGCCGACCTCGACGGTCCGGGCGTCACGCTCGTGCACGGTGATGTCAGTCCCAAGAACATCCTTCTCGACGGCGCCCGCAAGGTCCTGCTCATCGACCACGAGGTCGCCCACTGGGGCCGACCAGCCTTCGACACCGCCTTCGTCGTCAATCACCTGTGCCTCAAGGCCGTGCACCGGCCGGACCGGGCCGAGGCCCACCTGCGAGCCGCCGAGAGCCTGCTCGCCGCCTACACGGATGCCGCGGGTGCGGCAGCGGCGACGGACGCAGACACGGCCCGGGTGCTCGGCCCTCTCCTGCTCGCGCGGGTCGATGGGCGTTCACCCGTGGAGTACCTCAGCGACGAGCAGCGCGACCGGGTCCGGCATCTGGCCCGCGACGTGCTGGTCGCGAGCCCCGACCTGGGCGCGCACCTGCGCCGCGTGCACGACGCCGCCAGCCGGACGCCGGGACCGCCGCGGTCACCGGCATCGTCGAGACCGAGGGATGCCCGATGACCCCCACCCGCATTGCTGACGTTCGCGGCTGGGAGTGCCTGGACTCCCGCGGGCGCCCGACGGTGGGCTGTGCGGTGACCCTCCGATCGGGGGCCGTGGGCCGCGTCGTCGTGCCCTCCGGGGCTTCCACCGGCGCTTACGAGGCCCACGAGCTGCGGGACGGCGGTGAACGGTACGGGGGGTTCGGTACCGGGCGCGCCGTGGCGAACCTGATGACCGTGCTGCGCCCGGCCGTCATGGGCCGTGACGCACTCGATCAAGCCGGGGTGGACCGGACGATGACGGCCCTCGACGGCACGGACACCTTGCGCCAGATCGGTGCCAACGCCGTCCTGGCCGTCTCCTTGGCGGTGCGCTGCGCCGTCGCGCAGCACGGCGTGCTGACGGGACACGGTCCGGAGCCCGGCGTGCGGCACCTGCCGCTCCCGATGTTCAACATCATCTCCGGTGGCGCCCACGCGAACCGTGCGATCGACCTGCAGGACGTGCTGGTGATCCCGGTGGGCGCGACGACCATGAGCGAGGCGGTCGAGTGGGGCTGGCGAGTGCGCACCGCGACCGCCGACGAGGTCGCCCGATCCGTTCCCGGAAGCAACCTGGTGGCCGACGAGGGTGGCATCGGCGTCCCGATGCGCACGAACGTCGCCGCCTTGGACCTGGTCATGGCCGGGATCGAGGCCGGCGGGCTCGAGCCCGGCCGGCAGGTGGCCATAGCGCTGGACGTGGCCGCGTCCCAGCTCGTGGTCGAGGGTGGGTACCGGTTGGGCGTGGAAGGCCGCACGTTGGACGCGGCCCGGTGGACCGAGGAGCTGGTGGGCTGGACCCGCTCGTACCCGATCGTCTCCATCGAGGACCCGTTCGGTGAGGACGACTGGGACGCCTGGACGGAGCTGACCGCGCAGCTGGGCCACCGGACCCAGATCGTGGGCGATGACCTGTTCGCCACCTCGGCCACCCGGCTCCGTCGCGGCATCGACGTGTCCGCTGCCACGGCCGTGCTGGTCAAGCCCAACCAGATCGGCACCGTCACCGCGACCGAGGAGCTCCTCGAGCTGGCCCATGCGGCAGGTGTCCGGAAGGTGGTCTCGGCGCGCTCCGGGGACACCGAGGACCACTGGCTCAGCGACCTCGCCGTGGAATGGGGTGCCGACCAGCTCAAGGTCGGCTCGCTCATGCGCTCCGAGCGGACGGCCAAGTGGAACCGACTGCTGGAGCTCGAGGCGGACCCGTCCGTTCCCACCGAGCTGCGCCCCTGGGACCCGCCCCGCTGAGGGGCGGGACCGCTGGCTGCATCGACCTGCCTGTCCGTCTGAGAAAGGGAACCCACATGCGCTTCATGCGAATCGGCCCCGTCGGCCGAGAGACGCCGATCGTCGAGGAGGGTGGAGTCTTCTACCGGCTCGACTCCCTCACGCATGACCTGGACGGCAGCTTCCTGGCTGCCGACGGCCTCGCCCGTGCCCGCGAAGCACTGCGGGCCGGTGAGCTCTCCCTCGCCGAGGGCGTTGGAGAGCAGCGGTTCGGCGCGCCCATCGCCCGGCCGGGCGCCGTGCTGTGCATCGGTCAGAACTATGTCGCCCATGCCGCCGAGTCGGGATCCGAGCCGCCGACGGTGCCGATCCTCTTCCACAAGCACCCCAACACGGTGGTCGGTCCCGAAGACGATGTGGCAATCCCGCCGGGTGCGACGAAGGTCGACTGGGAGGTCGAGCTGGGCGTCGTGATCGGTTCCAGAGCGCGCTACCTCTCCTCCCCGCAGGAGGCGCTGGCCTGTGTGGCCGGGTACACGGTGAGCAACGACGTCTCCGAACGCGCCTACCAGCTGGAGCAGTCCGGGGGTCAGTGGTCCAAGGGGAAGAACGCCGAGACCTTCAACCCCCTGGGGCCCTGGCTGGTCCCCGCCGAAGGTGTCGACCCCCGGTCGCTCCGACTGTGGTCACGCGTCAACGGCGAACCGCGCCAGGACTCCAGCACCGCGGACATGATCTTCCCGGTCGCCCAGATCGTCCAGCACCTGTCGCAGTACATGGTCCTGGAGCCCGGCGACCTCATCAACACCGGGACCCCGGAGGGGGTCGCGCTGTCCGGCCGGTTCCCCTATCTCAGGGCGGGGGACGTGATGGAGGTCGGCATCGACGGACTCGGGGCACAGCGTCAGCGGGTCGTCGCCGCCATCCGTTGACAGGGGCTCACCCGTTGCTCCCGCCGAGCACCTCGGCGAAAAAGTCGGCCTGCTCCATGACGTGATGAGGCCCGCCGCCCTCGTGGCCGTTGAACCGGTAGACGCTGATCGACTTCTGGACCTCGGCGCCGGACGGCGTCCCGTAGCGGTTGAAAGCGGCGAACACGGTGGACGGCAGGCAGACCGGGTCCATGAGCCCGAGCGAGAACAGCACGGGCGCGGTGGCGCGCTGGCCGATCAGTGCGACGTCGAAGTAGGAGAGGGTTCGGTACACCGTGTCGACGCGATCGCGCCAGCCGGCGAGGTACTGGTGGATCTCGCCCCAGGGGCCGGCGTCGGTCAGCTCGAGCGACCGCGCGATCGCGCACAGCGCGGGGACGTCCGGCGCGGCTCCCACCAGCGGCACGTCGACGAGCCGGGCGAGCCCGGCGGCCGCGAGGCTGAGGGTTCCGCCCTGGCTGGCACCGGTGACGGCGATCCTGAGCGGGTCGACGTGCGACAGCCTGCTCACGGCCTCGAGCAGGCGCACGGCGTCGGTGTAGAGGCGTCGGTAGTAGTAGGTGTGCGGGTCGAGGATCCCGGCTGTGAAGAGCCCCGGTGCATGGGGGAGGCCCGCATCGGCGGAGGCGTCGACCGTGGCCTCGGCGGGGCCGCCCGCGTGGTAGCCCTGGCCCCGGTTGTCCATCGCGATGTGGGCGTACCCCGCGCCGGCCCAGGTGAAGGACGTGTGCGGGAACGACCGCCCGACGGAGTACCCGTGGTACTGCACGACGGTCGGCAGTGGTCCGGTGGCACCGGTCGGGACGGTCAGCCAGGCCTTCACCGGGTGGCCACCGAAGCCGGGGAACGTGACGTCGTAGGTGTCGAAGCCCGTCCAGGGGGTCGCGTAAGGCTCGCAGGTGACCTCGAGGTCGTGTTCTCGCGCCTCGGCGATCGTGCCAGCCCAGAACGCGTCCAGGTCATCGGGCTCGACGAGGTCGCCCGTGAAGGTCCGAAGCTCGGTCAGTGGCAGGTCGATCAGTGGCATCGCAGGGCTCCACGTCCGTGTGTCGTACAGGTTCCGTCGGCGGTCAGGTGCTCACAGCCGGTTGCCGATGCCGCCCCGCCACGGATCCCCGTCCGCCCAACCGGTCCGTCGCCCGTTCTCGGTGCCGGACACCCGCCGGGTCGCGCGCTGGAGCACGTCGTCGGTCAGCTCCACGCCGAGGCCGGGTCGTTCCGGCACGACGGCGTGCCCGTGGTCGATCACCGGAGCGCCGACGGCGACCGCGTCGAAGAACCCCGCGGCGAAGGACCGCACGGACTCCATCAGGTAGAGGTTCGGGATGGCCGCACTGACGTGCACCGTGGCCAGCGCCCCGACCGGACCGTGGCAGTTGTGCGGTGCCACGGGCAGATCGTGCGCGGCAGCCATGGCGGCGATCTTGACGAACTCGGTGAACCCGCCCGTCCAGCACAGATCCTGCTTCACGATGTCGAAGGCGCCGGCGAGCAGGAACGGCTCCACGGCCCAGCGGGTCAGCAGCCGCTCGCTACCGCACACGGGGATGTCCGTCTCGGCACGCAGCTGAGCCCAGCTCTGCGGCGAGTTGGCGGGGAGCACGTCCTCCAACCACATGGGACGGTGCGGAGCCAGCTCTTGAGCGATCAGCAGCGCGCTCGGGAGACTCCAGTGCCCGTGGCCTTCCAGTGCCACGGGCATCGTCCCGTCGAGTGCGGTGTGGATGTCCGCGAAGGCGGCGGCGGCCTCGGCGACCTGGCGGCGGTCGGCCCGTTGTCCGAGGGTGGCCTTGGACAGCTCGTCGAACGGCCAGATCTTCATCCCGGCGTAGCCGGCGTCGGAGAGCTCACGGGCCAACCCGACCGGGTCGTCCCCGAAGCGTCGGTGGTCGTCCATCGCGCCGTAGCCGACGCACGTGTTGTACAACGGGATGCTGGATCGGCACGGTCCGCCCAGGAGCTGATGGACCGGTAGTCCGGAACGCTTCCCGAGCAGGTCCCACAGAGCGATGTCGATGGCGGACAGCGCCCGGAGCTCCGCTCCGGAGTAGCCGTGATAGCTGATGGCCTGGAACGCGCGGTGCCAGAACTCCTGGGGTGCGCCGCCGGAGCCGAGGAGGAGCGGAGCCAGGACGTCGTGCACCGCGGCCTCGACCGGTCCCGGCCGGGGCATGGTCTCGCCCAGGCCGACGGCGCCGTCGCTGTCGTGCACCCGAACCCAGATCAGCTCGGGGTGTTCGTCGGGCAGTCGGAGGGTCTCCACCGCGGTGATGTGTGCGTTCACTTGGTTCCCTTTCGCCGATACGGGTCCGAGCAGTCGTCCGGTCGGTCCTCAGTGACTGACCTGCCACGTCGAACGCAGGTTGCCGGAAGCCAGGCGCTGGCGGAGGTGTGCTCGTGCCACCGCAGCCGTCTGCAGGTTGACGCCGCCGAACGGGCCGAGCCTCGTGCCGATCGCCTCGGCCGTGGCACGGCTCGTCAGGACCTCCACCTTCGCGTCGAGGTCATCGAGCAGCGCGTCGACCGAGTCGACGAATCTCAGCGACCGGTTGATCAGCTCCCGACCTTCCTCGGCCGGCAACGGTCTAGCGTGCGCGGGGACCATCCAGGTGAACTCCAGTCCGAGCAGTCGCCGCAGGCCGCTGCGGTACGCGTCCGGGTCGGTGTACAAGGGCGCGAGCAGGAGCTCGGATCCCACCAGGTCCTGGCCGCTGCCCTGGACGACGTCGCCGGTGAACAGCAGACCGGCGTCGGCGTCGAAGAACGTCGTATGGTCGGGGGAGTGGGCCCCGGTGCGCACGGCGCGGAGCTTCGTGCCACCCAGTTCGACCTCGTCGTCGTCACGCAGGAGCACGTGGACCGGGGTGTCCGGTCCGCAGTAGTTCTCCAGGATCTCCGTACGTGTCGACTCGTCGAAGCTCAGGCAGCACGGGTAGTCCTCCCAGAGCTCGGTCCAGTGCCTGGCGTGGTCCTCGACCCATGGCGCATCGGCCAGGGGAGCGTGCACCTCGGCCTCGTCAGATGCTTCCAGCCAGGAGGCGTTCCCGCCGAAGTGATCGGGATGGCCGTGGGTGTTGAGCACGGCCGTGACACTGCGCGGATCGATGTTCTCACTGGCCAGCTGACCGGCGATCGTGGCTCGGAAGGTGCTCGGGACGCAGGTGTCCACGACCGCGGAGCGATCGTTGCCCTGCACCACGTACAGCCACATCGGCACGCCGGTGACGGCCGGGTAGTTGGTCTCCAGCTGAAGGACGGAATCGGTCAGCCACGTGGCCATGGGCGCACACCTTTCGATGGGGGTGAGGCGGTCGGCGCGAGAGCCGCTGCCGGTCAGCGGCCGGCGAACCGCGGCTCACGCTTCTGGGCGAACGCCGCGCGGCCTTCGTCGGCGTCGGCGGTCGCCATGCATATCGTCTGCATCTCGCGCTCGTACTGGATGGCCGACTCGAGGTTCATCGACAGTGCGGCCTTGATGTTCGCCTTGACGGCCTGGGTCGCGATCGGCGGGCGCGACGCGATGGTGGTGGCGAGCGCATTCGCCTCGGCCAACAGCTCGTCATCGGGCACGACCCGACTGACGATTCCCATCCGCCGGGCCTCGTCCGCCTGGACGGGCTCGCCGGTGAGCAGCAGCAGTGCGGTGTCCGACGCCGAGGCGCTGGCCATCAACAGGGCGCTGACGCCGCCGCCACCGCTCCAACCGAGCTTGATCTCGGACGCGCAGAATGACGTCGACTCCGCCGCGATCCGCACGTCGGCTGAGAGGGCGAGCTCGAGACCGCCGCCGTAGGCGAACCCGTTGACGGCCGCCACGACCGGCTTGCGCAGCGAACGGATGGCGTCGCAGTAGTCGCCGCGGTTCCGGAAGTCCCAGCCGGAGCTGTAACTGTCGAGCGCGTTGATGTCGCTCCCGACGGAGAAGGCACGTCCGGTCGCCGTCAGGAGCAGGACGCGGATCGCCGGGTCCTCGTCGACCCGGCGCACCAGATCCAGCAGCGTCCGGCTCATCTCCGGCGTCACGGCGTTGAGCTTGGCGGGCCGGTTCAGCCTGATGTGCGCGACCCCCCCCGAGCTGCTGAAGATGATCTCTTGTTCGGCTGTCATCGGTGGCCTCCAGGAACGCTCGTGCGGACGACCGCCGAGGCATGGTCGGCGTTGAGGTCGTTGATGAGTTCGTTGAGGTCGGTGTCGTGCGTGAGGTGGTCGCGGATCCGCGTCGAGGCGCGCTGCTGGAAGGGGATCCAGCCCGCGTGCCGTGGGCGGACGGTCGCGGTGCGCAGGCTGTCGATCGTTCCTCGGCAGTGGTCGAACCAGGCCCGGTTGGCGCCGTCGTGCCACGCGGCCACGGATGCCGGCTGCGCGCCGAGCGCGGGCAGCCGACGCTGCACCTGCTCCGCCTGGTACGCCCGGATGTAGGCCGGAGCCGCCGGCTCGCCCTCGGCCCTTCGGGTGATCGCCAGCCCGGTCCCGCCGAGAATGCTGCCGGGCGCGGCGTCGGGCTCCGTTCGTGGAGCGTCCGTCCAGCGCAGAGGTCTCGCCCCGGGCGACGCGGGGGTCGCGTAGCTCGCGTAGCTGTAGACCAGCGGGCACAGTGCGAGGTCGTCCCGGTGTGCCAGCAGCTCGTGGATGCCGATCGGGTTGCGCCCGCTGGCGGCCCGGTCACTGCGCGCCCAGAGCTCCCGCATCAGCAGCAGGGCCTCGCGAGCCCGGTCCGGCGGCAGCAGCGGGGCCGCGTCGTCGTCGGTTGCCGATCCAAGCCCGGAGACGATGGCGAGCAGCATCAGCAGGGCGTGCGGCCCACCCAGGCACAGCACCATCCCGATGTCCGGCGGCAGTGCCAGCACGTCGTCCCAGGTCCGGACCGGGTGCTCGAGAAGGTCGGGTCGGAACACCGCCGCCTGGGTCGCCGCGTCGATCGGCACTGCCCACTGTTGGTCGAGGTAGCGGTAGCTCGTCCAGCTGTGCCCGACCGAGGCCTGCTGCCAGGTGTCCAGCTCGGCGGTCGTGAAGAGCTCCTCGAGCGGGACGAGGCTCACGCGCACCTCCGGCGCCCCCAGGCACGGATGGTCGAGCACGACGAGGTCGTACGACGCGGCGAGGGCGTCGACCGGATGGCTCTCGAACCCCTCGAGCGGCTGCCGGTCCCACGAGATCGCGGGTGCGTCCAGGCGGATCGACCGTCCCAGGGCTTCGAGCCC
>CAYQFJ010000007.1:0-46328 GCA_964416715.1 uncultured Actinotalea sp. | reverse complement strand
CGCCGCCGTGCGGGATGCAGAAGGTCTTGTGCAGGTTCAGGTGCGAGACGTCGCCACCGAGCTCACCCAGCTTCGCCAGCCCGACCAGCGCGTTGAGGTTGGCACCGTCGAGGTACACCTGCCCGCCGGCGTCGTGCACCAGGTCGCACACCTCGCGGACCCGCGCCTCGTACACGCCGTGCGTCGACGGGTAGGTGAGCATGATCGCGGCGACGTCGTCCACGTGCTGCGCCAGCGTCTCCTTCAGGTGGAGGAGGTCGATCGTGCCGTCGTCGGCCGTGCGGACCACCGCGACCCGCATCCCGGCGAGCACCGCCGAGGCCGCGTTGGTCCCGTGCGCCGAGGCGGGGATCAGCACGACGTCGCGCGGTGGTGACCCGGCGGGTGCCGTCGCCCGGTGGTGGGCGCGGATCGCGAGCAACCCGGCGAGCTCACCCTGCGACCCGGCGTTGGGCTGGACGCTGACCGCGGCGTAGCCGGTGATCTCGGCCAGCCAGGTCTGGAGCTGTTCGATCAGCTCGGCGTACCCCCGCGCCTGGCCGGCCGGGGCCAGCGGGTGCAGGTCGGCGAACGCGGGCCAGGAGACGGCCTCCATCTCGGCGGCGGCGTTGAGCTTCATCGTGCAGGAACCGAGCGGGATCATCGTGCGGTCCAGTGCTAGGTCCTTGTCCGCCAGGCGGCGCAGGTAGCGCATGAGGGAGGTCTCGGAGCGGTAGCTGTGGAATGTCGGGTGGTCGAGGTACCTGCTTGTTCTGCGTGTGGCCGGGTTCCAGGCGAAGTCTTCGGTCTGGTCCGGGGCGGCAGGGCCGGGACCCGTCCCGCCCGCGCCGACTTCGTCGGCGATGCCCGAGCCGAGCCCTGACGGGCCCCGGCCCTGCCGCCCCTCGTGGATCGCGTCGCCGACTACGGCTGCTCGGACCGCATCGAGGTGGGCGGGTGTGGTGAGCTCGTCGGTGGTGATCTGGACGTGGTCGGGGTCGGGGGACCAGAGGTTGATGCCTCGGGCGCGGGCGGCGGCGAGGATCGCGGCGGCTCGGTCTGGGACGCGGACCTTGATCGTGTCGAAGAACTGGTGGTGCACGACGTCGAAGCCGGCGTCGTGCAGGGTGGTTGCCAGTGTCCTGGCGTGGGTGTGGACGCGCTCGGCGATGGCGCGCAGCCCGTCCGGGCCGTGGTGGACCGCGTACATCGAGGCCACGACCGCCAGCAGGGCCTGGGCGGTGCAGATGTTGCTGGTGGCCTTCTCCCGTCGGATGTGCTGCTCACGCGTCTGCAGCGCCAGCCGGTAGGCGACCGCTCCGTCGACGTCGTGGCTGACCCCGACGAGTCGTCCCGGCAGGCTCCGCTCGAGCCCCTCGCGCACCGCGATGTAGGCCGCGTGCGGGCCGCCGTAGAACATCGGGACACCGAACCGCTGGGTGGTCCCGACCGCGACGTCGGCACCCAGCTCTCCGGGCGGCGTGACCAGGGTGAGCGCCAGCGGGTCGGCCGCGACGGTGACCATCCCGCCCCGCTCGTGCGTCTGCTCGACCAGCGGCCGCAGGTCGCGTAGCGCACCGCTCGCCCCCGGGTACTGGACGACGACGCCGACCGGTTCGGTGACGTCGTCGGGCAGGCCCTCGCTCAGGTCGGCCACCAGGAGGCGCAGCCCGATCGCCTCGGCACGGCCGCGCACGACGGCGAGGGTCTGCGGCAGGCAGTCCGCGTCGAGCACGACGACACCGTCCGGCCGGCCCTTGACCGCACGCCGCATGAGCAGCACGGCCTCGGTCACCGCGGTGGCCTCGTCCAGCAGGGAGGCCCCGGCCACCGGGAGCGCGGTGAGGTCGGCGACCATCGTCTGGAAGTTGAGCAGCGCCTCGAGGCGGCCCTGGCTGATCTCCGGCTGGTAGGGCGTGTACGCGGTGTACCAGGCGGGGTTCTCCAGCACGTTGCGGCGGATCACCGCCGGGGTCGACGTCCCGTGGTACCCCTGGCCGATCATCGAGGTCAGCACCGTGTTGCGACCGGCGATCCGGCGAAGCTCGTCCAGCACCTCGGTCTCGGTCCGGGCCGCGGGGAGGTCCAGACCGCCGGTCGTCCGGATCGGGGGCGGGACGGCGTCGTCCACCAGGGCGTCCAGGCTCTCGGCACCGACCGTCGCGAGCATGTGCGCGAGGTCGTCGGCTCGGGGCCCGACGTGGCGGTCGGTGAACGTGGCGGCGTGGGTCGAGGTCTGGTGCGGCGCATCCTCGCGCAGTGCGGTCAATGCAGACTCCGGTCGACGTGCCCGACGGGACGTGGGTCCGTGTACTCCGTCGCCAGCGTAGACCGCCGGGTGCCGAAGGCTCTGTCGGCCCGGCCGCCCCGGCCTGACACGGCTCTGGCCGGGTCGGACTCACCGACCCGGCCAGAGCACCCGCGAACCGCTCAGCCGAGCGGGTTCACGTCAGGGGTGTCACCACAACCACCTCAGGATGCCGAGCAGCAGCTCGACGAGCTGGTTGACCAGGCGTGACAACCAGCTGCCGCCGGGCGTGGAGCACGTCGCGTCGTCGAAGGCGACCTCGGTGGTCGTCGTCGCCTCCACGCCGCCGATCGTGGCCGTCGCCGTGACGGTGACGACCTCGCCCTCGACGGAAGCGGACTTGGTGTTGATCGTCTGCTTCCACGACTTGCCGGATCGGACCGTCTTGTCCTTGGTGCGCCACGGCGTCTCCACCGTGACGAGCACCGGCACGTCGTTGGTGTTGACGACCGTCACCGTCGCCGTGACGTGGTTGCCGGTGCAGCGGACGTCCGTCACGACGTCGACCGCGATCTCCGGCGCCGGCGGCACGACCTCCGGCACCTCCACCGAGCCCTCGGCCGAGGCGTTGCCCGCCTCGTCCGTCGCCCGGAACCAGACCGTCGTGGCCTCGTCCCCGACCGCGACCGGCTCGGTGTACGCCGACCACTCGCCGTCGGACCCGATCCGGTACTCGGTCGATGCCACACCGGACCCCGCGTCCGAGGAGGTGATGGTGACCGTGCGCGCTTCCGCGTCCACCGTCCCGTTCACCTCGGGCGGCGTCCCGTCGAGCTGGAGGACCAGCTCGGTGACGTCCGAGACGTTGCCCGCCTCGTCGGTCGCCCGCACCTGCACGGTGTGGTCGCCGTCACCGGAGACCGACACCGGCTCGGTGTACGCCGACCACTCGCCACCGTCGACCGCGACCTCGACCAGGACGTCGCCGCCCTGGTCGTCGGTCGCCGTGGCGGTGACCACGACGTCACCGGTGAACCAGCCGGACGCGGGGACCACCGGGTCGGTCGAGACCGACACCGTCGGTGCCACCGTGTCCTCCACCGGCACGTCCTCGACCACCCGGAAGTAGTCGAACGCGGCCGTCGTCGGCTCGACCTGCCCTGCGCCGATGACGAAGACGCCCGGGCCGACGCCGGCGAGCTGGTCGTTGCTGACCGAGCCCACCAGATCCGTCCAGGTCTCACCGTCCGCCGAGTACGCCCCGGTGAAGGTGTCACCGTCGCGGGTCAGCCGGAGGTGGTAGGTGCCGTAGTCCATCGCCTCGGGGAGGAAGTCCTCCGAAGGCTGCTCGACGACGCCGGCGACCTCGCTGCGCAGCTCGACCCGCACGGGGTAGTCGCCCCCGCCGTAGACCGGGTCCAGCTTGACGTAGTTGTCGTCGTCGCCGTAGACGATCAGCCCGGCCTGCTGGTACTGGCTCTCCAGCGAGACGTCGAACGTCGTCTCCACGGTCCACCGGTCCCCCGTCACCTGCTTGGAGCGCAGGATGTTGGGCACCAGACCGTTGTTCGTCCCGTAGACGTCGTCACCGGTGGTGGTGAGGCTCAGCACCCCGCCATCGACCGACGCGAGCGCCGGGTCCGGGTTGACGACGTCCCAGCGGCAGCCGTCGATCGCGGTGCCGTCGAACTCGTCGTCCGGCGTCACCTCGCCGGCGGTGTCGTCGGGAGCGAACGTGAAGTAGTCGAACTGGACCTCGACCGGCTCCTGCGTCCGGCCGTTGCCCTGCAGCGAGAGGAAGCCGATCTTCGGGTTCTCGATGCCGTCGAGCGACTTCGTCTCGCTCATCTCGGTGAAGGTGACCCCGTCCGCGCTGTACGACGCGTTCAGGCTCGTCCCGTCACTGGTGAACCGGACCCAGACCGTCGACGGGTAGTCGGCGCCCAGGGCGGGCGAGTTGCTCGCCCCGACCTCGTTCGGGCTGCCGCCCTCCTCGCGGATGAACTGGAAGACCCGCGACGCGGCGTCCGGTCCGGAGGTGTCACGGCCCTCGAGGACCATCTTGGCGTAGTTGTCGTCGTCGCCGTAGATGATCAGGCCGCCCTGCTGGTAGGCCTCGAGCGCCGCCGGCATCGTCAGCTTCGCCGTGGCGGTGAACTCACCGGCCGGCAGGTCCTGCAGGACGATGTTGGGCGTGGTGCCCTCCCCCGTCGAGTAGATGTCCGTGGCCGACGTCGGGATGATCAGGCTCCCGCCCTCGACCCGCAGGTCCTGGTTCGCCCGGATCACCGTGGTCCAGCGCTCCGTGTCGAGCGAGTCCCCGTCGAACCCGTCCGACCGACCGGCGAAGCACATGATGTCCGGTGCGGTGACGGTGATCTCGACGGCGCGCGAGGAGACGGCTCCCCGGGCATCCGTCACGGTGACGCTCGCCGAGTAGGAGCCCGGCGTCGTGTACGTGTGGGTGGTCTGAGCCTCGGTGGCGGTCGTCCCGTCACCCAGGTCCCACGCGTAGGTCAGCGGAGTGTCGCCGTCCACGTCCGACGCCGTGGCGGTGAAGTCCACCACCAGCGGCGCGGACCCGCTGGTGGGCGTGGCACTCACCTCGACCGTCGGTGCGGCGTTGTCCGAGACACCCTTGCCGACGAACTCGAGCCAGTTCACGTTGTACTGGCCCGCCGTCGCGACGACGAAGAGCTCGGTGGTCTCGGTCGTCACGTCCTCCGGCAGGTCGAGGGTGTAGTCGTCCCAGGACTGCCAGCCGCCGGCCGGGATCGTGATCGTCCCCAACGACGGTCCGTCCGGGCTGCCGGTACGGAAGTCCATCGTGCCCCCGGGCTGGGAGGCGGCACGGACCGTGATGGCGTCGATGTTCGTCAGGTTGACCGGCGCGAAGGAGAACCAGTCGTCCGTCTCCACGAACGCCACGGCCTGACCGCCACCGACGTCGGTGGTGTCCTCGAGCTGGACGCCCGGGTCGCCGGTCGATGCCGAGCCCTCGAGGCGGCCCGTGCTGGAGAAGTACTCCGCCTGCTTCTGCTTGGGCTGGAGCTGGATGATCTCCTGGGTCGTCAGCGGGTCGACACCCTCGGCACCCTGGTCGGTGTAGGTGACCGTGATGACACCGAAGATGTTGGCACCGATGTGCCCGGTGTCACCGTTGACCGGGATCGCACCCTCGCAACCGAAGTACTGGTCGTAGGAGTGCGCATGCTCGTCGTGACCCAGCGCGGGCTGCACGACGACGTCGTCGCAGTCGACGGCGTCACCGTCCTCCGGGTCGGTGACCGTGACGCTGTACTGGATGATGTCGCCGAAGTTGAAGAAGCCCCCGTTGGGCGGCGCGTCGACGACGACCGTCGGGGCCGTGTTGCCCGCGGTGATCCGCCGCGTCGTCGTGGTGGCCTCGCCGTCGGCGTCGGTCACCGTGAGCGACGCGGTCAGGTTGCCGGCCTCGGTGTACGTGTGGGTCGGGTTCGGCTCCGTGGAGGTCGAACCGTCACCGAAGTCCCACGCGAACGTGACGTCCGTACCGTCGGGGTCGCGTGAACCCGTCGAGTCGAACTGCACCGTGAGCGGGACCGGACCGGACGTCACGTCCGTGGAGATGTGCGCGATGGGCGCACGGCTCCCGGAGATGTAGTCGATGCGGTACACACCCGAGTCGGCGTTGTTGCCACCGAACCCGGAACCCCACTCGATGAGGTAGAGCGCGCCGTCGTCGCCCCACTCCAGGGCGTGCGGACGGGCGAAGGACATCTCGGTGAGGATGTTGTTGACGTCGATGACCTCGGTCGAGTCGGACGACAGCTGGAACGAGTACAGCTCGCCCTGGTTCCACTCGGCGAACATCGCCTTGCCGTCCCAGTACGCGGGCCACTTGACCTCGGAGACCAGCTCCTCGTCGTAGACGTAGACGCCGCCGGCCATCGGGGCACCGCCGCCCCCACCGATCTCGGGGGCGTTGCCGAGCGCACCGCCGTTCTGGTACCAGATCGTGGCCGGGACGGCCGGCGGGAGCTGGGTCAGACCGGTGTTGTTCGGCGAGTCGTTCGTCGGGCCGTTGGCGCAGTCGAACGCCTCACCCGAGGTGCCGGTGGCGAAGTCGTAGTCGATGTACGGGAGGTTGTCCCCGACGCAGTACGGCCAGCCGTAGTTGCCCGGCTCGTCGACGACGTTCCACTCGACCGTCGCGGCCGGACCGCGGTTCGGGTTGGGCGAGCCGGCGTCCGGACCGTAGTCGGCGACGAGCAGCGTGTCGGTGCGCGTGTCCATCCCGATCTTGAACGGGTTCCGGAAGCCCATCGCGAAGATCTCGGGCTTCGTCAGCTCCGTGCCCGGCGCGAACAGGTTGCCGTCCGGGATCGTGTACGTGCCGTCGTCCTGCGGGACGATCCGCAGGATCTTGCCGGACAGGCTGTTGGTGTTGCCCGAGGTGCGCTGGACGTCCCAGGCCTCCCGGCCGTCCCGCTCGTCGATCGGGCTGTAGCCGTCCGACGCGAACGGGTTGGAGTTGTCACCGGTGGCGATGTAGAGGTTGCCCTCGGTGTCGAACTGCAGGGCACCGCCGGCGTGGCAGCACTCGTCGCGCTGCACCGGGACCTCGAGGATGACCACCTCGCTCGCGAGGTCCATCGTGTTGCCGGTCACCGTGAAGCGCGAGACGCGGTCGGAGTCCGAGCCCGCCGGCGAGTAGTAGAGGTAGATCCATCCGTTGCTCGCGAAGTCGGCGTCGAGCTCGATCCCGAGCAGACCGAACTCCTGCACCGTGGTCACGTCGAGCGTGCCGGCCGTGGTCGTGCCTCCGTCGGCGCCGATGACCTGTACGCGACCGTCACGCTCGATGTAGAAGGTGCCGCCGTCGGGGGCCGGTGCCAGGTCCATCGGGTTCTGCGTGGCGTCGTCGAGCGTGACCTTGGCGAAGCCCTCGTCGAGGGACGCGCCGCAGTCGGCCGGCACGACGCCGGCGGCGGTCCGGATGCCCTCGAGGATGTGCTCGAGGAACTCCGGCTCCTCGAACGACGCGTCGGTGTGGCCACCACCGGTGTACCAGGAGCGCCCGCCGTCGTAGTACTGGCACCAGGCGATCGGGTGGTCGTCACCCATGGCGTTCCCGCCGGCGTCGTACGTGCTCTCGTCGAGGCTGGCGAGCACGTGCACGTCGCCGCGCGGGTTGGACTGGAAGGAGTACCACTCGTCGGTCCGGTCCCAGCGCGCGGGCAGGTCGGCCGTGGACGGGTGTGCCGGGTCCTCGACCACGACGGTGGCGTCCGGCGTGCCCGGCGGGTGGCCCTGGAAGTAGGCACCTACCAGGTCGCCGTACCAGGCCCAGTCGTACTCGGTGTCGCTCGCGGCGTGGATGCCCGCGTACCCGCCACCGTTCTGGATGTAGGTCTCGAACGCGGCCTGCTGCTCGGCGTTGAGCACGTCGCCGGTCGTGGACAGCCAGATGACGACGTCGTAGTTCGCGAGGTTCTCCGTGGTGAACGCGGTGGCGTCCTCCGTCGCGTCCACCGTGAAGCCGTGGTCCTCACCGAGGTGCTCGATGGCGGCGATGCCCGCCGGGATCGAGTCGTGCCGGAAGGCTGCGGTCTTGCTGAAGACGAGTGCGTTGAACTCGTCGGCAGCGGGTGCGTCGACCAGGTGGGACCTGATGGGTGCTGCTTGTGCGCTGCTCGCCAGCGCCAACGGGACCAGCAGGGCGCCGGTGAGCACCCCCGCCAAGCCTCTGGTCGGTACGCGACCGACCCCACTTCGAGCTAGAGCCACGATTCCTCCTTGAATGGCATGGACATCAAGCGGGTCGTGCCGGCTCCCCGGGCGGCCGCACGGGCCGAGCGTCGATGACGGGAGTCCCCTGAGCGCTGGGGCATCTGACGACCGACACCGATCACCGATGCGGTTCCGGACCGCGGATCCATGCCTCAGCTCGCCACACGGCGGAAGTCGATGCACTATGTGACCTACGCCACGCGGTTTTGACGAGGCTAGAGGGGTGTTATAACGGCCGTCAAGCAAAAGTCCCCAACGTCGAGACACATATGCGGGGTCTGGTGTCCGGCGATGTTCCGGCGGGGGCGCGCGGGCGCGCGGCGGTCAGCCGAGCTCGGAGCGGACGTGGTCGACGATGCCGTCGGCCGCCGCCTCCACCTCGGCCAGGGTGAGCTCGAAGCCGTCCTGGTCGCCGTACCAGGGGTCGTCGACGTCGAGGAGGCGCTCGGGGCCGTCGGTCGGTGCCGCCGGGTCGAAGCTGCGGAACATCCGGATCCGGTCGTCTCCGGTCGGCCCGGCGAGACGGCGGAGCACGCGCGCGTGGTCGGCCGTCATGGCGAGCACCAGGTCCCGCTCGGCGAGCTCCTCGGCGGCGACCCGGTGCGCCCGGTGGCTCGGCACGTCGTACCCGTGGGCGGAGAGCACCCGCTGTGCCCGCGGGTCGATCGGCCGGCCGTGCTCCTCGCTGCTGATCCCGGTCGAGTCGACGCGCACCCGGCCACCGAGGCCGGCCGCCTCGAGCCGGTCACGCAGCACCACCTCGGCCATCGGGGACCGGCAGATGTTGCCGGTGCAGACGGTCATGATCCGGTACTCGGGGGAACTCGTGGTGGCCATTGCGCCATTGTCCCCGACCCGGCTGACGCCCGGACGACCAGGGGCTGATCACGGTCCGACCATCGGGCCCGGGCACGGTCCGGGCATGGGACAGCCCGTGGGTCACCGGTCGGGACGACCGGTGTGCCGTGCCGGACGATGCACGGCCCCACGGGCTGCGGTGACTGCCGGGGTCTCGCTACCGCCGCGGCGGCACGGGACCGGAAGCAATCCGTCCGATGCACTCGGGCGACTAGCGGACAGTCACCTCACGCGTCCGAAGAGAAATCATCTTCTGGACCACCTCCTCTCCCGTGTACCCATGACGCTACGTCGGCCCCGCCGTCCTGCCAAGGGATTTCCCCGCCGGTTCACCCTCACGATGCGGATCCGGTGAGGTTGTGGTCGCGATTCACGACCGCATCCTCACCGGATCGACCCGAAGGGGCGGGACGGGGCGGGGCGGGGTCGTAGGGTCGGACGTCGGGCTGCCGGTAGGCGTTGGCGTACGGGAGGACTGTGATGGGACACGGAGCACGGGTGAGCGCTGTGCTGGTCACCGTCTGCCTCCTCGCGACCGCCGCCTGCTCCCCCGGGCTGCAGGGCGACGACGCGACCCCGGACCCGGACCCGACGCCCACCGAACCCCCGGTCCACACGGCCGAGCTCCAGCTGCCCGACGCCGAGGCGACCGTGCTGGACCCCGCCGATCCTGCCGACCCCGCCGAGCTCGCGGCGGCCGCCAGCCGGACCTTCTTCGCCTCGGCACCGGTTGCCATCCTCGCTCCGCCCGACGACGTCGCGACGCAGGTCCGCGCGGCCGCCGTCGCCGTCGCGCTGGGTTCACCCCTGCTGATCGCCGAACCGACCACGGCTGCGGACGAGGGGGAGGCGGGCGACGGCGCTCCGGGCGGGGAGTCCGGGACGGACGTCGGGACGGACACGGCCGAAGAGGAGACCGAGGGTGACGTCCGAGCGCCCGACGGCGGAGCCGGGACGGACACGTCGTCACCGCAGCCGCCGGCGGACGGGGCGACGTCCTCGTCAGACGGGGCGACGTCCCCCGGTCCGACCCAGGCGCCGCCCGATCCGGCGGCCGTCGAGCTCGAGCGGCTCGGGGTCCTCGCCGTCGTCACGCTGGGCGACGCCAGCACCGAGACCGACCCGGGCGTCGACGTCGTCCCCGCGCCGAGCGACGACGCCGGGCTCGCCGCCCTGCTGCGCCGTGACCTCGGTCCCGCCGAGCCGCCGGCCGAGGGCGCCGAGCTCGACGCCGTCGCGGCACTCGACCGGGACGCCCCCACTCTGCCCGGTGCCTCCACCCCGGTGACCGCACCGACGCAGACCGACGAACCGGCCGCTCCCGGGACCCGGACCGCGTCCGGGTCCGGGTCCGGGTCCGGGTCCGAGGAAGGGTCCGACCCCGACGTGGACGGTGACGGCACCTCCGAACCCGACCCCTCGGCGTCGGACACCGGGGACCCGACCCCGGCCCTCCCGCTCCTCGAGCTGCCGGACGCCCTCACCGGTGGCCTCCTCATGACCACCGGCGAACCCACGGACCTCGCCGCCGTCGCCACCGCGCGCGCGGCCGGCGTCCAGGTGCTGACCGTCGCGAGCGGCGATCCGCGCGCGTCGTCGGCCACGGTCCAGGCGGTGGCCGAGGCCGCACCGGAGCACGTCGTCGGTCTCGGGCCGGGGTTCGGCGGCACCGAGCGACTGGCCTGGACCACGGCCACCGCGGCGACCGGGGTGGAGCTGCCCGGCGGGGGCCAGACGATCTTCCCGGGCCGCCGGTTCGTCGCGATGTACGGAACGCCGTCCTTCGCGGGGCTGGGCATCCTCGGCGAGCAGGGTCTGCCCGAGAGCATCGCGCGCGCCGAGGCGCTGGCGGCCGAGTTCCAGCCGCTGACCGACGACGTCGTCGTGCCCGCCTTCGAGATCATCGTCACCGTGGCGTCCGCGGGCGCCGGCGACGACGGCAACTACAGCAACGAGCTGCCGGTGGACTCGTTCGTTCCGTGGGTCGAGGCCGCGCGGGACGCCGGGGTGTACGTCGTGCTCGACCTGCAGCCGGGGCGGACGGACTTCCTCACCCAGGCCAAGCTCTACGAGTCACTGCTGAAGTACCCGAACGTCGGCCTGGCGCTCGACCCGGAGTGGCGGCTCGAGCCCGACCAGGTGCACCTGCGGCAGATCGGCTCGGTCGGCATCGAGGAGGTCAATGCCGTCCAGGACTACCTGGCCGAGCTCACCCGGACCAACCGCCTGCCGCAGAAGCTCTTCGTGCTGCACCAGTTCAGCCTGCGGATGATCCAGGACCGCGAGCTCCTCGACACGTCCCACCCGGAGCTCGCGGTGCTCATCCACGCCGACGGGCAGGGCAGCCAGCCGGCCAAGGCCGGGACCTGGGCCGCCCTGCACCGCGGAGCACCGGAGGGAATCGCCTGGGGGTGGAAGAACTTCATCGACGAGGACTCGCCGATGCTCACCCCCGAGCAGACCTACCAGGTGTCACCGGCGCCGCAGTTCGTCAGCTACCAGTGACCCGGGCGGGTCAGGCGGTGGTCGCGACCTGCTGCGGCAGCACCGCGTAGTAGGCGCGCTGGCTGGCCATGGCGGCCCAGCGGGCCAGGACCTGCGGGGGGATGTTGGCGGCTGCGACGTCCAGACCGTCGTCGACGGAACCGGCCGAGCCTGCGGTGTACTCACCCATGAGACGACCCTTTCGTTCGGTAGCCCGGCTGGCCCTGGGGGCCCCGTGGCTTTGCGTCCCCGCCTCACGACGGGTTTGCTCTTCTCGCTGACGGAGTCAACGGTATAGGCCACACCGGCGACCCGGCCCAAATCGGGCGATCACCACCCGTTCGGACCAGCCATTTCACCCGCACGTCCGGGCTTCACCTCACATCCCGCGCCGGTCTGCCGATCGTGCGGGGAGACGAGAGAGTGCGGAGGGACAGTGGACGCCGTCGCCGGCATCAACGACAGGATCCTGCAGATCCAGTCACGCATCGCCGAGCTCAGCGCACCCCTGACCCGGACCGGTGCGATACGCCCGCCGGTCGCCCAGGTCGGTACCTCGACGGTGGGCTCCTCGGCGTCCGGCGCCGCCTTCGACACGGCACTCGCCCAGGCCCTGGGGAGGTCTCCCGTGCTCGCGGGTACGGCGGCGGTCGACGCCGTCGGGTCCGGCAAGTCCCTGGTCAACGCCAAGGGCGTCCCGGTCGAGCTGCTGTCCTACGGCAACGGCAAGGTCCCCGCCGACGCGCTGAGCCCGGTGGGCGACACCGGGCACCGGCTCTGGGCGCCCGCGGCCCGCTCCTTCGAGGCCTTGCGCGACGCCGCCGCGCGGGACGGGGTGACCATCGGGATCACCGACTCCTACCGTCCGTACGCCACCCAGGTCGACCTGGTCGAGCGCAAGGGCCTGTACTCCCAGGGCGGCCTGGCGGCGCGGCCCGGCACGAGCAACCACGGCTGGGGCATCGCGGTGGACCTGCGGCTCGACTCCGCCGCGCAGTCCTGGATGCGAGCCAACGCCGGCGACTACGGCTTCGTCGAGGACGTTCCCCGCGAGCCCTGGCACTGGGCCTACCGCCCCACCCACTGATGCCCCCGCCCATTCTTGCGTCCGAGGATCACTGGGCTATAGGCCCGTGATCCTCGGACGTTGCGGGAAGTGGGTTACGGGGGCAGCTGCCTGGACAGCGACCGCACCTTGTCGGTGTCGACCTCGATGCCGAGGCCGGGGGCGGTCGGGACGCGGGCCGCGCCGCCGTCGAGCTCGACCGTCCGCCCGACGAACGGGCTCTCCAGGAACTCCCGGCCGTTGAGGTCCACCACACCCGTGATGCCGAAGCGCGAGCAGAGGTGCAGGCCCGCCGCGAATCCGACGTCGCTCTCGCTCAGCCCACTGGCGGCGAGCACCAGCCCGGCGGACTCGGCCAGCTCGCACAGCTGCCGAGACCGCCACAGGCCGGCACTGCGCTGCACCTTGGCCACGACCGCGTCGGCGGCGCTCGTCGACAGGACCTGCACCAGGTCCTCGGCCGTGCGCAGCCCCTCGTCGACACCGATCGGGATGGGTGAGCGGTCCACCATCCTTCGTAGCCCGACGAGGTCTCCCGCCGGCAGCGGCTGCTCGAACAACTCGACCCCTTGGTCCACCAGGCCGTCGGCGACCCGCACCGCGTCCAGCAGCCGGTACCCCTGGTTGGCGTCCACCCACAGCAGAGCGTCCGGCCCGATGGCGCGACGCACCGCGGCGACGAACTCGATGTCCCCCGGTACACCGTGCATCCCGATCTTGACCTTGAACGCGTCGTAGCCGCGCGCGAGCCCGTCCTCCGCCTGCCGCCGGGCCTCACCGACGTCCGAGCTCGCCACGATCCAGGCGAGCCGCACCTCCTCCAGCCGCCGTCCGCCCAGCAGCGCCGATACCGGCAGCCCGGTCTCCTTGCCCAGCAGGTCGTGCACCGCGACGTCGATCCCCCCCTTGGCCACCGGGTGGGCGAGCACACCCCCGGAGCGGACCGCGCCGTCCATCCGGGCGTGCAGCCCGTCGAGGTCCCAGATCGGGGTGCCGACGACCGCGGGGCCGAGGTAGCCGGTCAGCGTCGAGTGGACCGACTCCAGGGTCTCCTCGTTCCAGCGGTGGTTGCCGCGCGACTCCCCCCAGCCGACCTCACCGGAGCTGCCGGTGACCCGCGTCAGCACCCGGGTGGTCACACCCGGGTCACCCGCACTGACACCCCCGGCCAGAACCATCTGGCGCTTCGCCGGCAGGTCGACGACGAACACGTCGACCCGCTCGATGGTCACCCCGGCGGCACCGCTCCCGAGATCGGTCATCGGCTGATCTCGATCTCGTCGCCGACCCGCACCCGCATGAAGTCCTCCGCGGCGACCACGTCACCGCTGAACGTCGTGCGGGCCAGGGCCACCGCCTCCTCCGGGTCGAACCCCGGGAGGAAGTGGATCAGCACGAGCTGGCGCACACCGGCGGCCTCGGCGATGCGGCCCGCCTCCTGCGGTGGGGTGTGGTGGTCCTGCAGCGTCTCCCAGACCCGTGCGCCACCCTCGGTCCTCGCGTACGCGCGGCCCACCGAGGGACTCAAGTTCGACTCGTGGAACAGCACGTCGGCGCCCTTCGCGAGCTGCGCGATGTCGTCGGTCGGCGCGGTGTCTCCGGTGAACACGATCGAACGCTCGCCGATGTTGAAGCGGTACGCAAGGTCCTCGGTCGTGTGCACGCCGTTGACCGCCACCACCTCCATCCGGTCGTCGTGCAGGATCGGACCCGCCGGGTAGTCCTTGGCGACGATGTCGGTCAGGCCCGCCGTCGGGCGGCCCAGACCTGCGCGGTACGCGATGTCCGACCCGAGCATCTCCTCGAACCACAACCGCGCGAGGTCCTCCGTACCGGCAGGGCCGAAGATCTCCAGCGCCCGCCGCCCGAGGGTCCAACCGCCCAGGGCGAACTGCCCGAGCCCGAGGGTGTGGTCGGAGTGCAGGTGGGTGAGGAAGACCCGCGTCGACGACGGGATGTCGAGCCCCGCAACCATCATCTGACGCAGCGTCCCCGGCCCGCAGTCGATCAGCGAGATCCCTCGGCCGTCGTCGAGGGCGAAGGCCGGTCCGGACCGGTCGAGCTGGGGGATCGGGCTACCGCTGCCCAGCACGGTCACAGTGAGATCCATGGGTTCTCCTAGTCGTCTTGGTGTACATCTTCGAGCAGCTCGGTCAGCCCGGACCGCCTCTTCTCGCGCGCTGCCTTGAACCGTGCGTAGGTGACGCTGACCACGACGGCGAACGTCAGCAGGAGCAGGACGGCCGAGATCGGCCGGGTCAGGAACCCGGTCAGGTCACCGTCGGAGATGATCAAGGACTGGCCGAGCGATCGCTCCAGGAACGGCCCGAGCACCATGGCGAGCACCAGCGGCGCCAGCGGATAGTCGTGACGACGCAGCAGCCACCCGGCGATGCCGAACGCGACGAAGATGCCGAGGTTGAACACCGACTGACCCGCGGCGTAGACGCCGACGAGGCTGAACATCATGATGAAGGGCCACAGCAGGCGGTACGGGATCCGCAGCAGGCTGGCGAACGCCCCGACGAGCGGGAGGTTCAGCGCGAGCAGCATCAGGTTGCCGATGTAGAGGCTCGCGACCAGCGCCCAGAAGAAGTCCGGGTTGTTCGCGATCAGCAACGGGCCGGGTTGCATCCCGTGCAGGATCAGTGCGCCCAGCAGGAGGGCGGTGACCACCGACGACGGGATACCCAGTGCGAGCAGCGGGACGAGGGCGGAGCCGGCTGCCGAGTTGTTCGCGGACTCCGGGCCGGCGACCCCCTGGATCGCGCCCTTGCCGAACTTCTCCGGCGTCTTGGAGAGCCGGCGCTCGAGACCGTAGCTCAGGAAGGTCGACACCAGGACCCCGGCCCCGGGCAGAGCGCCCAGCACGAAGCCGATCCCGGTACCCCGGACGATGGCGCCGGACGACTCGCGCAGGTGTCTCGGCTTGGGCCACAGGTCGCGGAAGCGGGTCCGGATCGGCTTGGCGGCGGCGGTGGACTGGAGCGACAGGAGCACCTCACTGAACGCGAACAGCCCGGTGACGACCGGCAGGAAGTCCATCCCGTCGAGCAGCGACAGCTGGCCGAAGTCGAACCGTGACGTCCCGGTGACCGGGTCTGCACCGACCGTCCCGATCATCAGGCCGACGACTCCCATCAGCACCGCCTTGCGGAGCGACCCTCCGGCGAGGTAGGCGATCATCGTCAGACCGAGCAGCATCAGCGCGAAGAACTCGTGCGGTCCGAAGTCCAGTGCGACCCGGACCAGCATCGGGGTGAAGACCATCAGGCCGAGGATGGCGATCGTCCCGGCGACGAACGAGCCGATGGCCGCGATGCCGAGGGCCACGCCCCCGCGGCCCTGTTTCGCCATCTCGTAGCCGTCGATGGCCGTGACCACCGACGTCGCCTCGCCCGGGAGGTTGAGCAGGATCGACGTCGTCGACCCGCCGTACTGCGACC
The DNA here is from genome assembly GCA_964416715.1 of uncultured Actinotalea sp. Taxonomy (GTDB): domain Bacteria; phylum Actinomycetota; class Actinomycetes; order Actinomycetales; family Cellulomonadaceae; genus Actinotalea. The sequence continues at coordinate 30,475 of CAYQFJ010000007.1, read as the reverse complement.
CGTAGAAGATCCCCGCCAGCATGATGATGGCCGTCGTGGGCGGGAGGCCGAAGGTGAGGGGCAGGAGGATCGCGATGCCCGCCGTCGGGCCGAGCCCGGGCAGCACCCCGATGACCGTGCCGAGCAGAACCCCGAGGAAGACGAAGAAGACGTTCTGGACGGTGAGCGCCTCGGCGAACCCACCGAGGAGGTCCGCGCTCATGACGTCCTCTGTCCGCTGCGGGGGCTCACAGGCCGAACAGCCCGTCGAGCAGGCTCCCCGGCAGCGGGAGCTCGAGCAGCAGCTCGAACAGGAGCCAGGAGCCGAGGGAGCCGACGACGGCACCCAGCACGGCGAACCGCAGCCGGACCGTCCCGACCATCAGGTAGGCGAGCATCAGGCCGAACATCGCCGGGCCGTATCCGACCAGCGGGAGCACGGCGAGGAAGGCGATCGTGCTGACGACGGTGACACTCAGCGCCCACCTGCGGCTGCGGCCCGGGGTGTCCGGGGTGTAGCCGACTGACGCGTGACTCTCGGTCGTGCCGCGGCTGCCGCCCGTGGTCGCACCGTCGTCCGTGCCGGTCCCGCCCGCGGCGGAGGTGCCGCCCCTCGTGAGGGACGGCACCTCCGCGCCGGGACGCTGGTCGTGGCCCACCGAGGCCTCTCGGTCCCGCAGCGCGGAGAACAGCCCGCCGAGACCGAGTGCCAAGCCGAGGACACCGAGGATCGTCGGCAGGAACCCGGGACCCGGCTCGGTGACGTCGCCGTACGGGTACTCGATCGACAGGGCCAGCCAGACGCCGGACACCAGCAGGACGATCAGGTGCTCGGTGATCGCTGCCGACGGCAACCACCGGGTCATCTACAGCGTGCCCTGCTGCTTGAGCGTCTCGATGAGATCGCCGAAGCGGTCGAAGTCACGCTGCCAGAGCTCGGCGAACTCCTCCGGGGAGAAGTCGTCCAGCACGAGGCCGCTGCGTGCCAGCAGGTCCTGGTACGCGTCGCTCTGGAGCGCCGTCTGGACCGCCTCGTAGACCGTGTCGACGATCTCGTCCGGCGTGCCCGCCGGCAGTGCGATCCCGTTCCAGTTCGTCACCTCGATGTCCACGCCCTCTTCCTTCAGGGTGGGGACGTCGGGCAGACCGGGGAGCCGCTCGGCACTCGTGATGGCGAGCGCCCGCGCGGTGCCGGACTGGACGTGCTGGATCGCCGTCCCGACCGGGATCGACGCGACGTCGACCTGTCCGCCGAGCACCGCCGTCATCCCCGGGCCGGTCCCGTCGAACGGAACCATCCGGGCCGAACCACCCAGCTCCTGGAGGATGAGCTCGCCGGTCATGTGCGGAACCCCGCCGACCGGAGGTGCGGCCCAGGTGAGATCACCCGAGGTCGCGGCCGCCTTGAGGTCGTCGAGCGTCTGCAGCGGTGAGTCGGGGGGCACCACCACGAGCAAGGGCTCGTTGTTCACCACGGTCACCGGGACGAACGAGCTCGGGTCGTACGGGAGGTCCTGGAGGTGTGGCTGGGTCGCGCCCGGACCGATCGCGATGATCAGCCAGGTGTAGCCGTCCGGAGCCGCGGCCGCCACCTGTGCGGTCCCGACGGCGCCGCCGCCGCCGGCCTTGTTGAGGATGACGAAGGACTCGCCCAGCGTCTCCTCGAGACTCGGTTGCATCGTCCGGGCCGCCGTGTCCGACCCGCCACCGGCCGGGAAAGCGACGACCAGGTCGATGCTCTTCTCGGGAAAGGGGTTCGCCTCTGCAGTGACCTCTTCGTCACTCGGCGACTCCTCATTGGCCGGTTCGTCGGGCGTGGGCTCGTCCCCGCCGTCGTCGCTGCTTCCACATGCCGCCAGCAGCAGGGCACCCGCCGCGATCACCGCGATCGCTCGCCCGCTCCGCTTTGACTCAGTTCGCCAACCCATCATTGGAGGCTCCTCTTGAGTAGGAAAGTGGTAACGTTGTCAAAGCCAGAGTTGGGGTGTCAAGGGTTCGCGGCGATCTGTATCGGATCGAGACGTCGCCCGGTTCCGCGACACGCACGCCACCGCTCGGGACACCGCCGCCGGACGGGGCGTCCGCGCTGTGGTAACGCTTGCAGCGGGCGGTGCTAATCTCGACCCCGTGCCCGACCTCGAACCTCCGCCCGTCACGCGCGTGCGACGCGCGTCGCTGACCGACGTCGCGAAGGCGGCCGGGGTGTCCGTCACCACTGCGTCACGCGTCTTCTCCAAGTCCACGCACTCCGTGAGCAGCGCGACGCGGCAGAAGGTGGAGGCAGCGGCCGCCCGGCTCGACTTCGAGCCCAACCGGCTCGCTCGTGGGCTCGTGACGTCCCGTTCGCAGATCATCGGCGTCGTCGTGCACGACATATCGGACCCGTACTTCGGTGGGCTCGTACGTGCGCTGGAGGACCGGCTGGGCCGGGCGGACTACCAGCTCGTGGTGGTCAGCTCGGACCGCGAGCCGGCCAAGGAGCTCACCTACCTCAAGGCGCTCATCGGCCAGCGGGTGGACGGGATCGTGCTCGCCGCGTCGAGCATCACCAACCCGGAGTACGAGCTCAGCGTGACCGAGACGATCGCGCGCTACCGTCGCCAGGGCGGCGCGGTCGTGCTGCTCTCGGAGCACATCGTCTCCGCACCGCGAGTCCGCTTCGACAACCGCGGGGGTGCACGGGAGATGGTCTCCCACCTCGTCCGGCTGGGCCACCGCCGCATCGCGCACCTGCGCGGCCACCACGACCTCGCAACCAGCAACGTCCGGCTCGACGGGTACCGCGACGCCTTGGCGAACGCGGGGATCGCCGTCGACGAGTCGCTGGTCGTCGACGGCGACTACACGATCGAGGGCGGGCGAGCCGCGGCAGTGGATCTCCTCGGCCGGGCGGACTTCACCGCGCTGTTCGCGTCCAACGACCTGATGGCGATAGGGGCCTGCCGCGGCCTGATCGACGCCGGGGTCGACATCCCGGGCCAGATCTCGGTCGCGGGCTTCGACGACATCGTCCTGGCCGAGTACGGGCCCGTCCCGCTGACGACGTACGAGGTCCCGATCGCGGAGATGGGCCGGCTCGGCGCCGAGCTCATGCTCAGCCTGCTCGAGGGTGGCGAGGCGCCCTCCGGGCCCGTCGGAGGACGCGTCGTGGAACGGGCGTCCGTCCGTCCTCTCTGACCGCAAACGTTACCTCTCTCGGGGGTCGCCGGCTGCGGGTCGCCGCCTTGCCAGATGGCGACCACGGCTGTCCCGGACATCTTCCGGCCTAGGTTCACCGCACTTGACGGAGCCGTTCTGGCGGGTGTACCCCTAGATCCATGGGTAACGTTTGCCATGGTGCCTCCGGGCACTCGTACGGCCCCGCGCGAGCGGTCCGCCGGTGAGTTCCCTGGGTGCGGTGGCGGCGCTCTCGGAGGCGACGGCGGGCCGTCCGCGGTACCGGCTCGCCACGCTGCCGACGCCGTTGACCCTGCTCCAGGTCGGTGACGCGAGGGTCTGGATCAAGCGCGACGACCTCAGCGGACCCGGCATGGGCGGCAACAAGCTCCGCAAGCTCGAGTTCCTCCTCGGTGACGCCCTCGCGCGCGGCGCGGACTGCCTGGTGACGGTCGGTGCGGCACAGTCCAACCACGCCCGCCTGACGGCCGCCGCGGGTGCGATCGCCGGACTGCCCACGCACCTGGTGCTCGGGGGCTCACCGCCCGACTCGCCCCATGGGAACCAGCTGCTGTCCGAGCTGTTCGGCGCACAGCCCCACTTCCCGGGGACGGACGACTGGGACGAGCTCGAGGCGGCGCAGGACGAGCTGGTCGCGCGGCTGCGCGGACGGGGTCGCAACCCCTACCCGATGCCGATAGGCGGCAGCACGCCGATCGGTGCGATCGGGTTCGCCTTGGCCTACGACGAGCTCATGGACCAGTGCGCCGGCCGAGGCATCACGCCGGCGGCGATCGTGCACGCCACCTCCAGCGGGGGGACGCACGCGGGCCTCCTCGCCGGTACCGCCGCCCGCCGGCACGACGGCCGACCGGCCCCCGAGCTGCTGGCGGTCTCGGTCGCGAAGACACCCGACGACCTGGGCCGGCACGCCGTCGACCTGGCCCGGCGGCTGCTGGAGTCGCTCGGCCCTTCCGGCGTCGTCGTGCCCGAGTCGTCGGTCTCGGTGGACGGGCGCTGGCGCGGCGTCGCGTACGCGGACCCCACCCCGGAGGGGGACGACGCCGTCGTCCGCGCCGCCCGGTCCGGTGCGATCGTGCTGGACCGGGTCTACACCGGCAAGGCCTTCGCCGGGCTCCTGGGGAACCTCGCCGAGGGCCGCTGGGGCCCCGCTCCGGAGGTCGTCTTCTGGCACACCGGCGGCCAGCCCGCGATCTTCGCACCGGACGGTGCACCACGAACCACGCACCACGACTGCACGACGACGAGGAGAGACTCATGAAGGTCGGCGTATTCCTGCCATCGTTCCTCTTCCCGACGGCACGGGAGGACGAGGCCGAGCGCCTGCGGACCTTCGCGCGCCGGGCGGAGGAGCTCGGCTTCGACTCCCTGTGGATCACCGACCACGTGGTCACGGCCAAACGCTTCTACCGGGTGTCCTGGCTCGACTCGTTGATGACGTTGTCCCACGTGGCAGCGGTGACCGAGGGCATCCAGCTCGGTACGTCGATCCTGATCGCGCCGCTGCGTCAGCCCGCCGTGCTCGCCAAGGAGGTCGCCACGCTGCAGCACCTCTCGGGCAACCGGTACGTGTTCGGCGTCGGGGCGGGGTGGTACGCCCCCGAGTTCAAGGCCTGCGGCGTCGACAAGTCCGAGCGCGGAGCCCGGACGGACGAGGTGATCGCGGCCACCGAGGCCCTGCTGGACCATGACGACGTCGAGTTCCACGGCAGGTACTACGACCTGGACGGCGTCACGGTGGAACCGCACCCCCCGGTGCGGACCCAGACCTGGATCGGCGGCGGCCGCCAGCTCGAGCACGAGGCCTCCCCGGAGCCGTCCAGGATGAACCCCGCCGTGCTGGACCGGATCGTCCGCAGCGACGGCTGGATCGCCCGGCCCACCTGCCCGGCGGACCTGATCGCCGTCGACCTGGCCGAGATCCAGCACCGGCGCGTCGAGCTGGACCGGACCGAGGTGCCGTTCACCGTCGCGCACGAGAACTTCACCTGGATCCAGGAGACCGGGTCCGACGAGGAGATCGTCGCCGAGCAGCAGCGCCGGTTCGGCCAGGTGGTCAGCGACGAGCGGCCCTGGGACTACATCGACGCGGTCTACCTGACCGGCGGGGTGGACGTGCTCCAGCAGAAGATCCAGGACCGGGTCGACGTCGGCGTTGAGCACCTGATGCTGCACACGCTGACCAGCGACCTGGACCAGCTCGAGCTGATGGCGAAGCACGTGCTCGAGCCCTTCGGATCGGCGTGAGCCCGATGGCCACGATCCGGTTGCCGGAGCCCGACGGCACGGTTCAGGACTACGAGCTGGGCGAACCGGTCCGGCACACCGAGCCGACCTCGCCGCTGGTCTCCCGGCGCGCCTTCGCCGCCGCACACGTGGTCGCCGACCCGCTCGCGGGCAACGCGACCGGCGCTCCCGCAGCCGTGGACTGGGACGCGACCCTGGCCTTCCGGCGGCACCTGTGGTCCTGGGGGCTGCCGGTCGCGGACGCGATGGACACCGCGCAGCGCGGCATGGGCATGGGGTGGGAGGCGACCCGCGAGCTCATCGTGCGCAGCTGCGCCGAGGCGCGCTCCGTGGGCGGCGACGTGGCCTGCGGAGCGCTGACCGACCAGCTCGAGCCCGGGCCGGCGTCGACCGAGGCGATCGTGGACGCCTACCTCGAGCAGATCGACGTCATCGAGAGCAGCGGCGGGCAGGCCGTGATGATGGCCAGCCGCAACCTGGCCGCCGCCCAGCCCGACGCGGCCGGCTACGCGGAGGTGTACGCCCGGGTGCTGAGCCAGGTGAGGCGGCCGGTCATCGTGCACTGGCTAGGGGAGATGTTCGACCCCGCGCTGCGGGGCTACTGGGGATCGACGGACCTCGACGCCGCGACGGAGAGCTTCCTGGCGATCATCGCCGACAACGCCCCGAGGATCGACGGCGTCAAGATCTCCCTGCTGGACCGCTCCCGGGAGATCGAGCTGCGCAGACGGCTGCCCGAAGGGGTCCGCACCTACACCGGCGACGACTTCGACTACCCGGAGATGATCGGGGGCGACGGTACGCACCACAGCGACGCCTTCCTGGGCGCCTTCGACGTGATCGCCCCGGCGGCGTCGACGGCGATCCAGGCTCTGGACCGTGGGGACACCGAGGCTTTCCACGCGACCCTGGCACCGACCGTGCCACTGGCCCGACACGTCTTCGGACCACCGACCTACTACTACAAGACGGGCGCCGTCTTCATGGCCTACCTCACCGGCCACCAGTCGCACTTCACGATGGTTGACGGGCTGCAGTCGGCGCGATCGGTGCTCCACCTCAGCGAGCAGTTCCGCCTGGCCGACCGCGCCGGTCTGCTGCCGGACCCGGACCTCGCCGTCCACCGCATGACCACGTACCTGGCCCTCGCCGGCCTCCCCCCGCCCTAACCCCAACGTCCGCTACGGGAAGTGGGGGGTCAGATCACCAGGGCGGAGAGCTTGCCCTTGCCGTAGCCGGAGACGTCGACCGTCATGTCCAGGCGCCGGACGTAGGCCAGCACCCACTTCGCGACGTCGGGCGGCAGCGTCTCCCGCGGGGCGTACGCCTCGTAGAGCCGGACGTGCGGGGCGTCACCGACGTTGAACAGCGATGCGGCGACGTTGAGCACCTCGGAGACGTTGTCGTACAGCGCGGGGGTGAGCAGCTCCTGCTCGATGGCGGTCTTCGCGGCCGTCGGCGGCATGAGCGCGATCGCGGCCCCCAGGTGGGCGGCCAGCGGCTGGTCGACGGCGACGATCGACCTGAGCTGGAGCTGGTCGTCCACGTACACGCCGACGATCGCACCCGGGTTCGTCTGCGGCTCGACCGCCTCGGTGCCCACCAGCGCGTCCACGTCCCTGCCGAGCAGCCCCTCGAGCAGCTCGCGGACCTCGAGGGCCGCCGGGAGCGGCGTCTGCGACCCGGTCATGCCAGGAACGGGTCGATCGTGTCGCGGAAGCTCTCCGCGGTGAACGGCTTGGCGATGAGGAACAGCGCTCCGGCGGACTCCGCCACCTGGCGCATCTCGTCCGACCCCTCCGAGGTGACGAAGCCGAAGGGCACGTCGTTGCCGTCCTGACGCAACGCCCGCAGCAGCTGGATCCCGGTCATCTCGGGCATGTTCCAGTCCGAGAGGACCAGGTCCGGCGGGTCGTTGCGGATCGTCTCCAGCGCCACCGCCCCGTCGGACGCCTCGGTCACGTCCCACCAGTCGTACCCGGCCTGACGCAGGGTACGGATGACGATCTGCCGCATCACCCGGCTGTCGTCGGTCACCAGCACTCTCATCGCTCACCACCTTCATCACGGCTCATGCCGTGCTCCATACCCTGATCACCAGCGGCCGACCTCGCCACCCGAGCGCGAGCTCGTGCCGGTACCGACCGTCGACGCCGCCGCCGGGCATCGCGGTGTCGACACAGGGCAGGCTCAGCACGGTCGGGTCCGGGACCAGCGCCTTGACGTTGCCCCCGACGACGTTGGCCACCTCCCCGAAGGCGTCCACCATGTCCCTGTGCTCCACCGGCTCGTCGGGTGGCATCTGCAGCAGCGCGCGGGTCAGGTGCTCGGCAGTGCAGCGCTCGGTGCTCAGTACCACTCGGCCGGCGGCACCGCCGTCGACGTCTACCCAGGCGTGCAGCACGTCCTCGAGGACCGGCGTCCCGTCCCACAGCCGCAGCATGTCGGCGTCGCCCGCGTCGACCATCGCGGCGAACACGTCCCGCGCGATGGCGTGGATCGGGTCCACCCCGCCGTACGCGTCGATGTCGACCAGGGCACTCATACCGGTTCCTCCACCCCGACCAGCCCGAGGAGCTGGAGCTTGTCCCGGATCGCGTCCGGCGTGAACGGCTTGATGACGTACTCGTGCGCGCCCGCGGCCAGTGCCCGCACGATCTGGCCGTGCTCCGACTCCGTGGTGACCATCATCAGCGTCAGGTCGCGCCACTCGCGCTTCCGGCGGACCGCGCTGACGAACTCCAGCCCGTTCATCACCGGCATGTTCCAGTCGACGCACGCGAGGTCCACCGACGTGTCGGTCTCCAGGACGTCGAGCGCCTGCCGGCCGTCGGACGCCTCGACGGTCTCGAACCCGAGCGGTTGCAGGATGCCGGCCACGATCCGCCGCATCACGCGTGAGTCGTCGATCACGAGCGCTCTCATGCTGCCCTCCGTGCTGCTAGGCGGTACACCGCACCGCGGCCGACGGCCACGCGGTCCCAGTCCTCGTCGATCCCGATGGTGGTCTCGGCGGATCCCATGACGAGGTATCCGCCGGGGCGAACGACCTGTTGCACCCTGCGCAGCACCTCACGCTTGGTGGGCAGGTCGAAGTAGATCAGTACGTTGCGCAGGAAGACGACGTCGAACGGTCCACCCAGGGGCGGGTCGTCCAGCAGGTTGTGCCGCAGGAACGTCACCGACGCACGCAGCTCGGGGACGATCTCCCACTCGACCCCGACGCGGTTGAAGTACTTGACGAGCATGGCCGCGGGCAGCCCGCGGTTGATCTCGAGCTGGCTGTACCGGCCCTGCGCGGCGCGGGCGACCATCTGCGCGGACAGGTCGGTCGCCACGATCCGGAGCTGCCCCGGAGGGAGCACGTCGGCGAGCGTCATCGCGATGGAGTACGGCTCCTGGCCGCTCGAGCACGCCGCCGACCACACCCGCAGCGGCTGGCCCTCCGACCATGGCGAACGCCCGTGCAGCAGCTCGGGGACCACGTGCTCGGCCAACGCGTCGAACGGCTGCTTGTCGCGGAACCACGAGGTCTCGTTCGTCGTCATCGCCTCGACCAGGAGGTCCAGGCCGCCGGCTTGCGCGGCGTCCCGCAGCATGCGGACGTACGTGTCGACGTCGGCCACGCCCGCGGCCCGGGACAGCGGCAGCAACCTGCTCTCGACCAGGTACTCCTTGCCGCTGGCAAGCTGGATTGCGCTGCGTCGGCGCACCAGGTCGGCGACGTAGGCGAACGTGTCCGCGGACAGGGTCATGCTGCATCTCCAAGAAGTGGGCGTCCGGCGACGGCACGGACGACCGCCGGACCGACGTCGTCCAGCGGCAGGACCGCGTGGGCGTGCCCACCGGTCGTGACGGCACCCGGCATCCCCCACACCACGCTCGTCGGCTCGTCCTGCGCCAGCACCAGACCACCGGCGTCGGCCACCGTCGCGGCACCGTCCCGACCGTCCGAGCCCATCCCGGTGAGGACGACGGCGAGGACGCCGGGGCCGTACACCCCGGCGGCCGAGCGGAACAGGACGTCCACCGACGGTCGGCAGAAGTTCACCGGCGGCCCGTGGTCGAGCTGGGTCACCACACCGCCGGCGGTCTCGGTGACGCGCAGGTGGATGTCGCCGGGCGCCAGGTACACGCTCCCGGCGGTGAGCCGCTCCCCGCCCGCCGCCTCGACCACCCGGCTCGGGCCGATGCGGTCCAGGCGTGCGGCGAGCTGGGTGGTGAAGACCGGAGGCATGTGCTGCACGACGACGACGGGGACCGGCAGCGGGGTGGACAGTCCACCGAGCACGCGGGTCAGCGCCTCGGGCCCTCCGGTGGAGGAACCGATCACGACGGCTCGCACGTTGGCGGCACCCGACGGCGGCGGGCGCCGGCGTACCGGTGCGGGAGCGGTCCTGGCGGGGGCGGCGCCAGTCGGTGCGCCGGTCGGTGCGCCGGTCGGTGCGCCGGTCGCTCGCGGTCCGGTGCTGGACGGCGCCGCGCCGCGGGCGACCAGTGCCCGGATCCGCGGCAGGAGCTCGGCCGCGACCTGGTCCAGCGACTGCTGCACGCTGCCGGTCCCGGAGGGCTTGGCCACGTAGTCAGTGGCACCGGCGGCCAGGGCGTCCAGCGTGGCCACCGCACCCCGCTCGGTCAGCGTCGAGAACATGATGATCGGCATGCGGTGCCGTGCGGCGCGCAGCGCGCGGACGGCCTCGATCCCGTCCATCACGGGCATCTCGATGTCCATGGTGACGACGTCGGGCCGCAGCTGCTCGACCTTGGAGAGCGCGATCAGACCGTTCGCGGCGACGCCGACGACCTCGACCCGCGGATCGGTCACCAGCGCGTCGGTCACCAGGCGACGGACGACGACCGAGTCGTCGACCACCAGCACCCGGACGCGTTCCACCCGACCTCCACACCTCACAGGCGGCACACCGCCGCGCTCGATCGAGCCGCGTCGACCCACGGGCGCGACCACCAGTCAGATCGGCTGCCGCCGACCGGTTGTGAGGGGCGGCGCTACTGCCGTGCGCTCCTGGGGTCCCAGTCGGTGCCGAGCGGGCGGTCGAGCGTCACGGAGTCACCGCCGAGCGGGAGGCGCCCCTCCGCTTCGACCCGGTCGGGGTGGGCGTCAGGGGCCGGCACCCCGAGCTCCGCGGCGAACGCCTCGGCGTCGTCGCGGGGGTGGAAGCCGATCACCGACCCGGCGTCGGGCCGCACCCAGGCCCGGGAGTTCGCGGACACACCCCAGACGACGTGGTGCCCGGGCCGGTCGAGCCGCGCGCACAGCCGGACCAGGCGCGCCAGGTCACCCGGAGAGCACCACAGGGACAGACCACGCCGGTCGGCCGGCCGCTCCAGGAAGGCCCCGATGCGGGCCGAGACGACGGTCAAGGCGAACCGGTCCGCGTAGAGGCTGCCGAGCGCCTCGAGCGCAACCTTCGCGACCCCGTAGTAGGAGTCCGGCCGGGGCTGGACCACGACGTCCCGCTGCGCCTCGGCGACGGTGGCGTAGCCGACGGCGTGCACCGAGCTGGCGAGCAGCACCCGGTGCACTCCCGCCCGCCTCGCGCCTTCGAGCACGGCTCGGGTCCCGCCGATGTTCACCCGTAGCAGCTCCTCGAACTCACACTCCTGGCGCCGTCCGCCGAGGTGGACCACCAGGTCGGCGCCGCGGCAGGCCTCGGTCATCGCGTCGAGGTCGGTGAGGTCGCCACGCACGAACGTCTCACCGGGACGCAGCGGCGTCGTTGGCTCGACCAGATCGAGCAGCCGGCATCCACCCGGATCCAGCATCGGGCGGATCGCCGTGGCGAGCTCGCCGCTCCCGCCCGTGATGAGGATGGTCACGGCAGCACCACCACCGGCTCAGGGTTCCAGCCGGCGGGCAAGGGGGTCGGCCGGTCGATCCGGACGTCGTGCAGCTCCAGCTCCACGATGCCGCGGGCGTACAACCCCGGCAGTCCGCCCGGGTATCGCCCGACGCCGGCCGAGCCGCCGCCCGGTGCCGCGTCCGGTCCGGTCTCGCTGGCGGGCACCGGCCGCAGGTCGATGCTCCCCTGGAGCGGGGAGCCGCTGACCCGTTGCACCACTCGGACGCCGTCCAGTGCGACGTCCCGGACGACGGACCCGGGCTCGGCGTGCAGCATGACCGCGCCGTCGGCGTCGCCGCTGAGCTGGGCGAACCTCACGTGCTCGATCACGCCCGCAGCGCACGCCGGGTCCCGACGGCCGGCCGAGACGTGGACCGGCTCGGCCTTGCCCCAGTACGCCTCGGGCGCCAGCCGGCAGTCGAAGGTGATGCCGGACACCAGGACGTGGCGCAGCGCCCCGCCGTCCCGGGAGAACAGCCCGATGCCCCGGTTCGAGGTGAGCACACAGTCGCTGACGACCACGTGCTCGACGTCGTCGTACGTCTCGGTGCCGATCTTGACGGCGCAGCTCGTGGACCGGATGTCGCAACCGGTCACGATGATGCCCGCGGCGGGTCCGGCGAGCTGCCCGCTGCGCGAGGTGGTCTTGATGCAGACCCCGTCGTCGGCGGCGCTGAGCCGGCAGTCGGCCACCCGCACCCGGCGGCAGCCGTCGATGTCGATCGCGTCGGTGTTCGCCATCGTGAGGTCGTTGTCGACGGCGACCCGGAGCACCGACACGTCGGTGCAGGCGACCAGGTGCACGGTCCAGAACGGCGCCCGCTCGAAGGTGACGTCCTCGATCAGCACGCGCTCGCAACCCTCGAAGAGCACCATCCGCGGTCGACGCTCGTGCGGGCGGCGGTACCCGTCGGCGTCGGGCTCCGGGGCGAAGTAGTCGTCCGCGCTGCCCACGACGCGACCGCGCCCGCGCAGGCCGATGTCACGCGCGCCCCGCGCGTAGAGCAGGGCGTGACGTGAGCCCTCGATCTCGGTCTCACCGGGGTGAGCACGGAAGTCGTCGTAGTCACCGCTGGCGATCAGCGTCGCACCGGGCTCGAGCTCGATCACGACGCCGTCGCGCAGCAGCAGTCCGCCGGTGCGGTAGTCCCCGGGACCGATCCGCAGGACGCCACCGCCCGACCGGTGCACGGCGTCGATCCCGGCCTGGACGGCAGTGGTGTCCAGCGTGCGCCCGTCACGGTGCGGGCCGAAGTCGGCCAGGTCACGCGCGTTCACCGGGGACCCCCGGGAACCTCGAGCACCCCGTCGACCCGCCGCGGGATCCCGAGCGGGTTGCCGTCCCGCAGCTCCGGTGGCAGCACGTGCTGCGGCGCGGACTGCCAGGCGAGCGGTCGCAGGAACCGTCGGACGGCTGTCGTGCCGACCGACGTGTGCGGTGCGGTCGTCGCGGGCCACGGGCCACCGTGGTGCTGCGCCCAGCCGACGCTGACCCCCGTGGGCCAGCCGGCGAAGAGCACCCGCCCGGCGATCTGGGTCAGCTCCTCGACGAGGTCCTCGATCTCCTCCTCGGGCTCGGCGTGCACCGTCGCGGTCAACGACCCGCCGATCGCCCGGAGCACCGGTACGACCTGCGCCGGGTCCCCATACTCGACCACGAGCGTCGCCGGTCCGAAGCACTCGACCAGGTGCGCGTCCGGCTCGGCGATCACGCTCGCGGCCGTCGTCCGGAAGACGAGTGGCGAGGCGTCCGGCCCCGACCCCGGCGCACCGAACCGTTCCATCCCGGGGACGGCGGCGAGCCGGGAAGCGACGTCACGGAATCCCTCGCCGATCACGGGACTGAGCAGCGGCCCGGGCTCCGTGAAGTGGTCGGCGAGCCGCTCGGCGAACCGGGATCCCGCCGGCGTGAGCACGATGCCGGGCTTGGTGCAGAACTGCCCGCGGCCGAGCTGGAAGGATCCCGCCAGCCCGGCGACCAGCTCCTCGGCGCGAGCCGCAGCCGCGGCCGCCGTGATCACCACCGGGTTCAGCGCGCTGAGCTCGCCGTAGAACGGGATGGGGTCCGGGCGGGACATCGCGAGGTCGAACAGCGCTCGCCCGCCGGCGAGCGAGCCGGTGAAGCCGACCGCGGCCACCACGGGCGAACGCACGAGGTCCGCACCGGCGCGGCGCCCGGTGACGTGCCCGAAGACCCCCTCCGGGGCCCCGGCCCCCCGCAGCGCCGCCGTCACGAGGTCGGCTGTCCGCAGCGAGAGGCGCGGGTGCGCCGAGTGTCCCTTGACGATCACCGGGCAACCGGCGGCCAGGGCCGACGCGGTGTCGCCCCCGGAGACGGAGAAGGCGAACGGGAAGTTCGACGCCGTGAACACCGCGACGGGACCGAGCGGGACGAGCATACGGCGCAGGTCCGGGGACGGTGGCACGTCTCCGGGGCGCGCGCTGTCGATCGTGACCTCGAGGTAGGAGCCCTCCTCGACGACGTCGGCGAACAACCGCAGCTGGCGAGTCGTCCGGGTGAGCTCTCCGCGCAGACGCTCCCGCCCCAGGTGCGACTCCTCGTCGGCGAGCTCGATCAGCGACTCCGCCTCTGCCTCCAGTGCGGAGGCCACCGCCATGAGCCACACCGCGCGTTCCCCGGCCGTCGAGCGTCGCATCCGTGGCCACGCCTTCGCCGCACCGCCGGTCGCCTCCGCGAGGTCCACCGCCAGCTCCGGGGACCCGTCGAGCTCAGTCATCTGTCGCCTCCGGTCCACCGACGAACCGCAGCCCGAGTCCCGGCTCCCCCCGGGAGCGCAGGCGACCGCCGTCGATCTTCACCGGCGACGGGTCGGCGAGCAGCCCGAGCGAGGTGAAGTCGGCCCCGTCGGCGTCCTCGGTGAGGGTCGCCTCGGGAAAGGTGAGCGCGAGCTGTCCGGAGAGCTCGGTCAGCAGGTGCGGGGCGATCCGCACGCCGCCGGTGGCGAGCGCGGCGATCTGACGGAACGGCGTGATCCCACCGACCCGCACGACGTTCGGCTGGATCACGTCGGCCACCCCCGCCTCGACGTACTCCGCGAAGCGGTAGTAGGTGTACAGGTTCTCGCCGACGGCGATCGGCAGGTCGGTCTCCTGGCGCAGCGCGCGGTACCCGTTGAGGTCGTCCGCCCGCAGCGGCTCCTCGATCCAGTACAGGCCGAACTGGTCGAGCTTGTGCAGCGCGTCGACGGCCTGGGGCAACGTCCAGCGCTGGTTCGCGTCGATCATGATCCGGCAGTCCGGACCCATCGCGTCACGGACGGCCCCGACGCGTTCGACGTCGTGCGCGATGTCCGCACGGCCCACCTTGAGCTTGACCGTGCTGTAGCCGCCACGGGCCCAGCGCCGGGCCTGCGCCCGGATGTCCCGGATGCCGTAGTAGAAGTTGATGCCGCTCATGTACACCTCGACCTCATGGCGCCGCTCGCCCAGGAACGCCGAGATCGACTGGCCCGCCCGGCGTGCCGCGAGGTCCCACAGCGCGAGGTCGAGGCCCGCCATCGCGATGGTGGTGACCCCACCCGAGCCCACCTCGTGCAGGTGACGCCAGAGCTTCGGCCACAACCGTTCGGCATCGGTCGGCTGGCCCAGGGCGAACTCACGGATGTCCTCGTCGATCATCGCTTTGACGGCGCCTGCGCCGATCGCCGGCACCCAGGAGAATCCGTGCCCGATGGCACCGGAGCTGTCCTCCACGTCGACCGCGATCACGGCCACGCTGCGCACGATCGGTGACCAGGGCCGCGGCAGCGGCACGTCCAGACGACGCGTGGTCAGGGACCGGATGACATGGTTCATGCACGTGCTCCAGTGACGAGGGCGGTTCCACGGTCCAGCAGCGCGTCGAGCCGCGCCTGCTGATCGTGGGTGGGGTCGACGAGCGGTGGGCGGACCGGTCCGACCGGGTCGCCGCGCAGGCGCAGGCCCGCCTTGATCAGCGAGACGGCGTGGCCGGGGGTCTCGTCACGCAGCGCGGCGAACGGCTCGAGCAGGTCCCGGCGCAGGGCGGCCCGCAGCTCGGGGCCGCCGGCACGGAACCCGAGCGCGATCTCGGGCGACACGGTGAACAGCGCCGACGAGTACTGCCGTACATCGATCCGGTCGTAGTCGTCCTGGTGCAGCTCGGCGGTCGGCATGCCGTTGAGGTAGAGCAGGTCGCGTCCGGCGTCCCGCACCTGCTCGCGCAGCTCCTCCAGGAGCCGGAGGTCGCCGAGCCCGTCCTTGATCCCGACGACAAGAGGTGAGCGTGCGAGCCGGCGCGCGGCCTGCGGGCTGAGCACCCCGGTACCGCGGTGGTAGACGACGGCGGGCAGCCTCGCCGCGGCCACGATGGCCTCCACGTAGGCGACCAGGCCGGCGTCGCCGGCGGGTGGTATCAGGTACGGCGGGAGCACCAGCAGCCCGGACGCCCCGTGCCGACGTGCCTGGCTCGCGATCCGCAGCGCATGCCCCAGGGGGCCGCCCGCGCCCACGTACACACCGATCCCGTCCGCGGCGTCGGCGACCGTGCGGACGACCGCGAGAACCTCTTCGGCGTCGAGCGCGCTGAACTCACCCGCGCCGCCGCCCGCGACGACGAGCTCCGGCTCGTAGACGGTCCGGCTCGTGACGTGTGCGCGCAGCCGTGCGTGGTCCACCGCCCCGTCCGCACCGAACGGTGTCACCGGGAAGAACCAGGGTCCCATCCCGGTGGTCGTCACTTCAGCCCCGTGGTCGCGATGCCCTTGACCAGGTAGCGCTGCCCGATCAGGAAGATGAAGAACACCGGGACGAGCGACACGATCGACATCGCGAACATCGGCCCGTACGAGGAGGCCGCGGTCGCGTCGAGGAACGACCGCAGCGCCACCGGGACCGTGAGGATGTCCGGCGAGGTCAGGTAGATCAGCGCCATGAAGAACTCGTTCCAGGAGTTGATGAACGTGAAGATCGCCGTCGCGGCGAGCGCCGGCAGGAGCAGCGGGAGGTGGACCCGCAGGAATATGCCCACGTGCCCGAGCCCGTCGATGCGCGCCGCCTCGTCGAGCTCCCGTGGGATGGAGCGGATGAACTGCACCATCAGGAAGATGAAGAAGGCGTCCGTGGCCAGGAACTTGGGCAGCAGCAGCGGGATGAACGTGTTCACCCAGCCGAGCTGGCTGAAGATGATGTACTGCGGCACCACGACGACGTGGATCGGGATCATGATCGTCACGAGCATGACGGCGAACAGGGGCTTACGGAACCGGAAGTTGATCCGCGCGAACGCGTAGGCGGTGATCGAGCACGACACCAGGTTCCCGATCACTGATCCGAGCACCAGGATCGCAGAGTTCGCCAGGTAGGTCCCGAACTTGTAGGTGAGGGCGTTCCAGCCGTCGGTGTAGTTCTCCAGCTCGATCGAGTCGAGGAAGATCCCCGGGGTGCTGAAGATCTCGGCGTCGGGCCGGAACGACGAGGCGACCATCCACAGCAGTGGGTAGATCATCGCGATGCTGGCCGCGATCATGACGGCGTGCCGGACGATCGAGGCGATCGGCAGCCGCCGCCGGCGCACGGGCTGGTTCGTCGCGACCGGAGCGGTGGGCCGGAGCTCCCGGTGCGTGAGGGTGTCAGTCATCGTAGAAGACCCAGTACTTGGCAGCGATGAAGTTGACCGCGGTGAACGCGCCGATGACGACGACGAGTCCCCAGGCGAGTGCGGCGGCGTATCCCATCTCGAGCTGCGCGAAGCCCTTCTGGTAGAGGTACAAGGTGTAGAACATGGTCGAGTCCGCCGGCCCGCCGGAACCGCCGGAGACGACGTAGGCCTGGGTGAAGGACTGGAACCCCCCGATCGTCTGCAGCACCAGGTTGAAGAAGATGATCGGGCTCAGCAGCGGCAGCGTGATCCGGAAGAAGCGCTGCGTCCGGGTCGCGCCGTCGACCTGCGCGGCCTCGTAGTACATCCGGGGGATCTGCCGCAGCCCGGCCAGGAAGATCAGCATCGGTGTCCCGAACGTCCACACGTGCAGCAGGATGATCGTGCCCAGCGCCGTGTCCGGGTTGGAGATCCAGCTCGGTCCTTGGATGCCGAACCAGCCCAGGAGCTGGTTGACCAGACCGTCGCGCCCAAACATCTGGCGCCACAGGATCGCGATCGCCACCGACGTGCCCAGCAGCGACGGCAGGTAGAAGACCGACCGGTAGAACGCCAGCCCACGCATCCCCCGGTCCAGGAGCAGAGCGACCCCGAGGGCGAACGCGAGCTGCAGCGGGATCGACACGAGCACATAGGTGAACGTGACCTGGAGCGAGTTGGCGAGCCGGGCGTCGCCGAACATCCGCGTGATGTTGTCGAAGCCGATCCACTCCGGCGGCTGGATGAGGTCGTAGTCCGTGAACGCGAGGTAGAGCGAGGCGAGCAGGGGCCCCACCGTGATCAGCACGAGCCCGAGCAGCCAGGGGGTCAGGAACAGGAACCCGATGCGGTTCTCCTGCCGTGATCGCACGCCGGCACCCGCCAGACCGCCGTTCGACCCGGTAGCCGAGCGGTTGCGGCGTAGGTTGCGCAGTTCACCCAGCCCGCTCACTGGCCACCCTCCCGACGTACCGGGGCACCGTCGGCCCGAGGGGTACCGCGTGATCCACGTCGTCCGCCTCTCCGTTGATGGCAGGCCGGTCTACACAGCCCTCTGATACTCAACCAGTTGTTCGCTGAGCACCCTAGTACAATGTTACTCGCCTGGACAAGAGGCTCTGGCATGCACGCTCGGTCCGATGTTGTGGCATAGATTGCTTGACCGTTGAAGCCAACAGACCTACTGTGCCATGTTACAAGCCGATGAGCGCTCGCGGGATGCCGCCGGCAGCCGAACGATCGAAGGAGATTGTCAGTGAGCCACACCAGAACCCGGGCCGTCACGGCCCTCACCGCTGCGGCCGCCAGTGCCGCACTCTTGTTGACCGGCTGCGGACCCAGCGACCCCGCGCCGGCGGACAACACCACGGACCCGACCGACAACGCCACGCAGGAGGAAGCGGAGGACGTCACCCTCCGTCTCGTCTGGTGGGGCTCGGACGATCGTGCCGAGGTCACCCGTGCCGCGGTCGCGGCCTTCGAGGACGAGCACCCGAACATCACCGTCCAGACCGAGGCGCTCCCCTGGGACGGTTACTTCGACAAGCTGTCCACGCAGGTGGCGGCCAAGGACGCACCCGACGTCCAGCAGCTCACCGGCGACTTCGTCATCGAGTACGGCACTCGCGGGGCGCTCCTCGGCCTCGACCAGGTGGACGTGGCGAACCTCGACCCGGCGACCACCGGGATCGTGAACATCGACGGTCAGCAGCTCGGTGTGCCGACCGGCATCGCGACCTTCGCCATCATCGCGAACCCTCAGATCTTCGAGGACGCGGGGGTCCCGATGCCCGACGACGAGACCTGGACCTGGGAGGAGTACGCGGCGATCGCTCAGCAGATCTCCGACAACACCCCCGACGGGATCTTCGGATCCCAGGCTCTGGGCAGCGACTCCAACCAGATCGCGATCTGGGCGCGGCAGAACGGTGGCGACCTGTTCACCGCGGACGGGAAGCTGGGCACCGACGAGGCGACGGTCGCGGACTTCTACACCTTCGCCAAGTCGATGGTCGACAGCGGTGCGGCACCGAGCGCCGACGAGGCTGCCGAGCAGATGACGCTCGGCCTGGAGCAGACCGGCTCCGCGCTGAACCGCTACGCGATGGGCTTCTGGGCCTCCAACCAGCTCCCGTCGGTCGAGGCCGTCTCGCAGGCCGGGCTGGAGCTGCTGCGCTACCCGACGACGAGCGGTGAGGCGGGCGACCAGCACATGTCGTTCGTCGCCTCGCAGTACTGGTCCGCCGCGGCAACCACCGAGCACCCGGAGGAGGCGCAGCTCCTGATCGACTTCCTGGCGAACTCGCCGGACGCCGGCAAGCTGCTCCTGGTGGGGCGCGGATCACCCGCGAACAGCGAGGTGCGGGACGCCCTGCTCCCGCTGCTCAGCCCGGAGGACGCCAAGGTCGTCGACTTCATCGCCGAGGTCTCGGACGAGGTCGTCGCGGCACCGCTCGCCCCGCCCGGCGGTGCCTCCTTCCAGGAGAACATGCGCCGCTACACCGCCGAGGTCTTCTTCGGTCGGATGAGCCCTGCGGACGCGGCCAAGGGCCTGCTCGACGAGACCCGTACGGCCCTCGGGTAGTTCCGGCCAGCAGGCACAGTCGGACCACGACCGGCTCCGGGCACCTCGCCCGGGGCCGGTCGTGTGTCACTCCGGTTCCGAGCGCCCCGACCACCAGCCGAGGACGTGCGCGATGTGCCGACGGATGAACAGGTCTGCACCGTCGGTGTCACCGGCAACTAGCAGGTCCAGCAGCAGGTGGTGCTCCTCCGCCGAGCCCAGCAGCTCGTCGGTGCCTGACATCCCCGCCAGCCCCACCAGTCGCGTCTTCCCGCGCAGCTCGGCCACCAACCGGACCGCGACGTCGTTGCCGCTGAGCCGCAGCAGGCCGAGGTGGAACTCGTTGTCCGCGCTCAGGAACCGCTTCATGTCGGAGGCGCGCGCTGCGTCAACGATGGCCTCCGCCGCATCCCGGAAGCCTTCGATCTGCGCCGGGTCCCCCTCGCGCGCAACCACCGCCATCGCGGGTCCCTCGATCCACTGCCGCACCTGGACCAGGGCGTGCAGCTCAGCGTCGTCCATCCCGCGGATCCGGAAGCCCTTGTAGCGGACCGACTCGACGAAGCCACGGCTCTCGAGCTCGATCATCGCCTCGCGCACCGGCGTCGGCGACACACCGAATCGCGAGGCCAGGTCAGGTGCGGTCACCAGGGTCCCGGGCTCGAGCTCGCCAGTCACGATCGCCACCTGGAGCGACTCCTCGATCGCGTCGCGGATGCTCTCCACGTCTCCCAGCGGCTCGAACACACGCATCGCTCTCCTCGATCGGTCAGGCGAGAGTATCCCGCGGGTGAGCCGACCGGCGACGGTCTCAGTAGGTGAATGCGGCGATGCGGGTGCGTAGGTCGGCGGACATCGCGGCGAGCTCGGTGATGGAGTCCTGCATCTGGGTCAGCACCTCGCTGGAGGTCCCCGCCGCGGTCGCCACCCCGGTGATGTTCGTGGCGATCTCCCCCGAACCGGTCGCCGCCTCCCCCACCCCACGAGACATCTCGTTGGTCGTGGCCGTCTGCTCCTCCACCGCCGAGGCGATCGTCAGCTGGTAGTCGTTGATCGAGGCGATGATCTGGCTGATCTGACCGAT
Organism: uncultured Actinotalea sp.; assembly: GCA_964416715.1. Classification (GTDB taxonomy): domain Bacteria; phylum Actinomycetota; class Actinomycetes; order Actinomycetales; family Cellulomonadaceae; genus Actinotalea. The sequence continues at coordinate 9,947 of CAYQFJ010000007.1, read as the reverse complement.
CGCGGTCACCGCACCACCGGTGTCGGCCTGGATCGCCTCCACCCGCCGGGCGATGTCCTCGGTGGCCCGCGCCGTCTCCTGCGCCAGCTCCTTGACCTCACCGGCCACCACCGCGAACCCCTTACCGGCCTCCCCGGCCCGAGCCGCCTCGATCGTCGCGTTCAGCGCCAACAGGTTCGTCTGCTCCGCGATCGTGGTGATCACCTTGACCACGTTGCCGATCTCCTGGGAGGAGACCCCCAGCTTCGTGACCGTCTCGTTCGTGCTGGCCGCCACCGACGTCGCCTGCGACGCCACCTTCGCCGCCTCCGACGCGTTCTGCGCGATCTCCCGGATCGAGGCCCCCATCTGCTCCGCCCCCGCAGCGACCGCCTGCACATTACGAGACACCTGCTCCGCCGCCGCAGCCACCACCCCCGCCTGCGCCGAAGTCTCCTCCGACCCCGCCGTGACCTGCGCCCCCGCAGCAGACATCTCCTCCGCCGCAGCCGCCAGCGCCGTCGACGCCTCGGAGACCCGGCCCAGCGTGGCGCGCAGCGACTCCTGTGCCGCGGACAACGACGCCGCCATCTGCCCGATCTCGTCCCGGCTCGCCACCTCGGCCCGCACGGTCAGGTCCCCCACCGCCATCGCGTCCAGCGACGCCTGCACCCGGCGGACCGGGGTCAGGATGGACCGCACGATGAACCAGAGCGCGACGACGACGACGCCGATGCCCAGCAGGGCCACCACGAGGCTGGTGGTGTTCGCCGCGGCGATCGCGTCGTCGAGGTCCGCCTGGGCGCGCTCGTTCGCCGCGAACAGCGCGTCCTTGGCGTCGCTGACGGCGCCGTCGGTGAGGTCGTTAGACGTCTGGATGCCCTCCCACCGCACCCGCGCCACCTCCTGGTTCGCGATGGCGGTGTCCACGTAGCCGGAGATGGCCTCGATGTACAAGGCGTAGGTGCGCTCCAGCTCGGCCACCGCGTCGGCCGCGGGACCGGCCAGCGGGAGGGCGGTGAGCTCGGCGAGCATCGCCGTCGGGGTCGCGATGTCCTCGGCCAGCTCGGGGAGCTGCTCGGCCGGGTCCGTCCGGACGATCGCCTTGAAGCCGTCCACCTTGAGCTCACTGGCCCGGGTGTCGAGCTGCAGCACGAGCGTCTCGGCCCGGTGGTACGTCGCGAGCTCTTCCGAGGCAGCGACCACCCGGGAGCTCCCGGCCAGGACCGCGGCGTACAGACCCGCGAAGGCGACGACGACGGTGAGGAGCACGGCACCGAACTTCACGGCGAGCCCACGGCCGGTGAACCGGCCGCGCCCGTGCGTGGGACGATCGCTCGTCGGTGAGGTCCTGGACATCGGTACTCCTCGGGGCTGCGTCATGAGGCTCCGCCTCATCGATGTGCGAGCCGGCCCGTACGAACCGCTGTCCGTCCTATCGCTCACCGACCACGACGCATGAGCATTCCCCCACGAACTCACCCACCCCGATGGTGGTGATCATGCAGCTCACCGGCGTCTCCTGGTGGAGCCGTGGCGCTGCCGAGCTGCATGATCACCACGTGGATCTGAGGGGTCTCAGTAGGTGAATGCGGCGATGCGGGTGCGTAGGTCGGCGGACATCGCGGCGAGCTCGGTGATGGAGTCCTGCATCTGGGTCAGCACCTCGCTGGAGGTCCCCGCCGCGGTCGCCACCCCGGTGATGTTCGTGGCGATCTCCCCCGAACCGGTCGCCGCCTCCCCCACCCCACGAGACATCTCGTTGGTCGTGGCCGTCTGCTCCTCCACCGCCGAGGCGATCGTCAGCTGGTAGTCGTTGATCGAGGCGATGATCTGGCTGATCTGACCGATCGCGGTCACCGCACCACCGGTGTCGGCCTGGATCGCCTCCACCCGCCGGGCGATGTCCTCGGTGGCCCGCGCCGTCTCCTGCGCCAGCTCCTTGACCTCACCGGCCACCACCGCGAACCCCTTACCGGCCTCCCCGGCCCGAGCCGCCTCGATCGTCGCGTTCAGCGCCAACAGGTTCGTCTGCTCCGCGATCGTGGTGATCACCTTGACCACGTTGCCGATCTCCTGGGAGGAGACCCCCAGCTTCGTGACCGTCTCGTTCGTGCTGGCCGCCACCGACGTCGCCTGCGACGCCACCTTCGCCGCCTCCGACGCGTTCTGCGCGATCTCCCGGATCGAGGCCCCCATCTGCTCCGCCCCCGCAGCGACCGCCTGCACATTACGAGACACCTGCTCCGCCGCCGCAGCCACCACCCCCGCCTGCGCCGAAGTCTCCTCCGACCCCGCCGTGACCTGCGCCCCCGCAGCAGACATCTCCTCCGCCGCAGCCGCCAGCGTCCCGGAGGTCTCCGCCACACGGCCGAGGGTCTCGCGGAGCGAGTCCTGCGCGCTGCTCAAGGAGGCGGCCATCTGGCCGATCTCGTCCCGGCTGTCCACCTCGGCCCGCACGGTCAGGTCACCCCGACCCATCGCCTCGACCGAGGCCTGGAGCCGACGGAGCGGCTGACGGATGCCGCGCGCGACCAGCAGGCCGAGCAGGACGACGACGGCGATCGTCGCGACGATCAGGACCGTGAAGGTCGTCGCCGCGGACGAGGCCTCGGCGGACGCCTGGGTCGCCGCACCCGAGCTGTACGCGACGATCTCCGCCGCCATGCGGTCCAGCGCGTCCACGTACACGTCCTTGGCCGGTTCGGCGGCCTCTGCCTGGATGCGGGCGAACTCACCCGAGTCACCGGCGAGAGCGGCCGGGACGAGCTGCGAGTCACGGATCGCGACCCACTCGTCCCAACCGGCACGGAACTCGTTCCAGGTTGCGGTGACCTCGGTCCCGATGGCGGTCTCGAAGGCCTCGACGGCCTGGGCGAGCTCGGCGTCGTTCGCCGTCTGCTCGTCCAGCCAGGTCTCGCGCTCGGCGGCGTTGCCCGCCGCAGCGATCTGAGCGACGATCATCCGCGCCTTGAGCTGGTCCTGGTGCACGACGTTGAGCGGAGCGGTGATGTCCTGCTGGATCATCGCGAGGGTCGAGGTGTTCGCTTCGAGGGAGTTGATGGCCCGCAACGCGACGACGCCACTGGCCGCTGCCGCGACCGCGAACAGCACCAGCAGCGAGAGGATCTTCGTCCGCACGGACCGGTCGGCGAACCACCGGCGCCTGCGCTCGGCGGACGCGACCGGGGCCGAGCCGCCCTCGGGACGCGGAGCGGTCGGGGCATCGGGGACGGGGGTGTCCGGGGTACGGACCTCTGCGGCGGCCGGTGCCGTCAACGTGCTGGCCATGTCTACTCCTCGCGTGTCGGCGCGGACGTCGCGCGGCTGGGTGTGCGGACGACGTCGCGTGAATCCCGTACCTGCTCGGGATACGCCCCACCCATCGGCCGGCCGGGACCGGTCCTGAGAGTCGTCCGGGGGCCGTCTCAGGCGGCGACGGCGCGGTCGACGTCCATGGCCAGCAGCAGCCCGGCGTCGAGCTTGTACACGCCGACGACGACGTCCCGCAGGGCGGCGTCGAGCGTGTCCGGCGGGTTCTCGAACTGGGTGTCCGAGACGTCGATGACGTCGCCGATCTCGTCGACCAGCAGGCTCACCGGCTCACCGTCAACGCGCACCACGACCATCATCGGCTCGGCGTCGTCGGCCAGCGGAGGCAGACCGAGCGCGACCCGCAGGTCCACGGTAAGCACGACCTGACCGCGCAGGTTGACCAGGCCGGCGATCCCGGTGGGCGCCTTCGGCACCTTGGTCCGGGCCTGCCACCGCAGCGCCTCCTGGACGCGGACGACGTCGACCCCGAACCGGGTACCGTCCACCACGAACGTCGCGAGCTGTCTGCTCATCTCAGACTCCCACCGTCTTGAGGATGTCGAACCCGGCGAGCTCGTCGGCGAAGAACGACGGGTCGACGGCGGTCACGGCCGAACGCACGTCGAGCAGCTCGGTCACCCGGTCGGCCAGCACGGTGGAGCCGACCAGACCGTCGTCCCCGAGGTCGCTGTGGTCCCGCAGGTCGTCGACGATGTCGATGATCTCGTCGACCACCATGGCGACGCTGCGCTCCCCGCGGGTGTAGACCACGACCGTCAGCTCGCCGCCCGATGCGTCGTCGAACGCCGTGTCGTCGAACGCGTCGCTGCCGAGCAGCCGCGACAGGCGGGCCACCGGGGTGATCGCACCGCGGTACTGGACCACCTCACGCCCGCCCACGTGCTCGAGCAGCGCGGCCGGCAGCTTCTCCAGCCGGGTCACCGTCGACAGCGGGATCGCCACCCGGCGGCCCCCGCCGATGCCCGCGACCAACAGCTGTGCGGAGCTGCGCGTGGCGGCGGCCTCGTCGCTCCGCGTGCTCCGCGCGGCCTCGCCGACCTCGGTGCCCATCGTGCGCCGGGCGATCGCCGGTACATCGAGGATGAGCGACACCCGGCCGTCACCCAGCAACGTCGCACCGGCGTAGAGGCCGATCGACTTGAGCTGGGCGGCGAGCGGCTTGACCACGATCTCCTCGGTGTTGAGCACGGCGTCGACCACCAGGCCGAAGCGCTGGCCGTCGGCGTGCAGGACGGCGATCACCGTGCCGGCGTCCGCGGGGCGAGCGGGCGCGCCGAACACCTCCCGCAGGTCGACCAGCGGCAGCAGGTCGCCGCGGAGCCGGTAGACCGCGGAGGTACCTACGTACTCCACCTGCTGCGGGCTCGACGGGCCCAGCGCGACCAGCTCCAGCAGGCTCACCTGGGGAATCGCGTAGAGCTGCTCGTCGCACGCCACGGTCAGGGCGGGCATGATCGCGAGGGTCAGCGGGATGCGGAGCCGCCAGGTGGTGCCCTTGCCCACCCGTGACTCGATGTCCACGGTGCCGCCGATCGCCTCGATCCGGGACCGCACGACGTCGGTGCCCACGCCCCGGCCGGACACGTTCGTGACGGCGTCGGCGGTGGAGAACCCGGGCAGGAACAGCAGCTGCAGGATCTCGGACGGCGCCATCGCCTCGACCTGCTCGGCCGTGCGCAGACCACGCTCGACGGCGATCTCGGCGACCCGCTCCGGGTCGACCCCCTTGCCGTCGTCGCTGACCTCCACGACCACCTGGCCGCCGGCGTGGAAGGCCCGCAGCGTCAGGGTGCCCTGCGCCGGCTTGTGCGCCGCCTCGCGGACGGCGGGTGGCTCGATGCCGTGGTCCACGGCGTTGCGGACCAGGTGGGTCAGGGGGTCCTTGATCGCCTCCAGCAGGCTGCGGTCCAGCTCGGTGTCACCGCCGACCATCTCCAGGCGTACCTGACGGTCGAGGGTCGAGGCGAGGTCCCGCACCATCCGGGGGACCTTCGACCAGACGTACTCGATCGGCTGCATCCGCGTCTTCATGACGCCCTCCTGCAGCTCGGAGGCGATCAGGCTGAGCCGCTGCGAGGCGCGCACCAGGTCGAGGTCCGCGACGTCGTCGGCCAGCCGGCTGATCGTGTTGCGCGCCAGCACCAGCTCGCCGACCTGGCGCATGAGCGCGTCGAGCAGGTCGACGTCGACGCGGATCGACGAGTCGGCCGACGTGCGCGAGGCGTGCTCGGTGGCCTGGTCCGGTGAGGTGTCGACGGGGCCGGTCCGCTGCGACGGGAGCACGGCGGGCTCCGAGACGACGTCGACTCCGGCCCCTCCCTCTCGCTCGGGCGCGGCCGTGGGCTTGCGGCCGATGACCCGCTTGGCCGCCGGCTTCCGCGCCGGTGCGGAGGTGCGCTTCGGCGTGGTCGTCGTCGCACTCTTCGCGGCGTTCTTCGCCGTCTTCGCCGTGACCTTGGACGCGCCGTTCGAGGTGGCCTTCGACGTGCCCTTCGGTGCGCTGTCGCCGGTGTTCGTCTCCGCCTGCTCGGTCGAGGTCTCCGCGCCCGCCGGGGCGGCGTCGTCGTCCAGGACGGTCTGGATCCGGGTGACCGTCGGGGAGACGTCGATGCCGCCCTCGGTCCCGTCGGCCTCGATCGCGCGCAGGATGCTCCGCACTCCGTCGACCATCTCCAGCAGGACGTCGGTCGTCGTGCGGTCCATCGACCGGTGGCCGTCGCGCAGCTCCACCAGGAGGTTCTCGCCGACGTGCGTCAGCGACTCCAGGTTCCCGAAGGCCAGGAACCCGCTGGTCCCCTTGATGGTGTGGATCGTCCGGAACACGCTGCCGAGCAGGTCCCGGTCCCCCGGACTCCGTTCGAGGGCCACCAGGTCGGAGTCCAGCTGATCGAGGTTCTCATAGCTCTCGACCAGAAACTCCTGGACGATCTCGTCCAGCTGTTCCACCAGGTCCCTCCATGACGCGTCGACGCGCGGGCATCCCGCACCGAACCCATCGGCAGAGCCACGGCTCCTGTGAGCCCTTGCCGTCCCGCTGCCTCGCGGCGTCGCCACGCCCCTCCCCCGTAGCGTCGCGAAGCCCTCCCCCCACCAGCGTCGCGAAGCCCTCCCCCGCAGCGTCGCGAAGCCCCGCTGCCCCGTCGGCTCGGACTGCGCGCATCGACGTCGATCCAGGCCCGCGCCCGGTTGCCGTCGAACGGCGCGGAGTCGGTGACTGATGGGACTCGTGGGGCTGGTGTTGCGTCACTCCAGCACCACTGTGCGCACCAGCAACTTGGTCCGCGCGGTCTGGGGTCAGTGCCCGCAGAGCAGTCGCCGCGCAGCATCGCCGTGCCGCGTCACCCGTGCCGCGTTGCCGAGCCCCGTCGGTCGTGCCGCGTCGCCCGTGCCGCGTGGGCGTGCAGCGTCGGGTGTGCCGACGGCGCAGGCGGACCGGGAGTCGCGGCGTCAGGGGGCGCTGGGCGGGCGGAGGGCGCGGAGTGCCTCGACCGCCTCGTCACCGGACCGGGCCGCCTCGGCGTTGGCCTGCTGGACGGCCTCGAGCACCTCGGCGCGGTTGACCCGGACCTCCCGCGGCGCGTCGATGCCGATCCGCACGCCGTCGCTGCGCACGTCGATCACCGTGATGACGATGTTGTCACCGATGACCAGACGTTCACCGACACGACGACTGAGGACCAGCATCTGGCGAGCGTAACCGCTCCGGCGTCCGCGCCGTCGGTCACGCACCGTGCGCAGCCGGTTCAGTCCCAGCGCGCGTCGTCGGTGAGCCGCTCGCTGAGCACGGCGGCCCAGACGACCGGCGAGGCGGGCAGACCGTCCACCCAGCCCACCGGCGTCCCCACGTTGAGCACGGTGCCCGGTGCCTGCGCGTCGAAGGTCGAGATCGCGGCGACGGCGTCGAACGCACGACGCGCACCGACCCCCCGCAACCAGCGTCGCAGCTCCACCGTCTTGCGCCGTGAGTCCAGCACAGCCCAGGACTGGCTCGGCTGCAGCGCGGCGATCAGCGCGGCCGCGGCCGACCAGTCCTCACGCTCCGGCCCGACGCCGACCGCCACGATGGCGGGAGCGTCGCCTCCCAGGCGCTCGCGGTAGCGGGTCGCCGCCGCCGGGGACTGCATGCGCCGACCGTGCCCCGGGACCGGGGAGATCTCCCCGGCGAGTGCGATCTCGAACGGGTCCATCCCCGCCCGGTGGGCCATCTGCCGCGCGGTGGCCAGGGCCACGTCACCCTCGCCCGCCACGACGACGATCCGGCCGGGGGCCAGCCACACGCTCGGGGGCGGGTCGAACCGGCGCACCAGCACGGACAACGGCACCGCGGCCCTGGGGTCGCCGAACCCGGCCAGCAGGCGCGTGGGGATGCCCAGCTCGAGCAGCGCGTTGACGCTCGCCCCACCCCGCTCCGGCTCCAGTCCGGGAGGCGGCGGACCGGGGCGCTGCGCGGGTGTCGCCCGTTCGGCGTCGTCCGCAACCTCGTCCCCTGCACCCGCACCCGGTTCGGCGTCCGGGTCGGCACCCTGCGGCCCTGCCTCGAGCTCCGCCGAGCCGTCCGGGCCCTGCTCGCTCGACCCGATCAGCGCGGCGCCCTCCGGCTCAACCTCCTCGGACGCGTCCTGCGCAGGTGCTCCGACGATCTGCTGCATCGACGCCAGGACCTGCGCGAACGTGTCGCCCGAGGTAGAGACGGCCGGAGGGCGGGGCTCGGTGCCCTCGTCGGTCCCGCCCGCACCCGCCGCGTCGGCGTCGGGCTCCACGTCCGTCCCGTCCCGTGACAGCACCGACGGTGCGACGGTCACCTCGGCGGCGTCGGCCGCCGCCAAGAGGGCCTCCAGCCCGATGCCGGTCGCCTGGGTGCCGGGCGCGCGGGGGGTGGCGGTCGCCGGGATCTCGGTCCGTCCGGGAACGACGCCGGACGCGGAGCTGCGCCGACGCCCCAGCCTGGGCCGAGGTGTGTCGGGAACCTCGATGGTCAGCTCGTAGTGCTCGCGGGCGAAGAACCCGGCCACACCGCCCGTGCGGATCCGCTCGGCGCGCACGATCCGCGCGTCGGGCCCCATCTCCTGGCGGATCTGGAGCATCAACGACTGAAGATCCTGCCCGTCAAGCAGCAATCGTCTGGGCATCGTTGATCACCCCAACGGTCTCGATCCGCAGACCAGTCCCGGTCACCTCCGAGTAGGAGAGCACGGGGAGGCGGGGCAGGGCCAGCACCACGGTGCGTCGCAGGGCGGGTCGCAGCGCCGGCGCGCACACCAGCACCGCCTCGCGACCGCTCGCCTCGCCCTCGGCGACGACGTGTCGGAGCGAGGAGAGGATCCGGTCCGCCCGGCCCGGGTCGAGCAGGAGCTGGCTGCCGGCGTCGGACGGACGCACGGCCTCCATCAACGCCTGCTCGAGCACCGGCTCGATGGTGACCACGCGCAGCACGCCGTCGGCCGCGTACGGCTGGGCCAGCACCGGACCGAGGCTCGCGCGGGCGGCCTCCACGAGTCCCTCCGGGTCGGTGCTGACCTTGGCGCGCAGGGTCAGGCCCTCGTAGATGCGTGCGAGGTCGCGGATCGGCACCCGCTCGGTGAGCAGTCCCTGGAGCACGCGCTGCACCTCGCCGAGCGTGAGCAACCCGGGCACGAGCTCCTCGACCACGGACGGGTTGACCTCCTTGACCCCCTCGGTCAGCACCCGGACGTCCTCGCGCGACAGCAGCCGCGGCGCGTTCTCGTCGATGATCGATCCCAGGTGGGTGATGAGCACCGAGACCCTGTCGACGACGGTCGCACCGGCGAGCTCGGCGTTGTGCCGCAGCTCGGCCGGCACCCACTTGCCCGGCAGCCCGAACACCGGCTCCACGACGGGCGTCCCGACCAGCCCGTCGAGGTTGTCGCCCAGCGCGAGCAGGCGGCCGGCGGGCGCGATGCCGCGACCCACCTCGACCCCGGCGATCCGGACCACGTACGTCGAGGCCGGCAGGTCGACCGAGTCGCGGGTGCGCACCGGCGGCACCACGATGCCGAGGTCCAGCGCGATCTTGCGACGCAGGCCGCGCACCCGTGACAGCAGGTCCTGGTCCGTCCCGGTGCCGACCATGTCGACCAGGTCCGGGGCGAGCAGGATCTCCAACGCATGCACCCGCATCTGCTCGATCAGTGCCTCGGGGGTGTCCGGCTGCGTCGCGGCGACCTTTTCCTCGGCCGCGGCGACCAGGGCGGTGGCGGCCTCCGTCTTCTCGGTGGCCCGGATCCGCCACGCGGCGATCAGCAGGACGGCCCCGACCAGGACGAACGGCACCTTCGGCAGCCCCGGGATGAGCGCCAGCGCGATGGCGGCGGACCCGGCGATCTGCAGCGCGGTGCGGGACTGGGTGAGCTGGTCGCTCGCCGTCGTCCCCATGTCAGACTCGGCGGTGGCGCGGGTGACGATCAGACCGGTGGACACCGACATCAGCAGCGCCGGGATCTGGGTGACCAGGCCGTCGCCGATGGTCAGCAGGCTGAACCGGTCGAGGGACTCCTCGGCGGACATCCCCATCTGCATCATGCCGATGGCGAACCCGCCGAGCAGGTTGATGACGGTGATGATGATGCCGGCGATGGCGTCGCCCTTGACGACCTTCGAGCCACCGTCCATCG
>CAYQFJ010000006.1:0-49514 GCA_964416715.1 uncultured Actinotalea sp. | reverse complement strand
GTCCAGGACCTGCAGCAGCACGTCGAAGACCTCCGGATGCGCCTTCTCGACCTCGTCCAGCAGCACCACGGTGTACGGCCTGCGCCGCACCGCCTCGGTGAGCTGACCTCCCTCGTCGTAGCCCACGTAGCCGGGGGGCGCGCCGACCAGCCGGGCCACCGAGTGCTTCTCGGCGTACTCGGACATGTCGATGCGCACCATGGCGCGCTCGTCGTCGAACAGGAAGTCGGCCAGGGACTTGGCCAGCTCGGTCTTGCCGACGCCGGTGGGTCCCAGGAACAGGAACGAACCGGTGGGCCGGTCCGGGTCGGAGACGCCCGCCCGGGACCGCCGGACGGCGTCGGACACGGTGGCCACGGCGCCCTTCTGCCCGATCAGACGCTCGCCGATGACCTCTTCCATCCGAAGGAGCTTGCCGGACTCGCCCTCGAGCAGACGGCCGGTGGGGATGCCGGTCCACGCCGAGACGACCTCGGCGATCTCGTCGGCGCCGACCTTCTCCGCGACCAGCGGCGACGGCTGGTCGCCGGACTGCTGGGCCAGCGCGGCCTCCTCGGCCTCGGCCAGCTCCTTGTCCAGCGCCGGGATCTCGCCGTAGCGGATGCGCGACGCCGTGGCGAGGTCGCCCTCGCGCTCGGCCTTGGCGGCCTGGGACTCCAGCTCGTCCTTCTTCTTACGCAGCTCACCGACGCGGTTGAAGCCGCCCTTCTCCGCCTCCCACCGGGCGGTCAGCGCGCTGAGCTCTTCGCGTCGGTCGGCCAGCGTGGCGCGGAGGGTCTCGAGCTGGGCGGCCGCGCCCGGGTCGTCCGAGCCGTCGAGCGCCATCTCCTCCATCTCCAGCCGGGTGACCTCGCGCTGCAGCGTGTCGATCTCCGTCGGCGAGGAGTCCATCTCCATCCGCAGCCGGGACGCGGCCTCGTCGATCAGGTCGATCGCCTTGTCCGGGAGCTGGCGCGCGGGGATGTAGCGGTCGGAGAGCGTCGCCGCGGCGACCAGCGCGGCGTCGGAGATGGTCACCCGGTGGTGCGCCTCGTACCGGCCCTTGAGCCCGCGCAGGATCGCGACCGTGTCCGCGACCGACGGCTGGCCGACGAAGACCTGCTGGAACCGACGCTCCAGGGCGGGGTCCTTCTCGATCGACTCGCGGAACTCGTCCAGGGTCGTGGCACCGACCAGTCGCAGCTCACCCCGGGCGAGCATCGGCTTGAGCATGTTGCCGGCGTCCATCGACCCCTCGGCCGCGCCGGCGCCGACGACGGTGTGCAGCTCGTCGATGAAGGTGACGATCTCACCGTCGGAGTTCTTGATCTCCTCGAGCACCGCCTTGAGCCGCTCCTCGAACTCCCCGCGGAACTTCGCTCCGGCGACCATCGAGGCCAGGTCCAGGGCGATCAGGCGCTTGCCACGCAGCGACTCCGGCACGTCCCCGGCCACGATCCGCTGTGCCAGGCCCTCGACGACGGCCGTCTTGCCGACGCCCGGCTCGCCGATCAGCACCGGGTTGTTCTTGGTCCGCCGGGACAGCACCTGGATCACCCGGCGGATCTCGCTGTCCCGCCCGATCACCGGGTCCAGCCGCCCCTCGCGCGCGGACTCGGTCAGGTCGACGCCGTACTTCTCCAGGGCCTCGAAGGTGCCCTCCGGGTCGGGTGAGGTGACCCGGGCCGAGCCGCGGACGCCGGGCAGCGCGCTCGACAGCGCCTCGCGCGTCGCGCCGACGGACTTCAGTGCGTCCGCCGCCGGGGTGCTGCCGGCCGCGATCCCCAGGAGCAGGTGCTCGGTGGAGACGTACTCGTCGCCGAGTGCCCTGGCCTCGTCGGCCGCGGCCTCGATGACGGCGGCCAGCGCGGGCGACGCCTTGGGCCGGGCCGGTGGGCTGGACAGTGTGGGCACCGCCACCAGGGCGGCCCGGACCGCGCGCCCGAGCGCCCCCCGGTCCACCCCGACGGCGTCCAGCACCCCGCCGGCGATCCCGCCGGGCTGGGCCAGCAGCGCCTCGAGCAGGTGCACCGGCTCGACCGTCGGGTTGGACGCCGCCGACGCGTGCGTCACCGCCTCCGACACCGCCTGCTGGGCGCGCGTCGTCATCGCGATGTCCATCGAACCTCCCGGAGCCTCACGGACGAAGGTACAACCGGCGTCGGACAGGCGCCCTCGGCCGGTGTCGATCATGACGTATACCCACTGGCAACGTGGGGTCCCCTGCGAAATTCCGCAGCAACTACCGAGGCCGCCCGGCGCCAGTCTCGCAGTCCGGTGCGCCGCCCGGATCGCGGCCTTGTGAGCGTCTTGTGAGCCGTCCCTGGTGAGTTGGTCGGTGCTCCGAACCGGACATGAGGATGCGCTGAACATGAAGAGATCGGCAGGGTTGGGGCTCTCGGCCGTGCTGATCGCCACGTCGCTGGTCGCCTGCGCGCCCGGCGGCGACCCCTCGGGCGGCACGTGCGACACCGGCAGCTCGGCGTGCTCGCTGAGCGACGTCGACCCCGAGGTGCTGACCCGGATGATCGACCTCGGCGACGAGGCGTACGAGTACAGCCAGCAGCCGGGCGTGACCTGGGGCGACGTCGGCTACTTCCTGGACGAGCAGGACGACGTCGTGGACGTCACCGTCACGCCGGTGGAGATCTCCTTCCAGGTCGCCGGCGCGCCGCCGTCGTACCTGCTTTCGGAGCTGTCCGGTCCGTCCGGCGAGCCCGACCCGTCGGCGTCGCAGTCCGCGTGGCCCGACGGGACCGAGTCCGGCTCGTCCGGTTCTGAGGGCACCGAGCCCGACTCGACGGGGCCCGACTCGACCGAACCCGACTCCGGGGAGGTCGAGGCACCGGACTGGTTCCCGCAGGACCGTGACCGGGCCGGAGAGGTCGCCGGGGGCAGCCCCGCCGCGCTGACGACCGTCCCGCAGGCCGGCGCGACGGTGCACAGCGCCGCGTGGACGACGTCGTCGGAGGCGGTCGTGGTGCCGGTTGGTGCGCCGGTCAAGACCGGCACCACGGCATCGACCGCCGCCGTGCCCGCGCTCCGCCAGGAGCCGGTCGGGGAGCCCGGCGTCGGGCACGACCGCGCACCCACCAAGCGGGCGCTCGTCGTCGAGCCCTACGGCCCGCTGGGGGTCAACGCCGTACCGAAGGACCTCGTGGGCGAGCTCGGCGACCAGGACCAGTACACGGTCGACTTCTTCGGTGACGTCACCACGTACGAAGACTCGGTCCCGATGTTCGACGCGCTGAAGTCCCTGGGGCGCTACGACGTGGTCTACATCTCCACCCACGGTTCCGACACCGGGTTCGCGGTCAGTCCGGCCCGGGACTGGTACGTCAAGAACCCCGACAACGACAGGTACCACCTGCCCGAGGGCAGGGTCCTGCCGCACGGGGTCGCCATGAGTCTCGACGACGACGGGGTGCAGCGCTTCTTCGTCACCAACGAGTTCTTCGAGCACCACTACCCGGGCGGGCTGAGCGACACGCTCTTCTACGCCGACTGGTGCAAGTCGGCGCTCGGCGACCTGTTGAGGGCCGCGATCCAGGGCGCGGGCAGCGTCTACGTCGGGTGGGACCACTCGGTGGACCTGAACCTCGCCGCGCGAGCCGCCCGGTACTTCTGGGAGGGGGCGGTCGACTGGCGGGTCGACTCGACCGCCTCGTACGAGAACGTCGTCGAGCACGGTGCGCACTTCCAGCCGAAGCGGCACATCATCTCGCACGGGATCGACTGCATCGGCACCGGTCCGGGAAGGGGGGAGGCGTTCGACTGTCCCGAGCACTTCACCGCGACCCTGCGCATCTACACCGCGAAGAACCCGCTGCACGTGCTCGACACGGTGACCTCGTACAGCAACGACAAAGCCATCCGTAAGGGCACGTCCCTGGGGTGGTCCGGGGACGCCGGCGACGGCGTGAAGGACACCCTCGACGAGATCCAGCTCGAGGTCGTGGGCCTCGTCCCGGGAGAAGCGGCCGACGCCGGGTACGTCGAGATCACGATCGACGGGGAGAAGATCGAGGGGAAGTTCCCCGTGGCCGAGATGGCCGTCACCGACACGGACGGCACGCACTGGGAGGACCGGGCGATCGGCCTGGAGGACGTCGAGCTGCCGTTCGACGTCACCGCCGAGCAGCTGCTTCGTGAGCTGCGCTGGGAGGTCCGCCTCGTCGGCCCGAACGACTCCATCAGCATGCACGACGTCGACGGTGTGCGGCTGATGGGCCCGAAGCTCACCGTCGTCGACCCCGAGCTGTCCTACGACCTCGACGACGGCGACGACCTCGCGGCCGACGACGAGGAGAACGACGGCGAGCCGGGCCGCACCACGATCGCGCTGCACGTGGAGGACGTCGCGCCGGACGTCGCCTCGAGCTACCGCGTCGAGGTCGAGCTGAGCGGCGGCACCCTGCGGGGCAGGCGGGAGCTCGAGTGGGCGCTGGACGAGTTCCGACCGCTGGGCGAGAACCAGTGGCGCAAGGACGAGATCGTCGACCTGGACTTCGACCTCACGGAGGAGACCCGCCCGTTCACGATCGCCGCACGGCTCATCCAGGACGGCGAGGCGATCCCGGACCCGAACCGACCGTTGGCGGCACCCGACCCAGGCTCCGGTGCGCCGGTCGCGGTCCGTACCGTGGCGGCCCGGGTCCCGAGCGTCGCCCCGGTCGCCCGCGGCGGCGCCGGAGTCGTGGTGTCCGAGCACGCACCGACCGTGCTGCTTCGCGGGACGACCCCGGACTACTGCTCGGCCGAGCTCACCCTGACCGGCGAGGCAGAGCTGGGCGGGGAGACCGTCCCGATCGACCTCTCGGACACCCCGTACCCCGTCTGGGCCGACGTCTTCCCGGGCGAGCTGCTCATGCTCGAGCCCACCGAGAAGTACGACGACATCGTGCGGACGACGGAGAGCTACTCCTTCGACGCCGAGATCGACGGGATCGAGCCCGGGGCGACGGGATCCTTCACGCGGCCGGCCGAGATCTTCTGGAACTACAACCCCCCGTCGATCCACGCCGCCGCCGGGACCCTCGCGGCCTTCGGTGACGTGACCATCACCATCACCGAGCACCGCACGATGACCGAGTACCTCGGGGAGCACCTGGGGATGAGCGAGCCGCAGACCGACGCGGTCAAGGGCACCGTCACCGGTCACCTGAAGAACGACGGAGGGCCGGACACGCCCGGCTTCATCGACGTCCACGTCACCTTCGCCATCTCGGAGGCGGGCTGCTTCCCCAACCGGTACCCCAACCGCTGAGTCGTGCGTGTGAGCGGTCTGTGAGTGGCACCCGTGATGCTCACCGAGCGGATGATCGCCGCTCGGCACCCCGGAAGAGAGAATCCATGATCACCAGGTACAAGCACGTCCGTTCGGGGGCAGTGCTCACCACGCTCGCTCTGGCCACAGCTCTCGCGACGAGCGGGTGCGGCAGCGTCGCAGAGCCCGAGGCGACTCCGCCCGCGGAGCAGGATGCGTCGACCGCGGAAGAAGGGGCCGGCTCCTCGGAGGAGGGTGCCCCGGAGCAGGGCTCCGGTGCCGACGACGAGGCCATCGACGAGGCCACCGATGGTCTGGTGGGCTTCGACCTGGGTGAGCTGGCGGAGGACTTCCCTGCCGACGTCGTCCCGCTGCTCGACGGCGAGATCGTGATGTCCACCGACCTGACCCTGGGTGACACGGCGAAGACCTGGAAGGTCACCATCGTGCCCGAGGTGGCCGCTGACGACATCGCCACCACCGTGCAGTCTCAGCTCGCCGACGCAGGATTCGGCGGTGAGTGGAGCAACATGGGCGAGAACATCTCCCTGTACACCAGCGGAGACTTCCAGGTCACCGTGCAGCTCACTACAGACGACGGACGCCAAGCGGTGTCCTACGGCGTGACGCGGCAGCTCGGCGGATGAGCGGGGACCTTGCACCACGCATCCGCATCCACGGCGCCGCGGCCGCGCTCGTCGTCCTGACCGGGCTCGCGCTCAGCGGTTGCGGCGGAGGAGACCAGGCCGCGGCAGAGGTGGCAGGCGGCACACGGAGCGGTGCGCAGAGCGCGGACTCCGATGCCGCACCGGACGAGGCGACGTCACCGGCGGCCCCGGAGCCGGCGGCCAGGCCAGACGGATCGTCGGAGCAGGACGCCAGCGAACCGCAGGATGCGCCGTCGCCCGCCCAGGAGGAGACGTGCGACTGGGAGTCGCCGGCGATCTCCGCAGCCGCTGAAGCGCCGGACGGTCAGACGGGCGATCTGTCCACCGTGCTCGTTGGTGCCTGGCAGCACACCCACTTCGACACCGGTTCGGGCTACGAAGCGGTGACGAAGGACATCCGCTACGTGTTCCCCTCCACGGAGCGCATCCTCTACTGCCAGCACGTCCCCGGGGTCACGGACCATGCCGAGAACGCGGTGGACTTCGTCCTCGACGGCTTCGCGATCGATCTGCCGGGCGGCGCGCCCGGGTACGTGGTCAGCGACTGGGACGCCGACACCATGGTGTGGATCAACCGTGCCGACGAGTCCCGGTACCTGCTGCAGCGCCGCTGACGCCGCGGCCGACTCCTTCGACGCCGGAGCACCCGGTCCCCGCCGAGATCCGGATCCAGTCCGGAGCAGCCGGGCGTGGACGGCCCGAGCGTGCCGGCGCGAACCTCACGTCGAACCAGCACGGCCAGCTGATCACGCGCCGGGCCCACGCTGCGGTCCTCCCCTCGGCAGAGTTTGTGAGCATCGTGTGAGCCGTCCCTGGTGCGGTGGCGGCGGCTCTGAACCAGAACTGTGGGTGTGCTGAGGATGAAGAGATCGGCGGCGCTCGGGCTCTCGGTCACGCTGGCCGCCACCTCTCTGGTCGCATGTGCGCCGGGCCTCGACCCCTCCGGTGGCGAGTGCGCCACGGGCCGCTCGGCCTGCTCCCTGAGCGACGTCGACCCCGAGGTCCTCACCCGGATGATCGACCTCGGCGACGAGGCGTACGAGTACAGCCAGCGGCCCGACGTCACCTGGGGCGACGTCGGGCACTTCCTGGACGAGCAGCCCGACGTCGTGAACGTCACCCTCACGCCGGTGGAGATCTCCTTCCAGGTCGAGGGTGCACCGCCGTCGTACCTCCTCTCGGAGCTGTCGGGACCGGCCGACGGCTCGGGAACCACAGAGGGCTCCGCACCTACCGAGGGCTCCGCACCCACGGACGGCTCCGCGTCGGCCGGCCCGGACTCGTCGGCTCCCGGCTTCATGCCCCCGGAGGGCCACGACCGCGCCGGAGAGGTCGCCGGCGGTAATCCCCGAGCCGCGACAGCAGGGCCCGCCAGCGCGCGGACCGCGGTCTTGCCTGTTGCCGCGTCGGCTGCGACGGCGCTGCCTGCGACGGCGCTGTCCACCACGGCGCTGTCCACCACGGCGCTGCCCGGCGCGGTGCCGGCCCAGCAGCCGGTCGGTGAACCGGGTGCCGGCCACGACCGGCGCCCGAAGAAGCGCGCGCTCATCCTCGAGCCCTACGGCCCCATGGGGAGCAGCCCCGTCGCGGCAGATCTCGCGGGGGAGCTCGCGGCGTCGGGCCAGTACGAGGTCGACCACTACGGCGACGTCGCGCACTGGGCCGGGTCCTTCACGATCTTCGACGTCCTGAAGAACCTCGACCGGTACGACCTCGTCCACGTCTCCACGCACGGCTCGGACAACGGCTGGTCGAGCACCCGTGCGCGGGACTGGTACGTCGAGGAAGGGGGCACAGGGGTCTACCACCTCGACGAGAGCAAGCCCCTCCCGCCCGGCATCACCACGAGCTGGGGTCCCGACGGCGAGCTCCGCTTCTTCGTCACGACGAGGTTCTTCGAGCACCACTACCCCCAGGGCCTGAAGGACACGCTGTTCTTCGGCAACTGGTGCCAGTCGGCCATGGGCGAGACGTTCAAGAACGCGGTGCAAGGTGAGGGGAGCGTGTTCCTCGGCTGGGACCAGTCGGTCGACATCGGCCTCGCGGCTCGCGCCGCCCGGCTCTTCTGGGAGGCAGCGGTCGACTGGCGGGTCGACTCGAACGAGGCCTATCGCCACGTGGTCGACAGCGGTGCCTTCTACCAGGCGGAGAAGGTGATCCTGAACCACGGCATCGACTGCATGGCGGGAAACCCCGAGGACGGCTGGTTCACCTGTCCCGAGCGCTACGACTCGACCCTGCAGATCTACGGCATACCGAACCCGTTGCACGTGGTCGACACCGTGACCTCCTTCCACGGCGGTGTGCGCATCACCGCCGGTGCCGAGCTGGCGTGGAGCGGTGAGGTGGACGACGGCGAGAGGGACGCGCTCGACGAGATCCGGATCGAGGTGGTCGGCCTCGCCCCGGGCGGGACGCCGCCCGGGCACGTCGAGATCGTGATCGACGGCCGGCGGCTGCCGGAGACGTTCGCCGTCGAGGACATGGACGTCACCGACACCGACGGCGAGCACTGGGAGGAGCGCGCCGTCGTGCTGGAGGACGTCGAGCTGCCGTTCGACGTCAGCGAGGAGCAGACCCGGCGCGAGCTGCCCTGGCAGGTCCGGCTCGTCGGCCCGGACGGCGCCGTCAGCGTGCACGAGGTCGACGGTGTGGTGCTCGAGGGTGAGCACCCCGAGGTGCTCGTGGTCCATCCCGAGTTCTTCCACGAGCTCGCCGACGGCGACGAGCTGGAGGCAGCGGGCACCGAGGGTGACGGCGACCCCGACAGCACCGTGATCGCGATCCAGGTGAACGACGTCGGGCCCGAGGTGGCCGGAGACCATCGCGTCGAGGTCACCCTGACCGGTGGCACGGTGCGCGGGGAGCTGGAGCTCGGCTGGCCGCTCAGCGAGTTCCGTGACCTGGGCGAGAACCAGTGGCGCAAGGTGCAGCCGATCGACCTGGACCACGACCTGACGGAGGCGACCCGGCCGCTCACCGTGGACGCCCGGATCCTCCGGGAGGACGTGGAGGCCCCGGAGACGCCCCTCGCCGAGCACGCACCCACGGTCCTCCTGCACGCCCGGACCGAAGCCGTGTGCTCCGCCCAGCTCAACGTCACCGGTGAGCTGACGCACTTCGGCGAGACGTACGGCGTCAGCTACTCGTCGGCCGCGCGGCCGGACTGGTCCACTACCCTCCCGTCGCCGTCGTTGCGAATCAGCGCACCCGAGGGGTCGGACGGTTTCGCCACCGGTACGGGCGTCGGCTACACGTTCGACGTCGAGACGGACGGGATCGAGCGGGGCGCGACCGGGACCTTCACGGTGCCGGCGAAGATCCTGTGGAGCAGCTGGGAGATCGATCCCAGGACGGGGACGAACCTCGCCGTGTACGGCGACCTGACCCTGACCGTCGCCGAGCACACGACGGCGAGCGAGCCCTGGGACCCCGACGCGGAGTACACCGCCCTCGTCCGAGGGACGCTGTCCGGCACCCTGACCTCGGCGCCGGGGCCCGACGACACGGGCTCGCTGAACGTCGACGCGTCGTTCGCGTACTCCAGGGCCGGCTGCTACCCCGACGCCGGTGTGTGAGCCGGCGCCGGTTCGGGACAGAGTTCCGCAGCAACTACTGAGGATCGCGCCGCCGCCCATCACGTAGCGTCGGAGGGCAATCGGTCCGGAGCGGCCGTTTCCGGCGTGGGCGAGAGGCGGCAGATGGTGGCTCGGCGGGTCGTTCGACGGGTCACCGTGGTCGTCGCGGTGGCCGCGGGGCTCACCGTGCTCGGCGGCTGCTCCCTGTTCGGGGACGACGACGAGAGCACGTCGGTCTCCGTCTTCGACGTCCAGCCGGGCGACTGCTTCCTCGCGCCGGCCGAGATCACCGTGGAGCTCACCGACCTGCGCGGGGTCGACTGCACCGAGCCGCACGAGCAGGAGGCGTACGCCGTCGTGCCGTACGAGCTCCCAGGCGGCCAGGAGGCGGACGGCTACCCGGGGGAGGCCGCGCTCAAGGACTTCGCCGACGGCGTGTGCATCGAGCGGTTCGCCGAGTACGTGGGCGTGGACTACCGGGACTCCGAGCTGTTCTTCACCTACCTGCTGCCCTCCGCCCGCGGCTGGGAGCAGGGCAACGACCGGTCGGTCACGTGCTTCATCACGACGACCGGCGAGCAGATGACGTCCTCGGTACGGGGGACGGCGGCCTGAGAGGCTCGCGGCCCCCGACGTTCTGCGCACGGGCCGCCCGACGAGAGGTAACGAGTGACATGGGAAAGCCGGCAGCGGTGGCGACGGCGGCTCTGCAGTGCAGCATGGGCCTGGCGCCCTCGGTCCTCAACGTTCTCCCGGTGTCCAGGGTCATGATCGAGGGCCGTCCCGCGGCGACGATCATGGACGCCATGCCTGCGAGCAACATCCCGCCGTTCGGCATGTGCACCTCGCCGGCGAACCCGGCGGTCGCGGCGGCGACCGCGGCAGCGCTCGGCACCCCCACACCGGCGCCCTGCCTCCCGGTGACCGCGGCATGGACCGGTGGAGCGGCCAAGACCATGGTCGGCGGCAAGCCGGGCCTCACCCAGGGAGCGACGTTGTCCTGTGCCTACGGCGGCGTCATCCAGATCATCTCCTCCGGCGCCGTCAAGACCACCGAGGGCTGACTCCCGGTGGCCATTGCTCGCCCGGAGACCTTGTTGCGCTGAGCGCCACCAAGTCTCCGACGAACGGGCCTCGGCCGACGTCGGGAAGGTCTCAGCCGACGTCGGGGACCAGGTGGTGCCACTTGCCGAACAGCTCCGGTGTGGGGCGTCGGCCGAGCTTGGCGAGCTCGGCGGCCAGACCGCGGACGAGGTGCTCCATCCGCACCGCCGGCTCACGGTCCGGGCCCCCGTCGTCGGCCGCGAGGAAGGCCGTGGTCAGCGCCGCGTTCCGGATCGCGCCGCCGGCCAGGTCGAACCTGTCCGCGACCAGCCGCAGGTCGACGTCGTCCGCCAGGGGCGCCTTCGCCAGCGCGCGCTGCCAGATGGCGAGCCGCTCGTCGGGGCTGGGCACCTGGAAGTGGATGCTGGCATGGACCCGGCGCATGAACGCGGGGTCGATGTTGCCCTGGAAGTTCGTGGTCAGGATGACGAATCCGTCGTAGGTCTCCAGGCGCTGCAGCAGGAACGACACCTCGAGGTTCGCGTAGCGGTCCCTCGCGTCGGAGACCTTGGCCCGGGTGCCGAACAGCGCGTCGGCCTCGTCGAAGAGCAGCACGCAGTCCCCGGCCGACGCCGCGGAGAAGACCAGCTCGAGGTTCTTCTCGGTCTCGCCGATGTACTTGGAGACCACGGCCTGCAGGTCCACCCGGAACAGGTCGACCCCGAGATCGGCGGCCATCACCTCGGCCGTCATCGTCTTGCCCGTCCCGGACGGCCCGCCGAACATCGCCACCAGCCCGGGGGACGGCATCTCCGCCAGGCCCCACCGGCCGAACACCGTGCCGCGGTGCCGGTACCGGGCGACCAGCTCCTTGAGCCGGTCGAGGTGCGCGGGCGGCACGACGAGGTCCTCCCAGGTGACCGCGGGAGTGATCCGGCGCACCGAGCCGGCCATCGGCCCGTCCGCCAGCCGGTGCAGGGCGTCGGCGGGGTCCCCGAGCGACTCGCCGGCGTCGGCGACGAGCTCGAGCTGCTCGGCGGTCAGACGCCGCCCGGCCGGGTCGGTCTCGCCCAGCACCGTGCGCCACTCGGCCTCGGTGACCCGCCCCGCCGCGACCGGGACGTCGGTCCACCGCCGGTCGGGCAGGGAGCCGAGCGCCAGCCGCTGGGCGGAGGACAGGGCCCACGCGACGTGGTCGGCCCGCTCGACCCACCACCGGCCCAGCGGCGTCAGCCCGTCGCCGACCTCCAGGACGACGCCGAGGCCTGCCACCCCGGCCTGCCGCACCAGGGCGGCCCAGCCGCGGGCGTCCGTGGGCTGGTCGACGACGAGGAAGGCCAGCCCCCACAGGGCCCGGACCGCGGCCTGGGTGCGTCGCACGCGGTCCTCGCCGGCGACGAGCACCAGGTCGTGCGCGCCGACCATCGTGGGTGGGACCGTGACGACCTCGGCGCCGAGCGGCAGCTCGGGGTCGAGGGCGGTGTCGCCGAGCACGGCCCACACGACGTGTCGGGGGACCGCGACGGCGGCGTCGGCGAACGTGCCGGACGCCGAGACCTCCACCAGCGCCGCCCGCCTCAGCCGTTCGTCCACCCCGAGCAGCGCGAGCGCGGGCCGTCCGAGCATCCGCTGGAGCAGACCCACCGTCGGGTGGCGCAGCGTCTGGTCACCGAGCGCGTGCCCGACCAGTGCCTGCAGACGCTCCTCGCTCTCGACGGCGACGCACACCGCCAGGACCGTGGCCTCCGGGACGGTCAGCTCGCAGGAGGTGACGATCTGGGTGAACGGGTCCTCGTCGTCGTCCAGCAGCGCAGCGAACGCCTCCTGGGCGCGGGTGACGGACGCGTCGTACGCCTGACGCACGTCCTGCGGCCGACGCCGGTGGGCCCCCCGCTTCTCCTCGTCGCCGTCGGGACCCAGCAGCCCGGCGAGCGAGCCCCTGCCGGCCACGTCGAACGCGAGGGCCTCGCGCTCGAGCAGTGCAGAGGCGAGCGAGACGAGCGACGGTGCCCCGGCGGCGTCCCTCAGTGCTTCTTCAGCCACGCGGCGCGAGCCTTGAGGGTCTCGTAGTAGTCGGGAGCCCCGCCGTCGTCGGAGTCGATCGCCGCGGCGGCCTTCGCGTCCTTCTTGATCGACTTCTTGATCGCGCGGTTCTTCTTGCCCCCCAGCGTCCACCGGGTGCTGCCGAAGACCTTGCTGATGTACTTCTTGCCTTCCTTGAGCCCGGCGAGCAGCTCCGCCTCGAAGTGGACCGCGCGCGTCTTGCCGCCGGGCATCGTGGCGTTGAACCACTCGTCGGCCGTCGGGTCGGCCGTCGTGACCATGTGCTGGAGCGTCGCGGCCGCCGAGTGTGCCGTCGCCTTCAGCTTGGAGTCCGCGAGCTCCTTGAGCTGGTCGGTGACGATCTTGCCCTCACGGTTGTCCCGACCCATCGAACCCGCGCCGTCCACGTTGTCCAGGACGGTCAGCGCACCGGTCGGGTCGTAGAACCAGTTGCCCATGTTGCCGGCCATCAGCCGGTCGCTGTTGCCGAGCAGCAGGTCGACCGCGGTGACCTTGCCGAGCTCACGCAGGTGTCCCGGTCGGGAGAGCATCGAGCGCATGCTCCGCTCGGAGTCCGCGGGGGCCTTGGCCAGGTCCTCGGCGGAGTCACCCTCGGCCAGCGACATCGCCAGCAGCTCCGAGTCCTTGAACGCGTTGATCTCGTCGGTCACCGAGGTCACCGCGCGGTCGATCGGGTCGTCCAGGTGCTTCCAGCCCGACTTCACCCTGTTCACGTTGCCGCGGGCCGTGAACGTGGGCTTGTCGATCAGGTTGTCGATCTTGAGCATCTGCAGCAGCGTCGGACGGGCCCGCGCGGGCAGCTTCCGGTACTGGATCGTCTCCGACCCGTTGAGCTTCTGCTGCAGGTGACCAGCGAGGGCACCCAGACCGATCGGCTCCTTCTCCAGTTTGACGACCATCGTGTCCCCGGCGTCGTCGTCCATGAAGAGGACCAGGCGGTCCTTGAGCACGCGCATGCGGGCGGTCTGCACGATGTCGGTGCCCTCGTCGGTGCTCAGGTCCCACAGTCTGCTCACCTTGCGCCGGGTCCCGACGCCGGCCTGCACGGTGTGCGCGAGCTCGTGGGCCAGGACGTGCCGCCCCTCCTCGGTGTCGGGTGCGTACTGGCCGGCGCCGAAGAAGATGTCCTTGCCGGTCGTGAACGCGAGCGCCCCCATGTCCGCGGCCGCGTCGGCCGCCCGGGAGTCGGTGTGCACCCGCACCCCGGACAGGTCCGTGCCGAAGGCCGAGCTCATCTGCCGGCGGACACCCTCGTCGAGCGTCGAGCCGCCCCCGCGCATGGACTCGATCCGGGCCGACAGCTCCGCACCGGCCGGCCCGCCCTCACGGCCCACGCGTGGTGACACGGCACGGCGCACCGCGCCGGCCATCCGGCGGGCCGGGCCGTGGTGCCCCTCGCGGTGGCCGTCTCGGCCGTGCCCCGCCGCCTCGGCGTCCTCGGCGCGCAGCCGGGCGATGACGCGGTCGGCGAGCCGGTCGGCCGCGTGCTCCGCGGCGTCGTCCGCGGACCCGACCTCGAGCTGCGGCCCGCGCGGGGCGGTCTCGAAGAGCTCGTGCCCGGCGGACGCGTGGTCGAGACGCTCGACCGTCTCGCCCGTGGCCGGGGCCTTGCGGCGCACTGTTGTCTCGGTCCCGCTCATGGCGTCCCCGTCCGTCGAGCAGCTCTCCGGCGGGCGCCGAGCCGGTGCTTGGCGGACTGCTCGCGCAGAGGTCTCCACCTGGCATCTTGCTGGTCCTGCCGGGGTCGCGTCGAGGGCTCGGGAACAACATCGGTAGTGATTACGGATGCTGTTCACCCGGGCCCGTTCCTAGCCTTGGCAGGGCCTGTCGAGGCCGACGCTGGGTGCTGCGCCGATGCCGGTGCAGCAACCGGTGCAGCTGCCGGTCGCGAGGCCGCTCCGGTGGCCGGCGGTACGACCGGTGACCGACACGACGACGGAGGGAGAGGCGACGTGCTGATCCCCGTGGTCGAGGACGGTCTGGAGGCCTACCTGCGCGCCGTCCTGCCGCTGTCCCGCGAGGTCGGTGACGTGTCCTTCGAGGCACCGGACTCCACCTGGAGCGCCCAGGTCAACCGGATCACGGTGAACCTGTTCCTGTACTCGGTCTCCCGCAGCCCGCTGCCACCGCGCCCGGCCGCCTCCCGTCCGGGCGCGGACGGCCGGCTCGAGCAGCGGGCCCCGCTGCCGATGGTCCAGCTCTCGTACCTGGTCAGCGCGTGGGCCGGGAGCATCCGCGACGAGCACCAGCTCCTCGGCGACGTGCTGACCCGCCTGGTCGCCCAGCAGGTGCTGCCGGCCGAGCACCTGAGCACCCCGCTGAACTCGAACGTCCAGCTCACCCTGGCCACCGACGAGCTCAACCGTCCACGCGACCTGTGGAGCGGCCTCGGCGGCACCCTCAAGGCGTCCTTCACCCTGCACGCCACGGTCGCCAGCGACGCCTTCGGCTGGGAGACCGCGGCCCGCGGCGTCAGCTCGATCGAGGGGATGGCGGCCCCGGTGCCCAGCGACCCGCCGGTGCCCGCCGGTGCCGGTCGCGGCGGGCCGGCCATGCGGACCGAGCGCTCGGGGCAGGGTTTCACCCGGACCGCCGTGCCCGAGGACGAGAACGGGACCGGCGCCGGCGGGCCGCGCGGCTCGTCGAGCGAGCGCTCGCCGAGTGACGAGCAGTAGACCGACATGCGGGTCCTGAGCGCTGTCGACGTCCTGGAGGTCTCGCCCGGTGAGGTGGGCGAGATCCCGCTGGAGGTCATCAACACCGGCGAGGTGATCGAGGGGGTCACCGCCCGCGTCCTCGGGCTGCCCACCGAGCACGCCTGGACCCGCCCTGCCGTCCTCCCGCTGTTCCCGGACGCCACCGGCCACCTGGTGGTCCGGCTGGACCTGCCCGGTACGTTCCCGGCCGGCACCCACCCGGTCACCGTGGAGATCAACGGGCGCACCGGCAGCGTCCACCCGGCCCACCACGACGTCGACGTCGTGGTCGAGCACCGGCCGAGGCTGGTGCTGGCGGCCTCGCCGTCGGTGGTGCGTGCCCGGCGCCGGGCCACCTTCGAGGTCCAGGTCCGCAACGAGGGCAACGTCCCGCTGGACGTGAGCCTGCGCGCCCAGGACTCCGACCGCAGCCTCCAGGCGGCGATCAGCCCGTCCACCGTGAGCGTGCCCCCGGGCGGGTCGGCGCGGTGCGCGGTGATGGTGCGCGGGCCCCGGCAGCTCTTCGGCAGCGACCGGGACCGTCCGCTGCGGGTCCAGGCCACCGCCGGGGAACAGGTCGAGACGGCCGCGCTCACGCTGCGCCAGCGCTCGACGCTGAGCCGGGGCCTGCTCACCGCGCTCGTGCTGCTGGCGATCGTGGCGGCCTGGGCGCTGGTGTTCCTGTTCGGCATCCGCACGGTGCTGGGCACGGACCCGCTGACCCGTACCGCCCCGCCGTCGTTCTTCGCGGCGACGGCGATCGACGGCGGTGCGGACGGCACGGGCGCCGACGGCACGGTGACCCCGGTCGGCGCCAACGGGCAGCCCGCCGGTGCGGTGGACCGCGACGGTGCGCTCGGGGCGGGCGTCGGCGGGGTGCTGTCCGGCACGGTCACCGGCGCGAGCGACGGGCAGGGCGTCGGGCGGATCACCGTCGACGCCCTGCGCCAGGGCCGCGACGGGCTGGTCCTGGTCGGCTCGGCCGCCACCCAGGAGGACGGCACGTACGCGGTGGCCGGCCTGTTCCCGGGAAGCTACTTCCTGCGCTTCACGGCCGACGGCTACGACCCGCTGTGGTTCCCCGGCGTCCCGGGCCAGGGCGGTGCGGAGCTCGTGCGCGCCTCCACCCAGACGGTCACCGAGGGGCTCGACGTCGCGATCACCGGGCACCCGGCGACGATCCACGGCACGGTCGACGCCGGTGACGTGACCACCCCGGTCACCACCACGGTGGTCGCCTCGGCCACCTGGGCGCCCGACGACGCACCGCTCGCGTTCACCACGCAGGCGGCCGAGGACGGGTCGTACACCTTCACCGACCTGCCCGCACCGGGTACGTACGAGCTCGTCTTCACCGCCGAGGGCTACGAGCCGGTCACCACCACCGAGCGCGTCGCCGGCGGCCAGGAGCGGTACGCGACCGAGGTTCTGCTCGGTGCCGGGACCGGGCAGATCAGCGGTGTGGTCACGGACGGCCGCCGGCCGCTCGGCGGGGTCGAGGTGAGCACCACGCTCGACGGCGAGGACGTCGTGGTCGGCACCCCGACGATCGGGAAGGTCGGCAGGTTCGTCATCCCGGGGCTCACCACGCCCGGCACCTACGTGGTGACGTTCGGCAAGGACGGGTTCAGCCCACGCACCGTCGTCGTCGACCTGACCGCCGGCGAGGTCCGCACCGACCTGGAGGTGGTGCTGGCCGGGGGTGCGGGCACCGTGACCGGGACGGTGACCGGGCCCGACGGCGCCGGTCTGGGCGGGGTGTCGGTGGTCGTCGGGGGTGGGCCCACCGCGGTCTCGGGCACCACGCTGACCAGCGGGCAGGTCGGCTCGTACACGCTCGTCGGCCTGGACCCCGGCCGCTACACGCTGACCTTCACCCTCGCCGGCCACGCCGCGCAGAGCGTCGCCGTCGACCTGTCCAGCGGGACGTCACCACCGGTCGACGTCACGCTCCAGCCCTCGGTGGGCTCGATCACCGGTCGGGTGCTGTCCGGCGGCGCCGGAGTGGCGGGGATCGCGGTGCACGCCACCCAGAACGGGCAGCGGGTGTGGACGGCTACGTCGACCAGCACCGCGGGCAGCCCCGCGGGGTACTACGTGATCAGCGGCCTGCCGCCGGGGACCTACACGGTCAGCGTGCCGCAGGCGGGGCGCACGGTGGCGACCGCCGTCGTGCGGGTCACCGCCGGGTCCGCAGCGGCCCAGGACCTCGTCGTGCCGGCGGTGAGCTGAGGTGCGTCTCGAGCTCCAGCCGCGGCGGATGCCGGCCCCGGTCGGTGAGCCGGCCGTCGTCGTCGTGCACCTGACCAACAGCGGCGACGTGATCAGCGGCTACAGCCTGCGCGTGCTCGGGGCGGACCCGGACTGGGTCACCGTGGACGAGTCCGAGCCGCGGCTCTTCCCCGGCGAGTCGACCCAGGTCATGATCACGATCGCGCTGCCCGAGGGCCTGCCCGCGGGCGAGCGACGGATGGCCGTCCAGGTCCGCGAGCTCACCGGGGAGGGGCGCACCGCGGTCGAGGAGCTCGTGCTCGACGTCCCGGGCGTCCCGCAGCTCGAGGTGCGGCTCGACCCGTCGATCGTCACCGCAGGACGCCGCGCGGGCTTCGACGTCGTCATCACGAACCAGGGCAACACCATCGCGCAGGCCGGGCTGGTGGGGGCCGACCCGGAGAACCGGATCGACTTCGAGTTCGACCCGCCCGGGTTCTACCTGAGCCCCGGTGAGCACACCGTCACCTCGCTGCGGACCTCGGCCAAGCGGTCCTGGTTCGGCTCGACCGAGCCTCGACCGTTCGAGCTGCGGGTGGACGACTCCCCGGAGGTGCTCACCCGGCAGGGTCGGCGCAAGCAGCGCGCGGACAAGGCGCAGCGCCGGAAGACCAGGGCCGCCAAGGGCAAGGAGCGCGAGGCCCGGCTCGGCACGGCCGCCGAGCCACCCGCGGAGGGCACACCGCCGGACGCCATGGGGGTCTTCGTCCAGCGGCCGGTGTTCAGCCGGGGCCTGCTGGCGATGCTCGGCCTGCTGGTCGCCATCTCGATGTTCGCCATCGTCATCACTGCCGCGCTCAACGGGGTGGTGAGCCGCTCGGCCGCGGACCGTGACCTGGCCCTGCAGGTGGCCCAGGCACGCGACCAGCAGGCCACCACGGGCTCCTCCAGCCTCGCCGGTCAGGTGATGCTGCTGTCCACCGGCGAGCCGGTCGAGGGGGTGTCGGTCGAGGCGTTCGACGAGTCGGACACCGCGGCGCCGCTGGCCACCGCCGCGACCGACGCGGACGGCGCGTTCCGGGTCCCGTCCCTGCCCGCGGGCAGCTACAAGCTGCGGTTCCGCGGCGCGGGCTTCGCCGAGGTCTGGTACCCGGCCGCGGCGACCGATGCCGACGCCGAGACGGTCACCCTGGCGGCCGGGCAGCGGCTGGACGGGCTGACCGTGCTGGTCGGCGGCGTCCCCGCGACGGTGGCGGGCACCGTCGTCGGCCAGGACGTCGCCGGCGCGACCGTCACGCTCGAGCTGCCGCTGGACTCCCCGGCGCTGGCCGGGCAGGCCGACCCGGTCCCCGGTGAGGCACCCGCACGCTCCTCGGGCGCCGTCGTGCGCAGCGTGCCGATCGGCGGTGACGGCGAGTTCGAGCTCACCGGCGTGCCCTCCCCGGGGGTGTACGACCTGGTGACCTCCAAACCCGGGTACAGCACGCAGGTGCAGCGGCTCGACGTCGCCGCGGGCGAGGCGCGAACGGGTATCGAGGTCCAGCTCGTCGACGGTGACGGGTCGATCAGCGGCCTGGTCACCGGGACCGGTGGCCCGATCCCCGGCGCCACGATCCAGGCGACCTTCGGCGAGACTTCGGTCCGCACGGTCAGCCTGACCCAGGACGAGGTCGGCGCGTTCACCCTGCGCGGGCTGCCCACACCGGGCACCTTCACCGTGGTGGTCAGCGCGGACGGGTACGCACCGGCCACGCTGAACCTGGACCTCGGCCCGGGACAGCAGCTCACCGGTGTGGTCGCGACCCTCGGCGCGGCGGCCGGCACGCTGTCCGGGCAGGTGAGCGCGCCAGGCGGCGGGGCCGGCGTCACGGTGACCGTCACCGACGGGGCGACCACGCGCCAGACGGTCACCCAGAGCCGATCGCCCGCGGGGTCGTGGGTGCTCGCGGGACTGCCCATCCCCAGCACGTACACGGTCACCTTCTCCCGGTCCGACCTGGAGTCCCAGGTGGTCTCGGTCAGCATCGACGGCTACGGCAACGTCACCTCCGGTGCGCCGGCGGCCGACCGGGTCGACGCGACCATGCGCTCGGCGACCGGACGGATCGTCGGTACCGTGCGCCAGTCGAACGCCGCGGGCGTGGTCACCGGACCGGCGCCGAACGTCCAGGTCACCGCGAGCTCCAGCGCGAACCAGTACGTGGTGACCACCGCCTCGACGCCCTCCGGCTCGGTCGGCGACTTCGTCATCGGCCAGCTCCCGCCCGGTACCTACACGGTGACATTCAGCCGGAAGGGGACCAGCCCGACGTCGACCATCGTGACCCTGGCCGCCGGTCAGGAGCGGCGCCTCGACCCGGTCCTGGTGTCGCCGGCGTCGCTGAGCGGGACGGTCTCCCAGGGCGGCGTACCGACCGTCGGCGCGGTGGTCGACCTGTACCTGGCCAGCCAGTACGGCACCGCGATGCCGCCGGTGGCGACCACCACCACCGACGGCACCGGGGCCTACCGGTTCAACGACGTCGACGCACCGGCGCACTACATCGCGGAGATGCGCATCTCGATGACCAGCGCCCCGATCGCGACCTCCACGCCCATCTCCGTCCAGGCCAGCGACCAGGCGGTCTACGACTTCGCCCTGCCGGCCCCCTAGCGCGAGGTGACCCAGCGATGAGCATCCCCTCCCACTCCGGGGCCCCGAGCATCCACATCGAGCCCGGGGCCCACGCCCCCGGCGGGCGCACCTGCGTGCTTCGGGTGCACGCGCGGAACCTCGCGACCGGGCCCCGACGGCTGACCTTCACGCTGCTCGGGCTCGACGGCGACTGGCTCCCGGTGCCGGTGCGGACGGGGGCGGTGGCCGCGGACGCCACGGTCACCGTCGAGCTGGAGGTGCCGATCGCCGCCGGCGCCGTGCCCGGCACGTACCCGTTCGCGCTCGCGGTCGAGGCGGACGCGGTGGCGGTCGGCGACGGCGTCGTCCCGGCGCAACGCAACGGTGTGCCGACGTCGGCCACCACCATGGTCGAGGGCGAGCTGCGGGTGGACGCCCCGAGCACGGTGATGCTCGGCGTCGAACCGGCGGAGTCCGAGGGCGTGCTGGCCCGCAACGTGCACGTGGTGCTGTCGAACAGCGGGGACCAGCCCGCACTGCTGCGCCTGGAGGCCCGGCCGGAGAAGGGGCTGCGGGTCAGCCTCGACGACGAGCGCCCGCGCCTTCCGGCCCACTCCACCGTGCGGATCCCGGCGAGGCTCTCGATGCGGCCGCAGGTCGTCGGGCACCGCAGCCGGCGGACGTTCACCGTCTCCGCGCACGGCGACCAGGCCCCGGCGCGGTTCCAGGGGGTGTACACCTCCAAGCCCATGGTCGGCTCGGGGGCGATCCGGCTGCTCGCGATGGCGCTGGTCGTGGTCGTGTGGGTGACCGGGGTCATCGTCACGCTGCCGTGGCTCACCGACCGGCTCACCGGCACGGAGGTCGTCGCGGCGGGGCAGGACGCCGGCGGGGACGACGGAACCGGCGACGGCAGTGGCGCAGGTGCCGGCGGGGGGTCCGGTGACGGGTCGGGCTCGGGCGGGTCCGGTTCGGACGACGGGTCCGGCGAGGACGACGAGGTCGTCGACGATGGCGTGCGGATCGGCGGCGTCGTCGGGGGATCCGACCCGGGTGGGGTCCAGGTCCGGGTGGCGCCCGCCAGCGTGCTCGGGCGCACCGGGGCCGAGGCCGGCTCTGCGGGTGGTGAGGGATCGGCGTCGACCGTGGCGGACGCGTCGGGCGGTGCGGTCGTGCACACCGCCGCGCTCGCCCGGACCGCACGGGCCGGCACGGGTGCCGCCGGTGGCGGGTTCGGCAAGATCCCCGCGGAGGCGCTCACCCTGGTCCGCACCGAGACGGTGGCCGCCGAGCGCACCACCTCCACGCAGGACGACGGCACCTGGGCGTTCGCGGGGATGTCGCCGAACGTGAACTACCTGATCACCCTGTCCAAGCCGGGCTACCAGACCCAGCGCTACGTGATGAGCGGCACCGAGGCCGCCGCGGCCCCGCTCGAGGTGGAGATGGTCGCCGGCGCGGGCAGCATGTCCGGGCGGATCACCGGTCCGTCGGGTCCGGTCGGTGGTGCCACGGTGACGTTGACGGACGGCACGACGACGGTGACGACCAGCACCAGCACGACCGGTGACGTCGGGTACTGGTCGGTCGACGGCCTGTCCACCCCCAGCACCTACCTGGTCTCCGCCACCGGGCCCGGACTCGGGCAGCAGTCGGCCTTGGTCGACCTGGGAGCCGGTGAGACCCGGACCCTCGACCTGCGGCTGTTCACCGGTGTCGCCTCGCTCGCCGGGACGGTCACCGGACCGGACTCGCTCGGCGTCGTCGGCGGCCTCGGTGGCATCACGGTGACCGCGACCGACGGGGCGACGACGCGCACGGCCTCCACCGTGACCGGCAACCGGGCCGGCACTTTCGTGCTGGCCGACCTGCCCGTGCCGGCGACGTACACGGTGACCTTCAGCGGTGACGGGTACGCGTCGCAGACCCACGAGGTCGAGCTGGCGCAGGGCAGCTCCGCGGCCCTGCTGGACGTGCTGCTCGACGTGTCCAGCGGGGTCGTCCAGGGCGCGGTCAAGGACACCGCCGGCCTCGGGCTGGGTGGCGCCGGGCTGACCCTCACCGACGGTGAGCACACCTACAAGACCATGAGCACCTCCGACGCCGAGGGCTCCTACCGGTTCAACGGCATCGCCCCGGGCGACTACGTGCTCACCGGGGAGACCTTCGGCCACGTGAACGCCTACGCTCCGGTGACCGTCGAGCGTGGCGGGGTGGCGACGGCCGACCTGGTGCTGACCCCGATCTCGGGCGACGGGCTGGTGTCGACGTCGCGGATCCGCGGGCGGGTGTCCGACGCGCGGACCAACGGGCAGATCACCTGCCCCGGGATCGACCCGGGCGAGGTGTGCGAGGTCACCGCATCGATGACCGCGCAGGCGATGGACGGTTCTACCCGGAACATCTCGGTGACCGTCGCACCGGACCTGGAGTACACCATCCCGGCCGCCGGTGACGAGGGCCTGCTGCCGGGTCTGTACACGCTGACGATCTCGGCCCCCGGCTACGAGTCCGGTGAGGTCAAGGTGCAGGTGCCGATGGGGCAGACCGTCGTGGCGAGCCAGGTCGCGCTGTACCCGTCGCCGTCGATCGTCGGGACGATCCTGACCCGGGTCGGTGCGGTGCCGGCGGACACCTGCGTGATCGCCGTGCGCGACGGCGTGGACCCGGGCACGGTGGGGGACTGCGACGTCGGGGGCGACCCGACCGAACCGACCTGCACCATCACCGGCGACGCCCGCTGCGCCGGGGTGGCGGTCAACGGCTCGTACGCCCTGGAGCGACTGTCCGGCGGGACGTACCAGGTGAGCGTGCAGCCCGGTGGCGACGAGTACGTCGCGGTCCCGGCCGTCCCGGTGTCCCTGGCACCGGGCGACATCCGACGGTACGACGCGACGCTGGACCGCAAGGGACGGGTGTTCTTCACCGTGCTGTCCGACACCGGGTCGTCGGTGTTCGAGCCGGCGTCCGGGGCCGAGGTCACACCCGTGCTCATCGTGGGCGGCACCGAGACGGCCCTCGCGGCAGAGACGACCGACGCCGACGGTCGCGTCCTGGTCACCGGCCTGGCACCGGGGACCTACCGGTTCGACGTGACCTGGGAGGACACCGGCGCGACCCCTGCGGTGGAGCTGACCGCCTCCTCGCAGGAGATGACCGTGGGGAACAACCAGGAGCTGTCCAACCAGGTGGTGCTGACCCGGGTGCGCAGCGCCTTCACCAGCAGGGTCGTCACCCATCTGGGTAGCAGCGGCGCGGCGGGGGCCGGTGGCGTCACCGTGACGCTCAACGGCATCATCGGGTACTCCGGTCTCGTACCGATCTGGCTGTCCGCCTCCACGCAGACCGACGCCGACGGGTACTTCCACGTCCAGCCCACCGCCACGGTGCCGATGCCCCCGAACACCATGGTTCTGCCGCTCGCGGCCGACCAGGTCAACGTCGAGGTCAACGACAGCCGGTACCTGCCGTACAGCCGCAACGGCGCGGGGGTCACGGCGCTGACCACGACGCCGATCGAGATCCAGCCCCGCGGGCAGAACTTCAGCGGGACGCTCGTCCTGCAGGGCGACACCGGGACCGCGGACGCCACGGAGACCCAGTTCCGGATCGACCAGGCCCCGCCGGGGGCGCTCGGGGCGCAGATTGCCGCGCTGGCGGACGGGTCGTTGGTCTGGGTGGACCCGAGCCAGCCGCAGAACGAGGACACCGCCCACCCGAGCGACACGAAGGTGCGCCCGGGGAGCTACCGGATCACCGCGTCACTGGAGGGATTCGACCCCGCGACGGTGAACCTGACCGTCCCCGTCGGCTCTGCCGCACCACCACTGACGGTGACGCTGAACAAGTTCGGCAGGCTCCGGGTGGGGATCGTCGCCGCGGACGCCGACGGCGTCGTGGGCCCGGTGATGAACCCGACCGTGACCTTGATCAGACCGCTCCAGGGCAACGTCACGACCGCGGCGATCCCGGGGACGAGTACGGTCGACTTCGGCGAGATGGCCAGCGGGACGTACCAGGTGCACGTCCAAGCGCCGGGGTACACGACCGAACCGCAGTCGGTGGCGCTCGACCCCGGCAACACGGCGGTCATCCCGGTCACGATCACCAAGCTCGGGTCGATCAGCGGGAAGGTGACGGTCGGGGTGGGCGGCAACGTCCGTGCCCTGCCGAACGTCGTGGTCACCGCGACGCCTGCGACCGGTGGTGGCCAGGCTTTCACCGCGGTGACCGACGCCACCGGGACGTACCGGATCACCGGCACCGCGACGGAGCCGGGCCTGGCCGAGGGGACCTGGCAGATCACGGCCGCACTGCACGGGTACCGGATGGACTTCCCGGCGGGCATGGGAGGGGTGTTCGGGCAGCAGTACTGGGACGTCCAGATCGATCCGGCGGAGGACGAGGTCCAGAACATCCCGATGGTGGCCGGTCTGGTCGACCTCACCGTCGACCTCTACGACCCGGACAAGCCGGAGGGCGACCAGCCGGTGAGCGGCATGACCGTGGTGCTGCACGGCCCGGCGGGCACCACGAACCCCACGTGCACGCCGTCGTCCGCGCCGCCGGCCGACTGCCCCACGCCGACGCCGGGCAGGTACGTGTTCGGTGACATCGAACCGGGGACCTACACCCTGGACGCGTACGGGCTCGGCTACGCGCCGTTGATGGTCAACGTGACCGTCACCCCTGGTGAGAGCACGCACGTGAACATCCCGATCGCCACGCGCACCAACACGATCTCCGGGACGGTCTCCGGTCAGGCGGGTGCCGCCGCCGCCCAGCCCCTCCAGGGCGCGACCGTCACGCTCCGCACCGACGAGGCGACCCCGACGGTGATCGGCACGTTCACCACGCTCGCCAGCGGCGCCTTCAGCTTCACCGGGGTGCCCGACGGGGCGTTCGTGATCGAGGTCGACCACGGTGACTACACCTCCGCCGCACGGAGCGTCCACGTCCAGGGCGGGCAGAGCGCATCCGTCGACATCGTGCTCTTCACCGAGGCCCGACAGGTCACGGTGACCGTCTCCTCGACGCAGGGCTTCGACCTCACCGGGGCGCTGGTGTCCCTGCTGCCCGGGGAGGGCCAGCTCGCAGTGGCGGCGCAGCCGGCGGTGCGGGTCGCCGGGACTTCCACCTACAGGACGACGTTCAACCAGGTCCCGCCCGGTGCCTGGACCGCCTCGGTCTCCGGCCCGGCGGGGCACTACGGCACGTTCACCACGGCGGTCGCCGCGGGTGACGACGCCGTGACGGTGGACGTCGACGAGGTGCGCCTGCGGTTGGTCGCCACGGCTTCGGCGACCGGGGCGCCCTCGACGTTGGCAGTCACGGTCGAGGACGCGAACGACGCGGTCGTGACCACCCAGTCCGTGGGCGTCAACGGCGGTGCGACGGTCATCTACCTGGAACGTGACGACTACGACGTCACCGCGACGAAGCCCTCGGGCTGGAGCGCGGCACCGACGGCGCACACCGTCGACGACTCCGACACGGACCTCACCGCGACCTTCGTGTTGACCAAGGACGCGGTGGGCACGACCACGACGCTCGGCGCGGAGCCCGCCGCCGTGGTGCAGGGCGGGAACCTGACGCTGACCGCCGACGTCTCGGCGGCCGGCCCCGACCCCGACGACGGCACCGTGACCTTCTACCGCGACGGCACGTCGATCGGTACCGCCGACGTCAGCGACGGGGAAGCGACCCTGACCGTGGCGACGACGGGGTGGGCCCTCGGCTCGCGCTCGCTGACCGCCGAGTTCGGCGGCAGCGCGGACCACTCCGCCTCGACGAGCTCGGCGGTGGCCGTCACCGTGGAGGCCACGACCACGACGACCATCACGGTCGATGACGCCGCCGTCGAGACCGGTGACACGGTGACCTTCACGGTGGGGGTTTCGTCGTCCGTGGCCGGGACCATCGCGGGAACCATCACGGTCTACCGGGAGGCCGGGCCCAACGACGTCGTCATCGACGACGTCGACGCCTCGGGAGGCACCGTCACCTGGACGGCGACGGTCGGGTCGCACGAGTTCTACGCGGAGTTCGAGGCGTCGTCGGGCAGCGCCTACCGGGACTCCGCGTCGACGTCGGTCGACGTGGAGGTCACCGACCCCTGAGCCCGGAGCCCGGACGGCACGGACGCGGCGCCGACTCGCGGCGGCGGCGTTGACTCGCGGCGGCGCTGGACCGCGACGGCGGCGTCGACCCGCTGGCCGGCGTCGGACCGCTGGCCGGCGTCGGACCGCCATCCATCGGCGTGACCTCTCAGCCGCCCCACCTGAGTGTGGAGCGTTCCGGTTGCGACACGCCGGCGTGTCGCGACGAAGCGCTCCACACATCGACGGATCGCTCCACTCGAGCGTGGGAATGCTCCACACAGCGGGGGAACGCTCCAGTTCGGGAGCGGAACGCTCCACACTGGGGACGTGGGGGCGGCGGCAGCGGGTGGCCCGGAGCCCCGCGGGGGCTCGGGGCGGGGGGCGGGGTCAGAAGATGAGGCTGAGGCCCCACCAGAGGGCGCCGACGGCGATCATCGCGGCGAACCACCAGAGGGGGAACTCGCGGGTGGCCTCGGGGAAGCGCATCGGTTCCGGCTCGACGACCGGGACCGGCATGGGGACCGGCTCGGGCTCCGGCGGCGGAGCCACGACCATCGAGGACTCGCACCGGATGCACAGCCACGCCCCGGGCAGGTTGAGCTCCCCGCAGGACGGGCACGGGACCGTCGCGAGCTGGGTCGCCCCCGAGGCGCCAGGGAGCCGACGCCGGGCGTCGTCACCGCCCGCGTCCGGCCGGCCGGCGGCCTGCTCCGGACGGGCCCAGAACATCGGGTAGTCGCAGCTCGGGCAGAAGTCCTGCGCGTCGCGTCGGCTCAGGGTCACGGTGGTCTGCGTCCCGCACTCGGGGCAGGTCAGCGTCGTCGCCGGGGACTCGCCGATCACCGACCGGCGCTCGGGGACCGGTGCACCCGGGACCTCCGGTGAGCCCGACGCACCCTGCGCCCCCGGCGCACCTGACACCGCAGCGGCGGAGGGACCGACCGGCGTGGTCTGCGCGATCCGGCCGGTGGGCGCCGGCGCCGTCGGTCCGCCGGGCACGGTGCCGCCGGGCACGGTGTGACTCATCGGGGGTCCTCCTCGGGTACGTTCCCGGTCTCCGGGGCCGACCGTACCGGCACCCCGGCACCGATCAGCGCAGCCGGGGCCGCGGGCCGCACGGTCGCGGACGTGTGGCCGTTGCCCCCCGCCCGGCGGGTCGCGCCGTCGGCCGGTCCGTCCGCGGACGGGAGTGCGGGCCACACCCGCCGGCCGTCGACCCACAGCTCGGCGCGCACGTGCGCCGGGACCTCGTCGGCGACCAGCGCGACGAAGTCGTGCTCGGGCAGACCACCGGTGGACTCGACGTGCATGACCACCCAGGCGGCGTCGTCGGGCGCCTCACCCTCACGCCAGACGCCACCGCCGTCCTGCACCACGGCCGGCCGACCGCTGAACAGCTCGAGGAAGGCCTGCAGCCCGCTGCGGGTGCCGCGCCACGCGAGCATCCGGGCGCTCGCGGCCAGGATCTCCCGCTGCATGGGCTCCGGCAGCGACTCGTCGATCGCCTCCAGCCCGATCCACGAGGCCATCCAGCGCACCATCGCCGGGGGCGTCACCGTCGGGTCGGCCAGGTGCTCCAGGTTCTCCGCGTGCGCCAGCAGGGTGCTGCCCTGCTCCTGGAAGATGGAGACGAACCGGGTGAAGAAGTCGTCCGCCGTCATCCCCGTGGGGAGCTGGTTGAGCAGCCACTGCGGACGGGTCATCGGACCACCACGCGGTGCTCGGCCGAGAGGAACAGCGAGTACGGGTCCAGCCGCAGCGTGTCCCGTCCGCTGCCCAACCGGCGGCCGGTGCGCAGGTCGTACTCGAACAGCAGGATCTCCTCGACCCGCTCCACGCCCTCGACCGCCTCGATGAGCTGCCCGACGGCGCCCGCGGTCAGGTCCGTGTCGAAGGGCCACCCGGTTCCGTCCGGGCCGCCGGTGAGCGGGTTGACGTAGCGGTTCACGACGTCGAAGATCCGCTGCCGGATCAGTGCCGCCGGACGCCCGGGCAGCGCACGGACCAGACCGGCCACGCTGACCCCCTGGTAGTACGGCGTACCCACCTCGACCGCCACGCCGACGGTCCGCCGGGCGTCCAGGGCGAGGCTGATCGACCGCAGCAGCGGCTCGGACAGGGCGTAGTGGTCCAACCGGTGCTCGTGCGGCGGGGTGCGTACCGCGGGGACCACCAGGACCCGTACCGCCCCGTTGCCGTTCTCCCTGCTGGGCAGGCACCGGGCCCGGGCGACCTCGACCGATACCTCGCGGGTGATCCGCTCGAAGTCCCCGGCGGTGACCGCGCGCTGGCCGGTGCGCAGCGCCAGCGGACCGCGGACCTTCGCCTCCTCGACCGTCTCGGCGTCGACCCCGCCGGCGGCCGGTGCCAGGTTCGTCACCTCGGCGACGAACGGCACGGTCGAGCGCAGGGTGTTCAGCGTCCGGGCGCCGACGTTGCCCGCCGTGCCACCGCCGTAGCGGTAGCCGGTGACCTGGATGGTGGCGCCGTCGGCGGGGACGGCGCCGTGCTGACGCACCGAGCCGTCGGGGTAGCGGATCCGCGGTCCGAAGTGGATCCGCCCGGTGGTCGAGTCCCACACCACGTGCCGGTCCGTCGGCCCGGACTCGGTGAAGTCCTCCACCTCGAGCCAGTCCTCGGTCCCCTCGCGGCCGACCACCTGGACCGTCTCCCCCTGTCGGCGGGCCGCGACCGGGTGGTACCCCAGCGCGAACCACTGGGCGGGCACCCCGGTGGAGCGGCCGAGCGTCTCCTCGCCGACGCCGGTCGCGTGCTCGGCCGGCACCGTGACCCCGACGGCGTGCGCCGTCAGCGAGCCGATCCGCGGCGACTCCTGGTATGTGGGCTGCCCGGGTGCGGGGCTGACCAGCCGGACCCGCAGCCAGTAGGCCGCCCAGCCGGCGAGGGTCAGCGGCTCGTGCGCGGCGGGGATCATCAGCACGATCTGCCCGTCGCGGTTGAGCCCGCCGGTGGTGTCCTGCTGGACCCGCACCGGGGTCCACACCTCCCCGGTCCAGACCTCCCAGACCAGCGGGGGGTTCACCGGGTCGACGCCGATCCCCTCGGCCGTCGCCTCGACGTCGAGCTGGAGCGCGAGCCCGGCGAGGGACTCGGTGAAGCCCAGCACCATCGCGTCGCCCGGGGTCAGCGGCGTGGAGGTGAAGCACGGCACGGACGACCCCGGGTAGGCCAGGTCCTCCCAGGCGTCGGTGGTCGTCTCGTCCCGCGCCCGGGTGGTGTGCAGCGCGCGCAGCTGCGGCGGGGAGACGACCGCGTCACCGACCGTGGAGAAGACCACCGCGTCGGTCTCGGTGCCGCTGGTGGCCACCTCGGTGGCGGCGGGGATGCTGATGGTCCGCTCGGCCGGGGCGGACAGCCAGAAGGTGAGGTCCGCGTGCGCGACCGACGGCGGGAACGGCTCGATGCCGGCCAGGTTCAGGAAGTGCACGAAGAGCCGCTCGGGCACCTGGTTCACCCGGTACAGCACCATCTCGCTCATCCAGGCGAACAGCTCGATCAGTGCGACGCCGGGGTCGGAGACGTTGTGGTTGGTCCACTCCGGCGTGAACCGCGGGATGAGCCGCTTGGTCTCGTCGACGATGTCCTGGAAGGACCGGTCGTCGAGATTCGGTGGTGGCAGGGGCGGCATCAGGATTCCTCGTGGGGGATGACGTAGAACGGGTACACCAGGTTGCGACGGTCGTTGGTGGACTTGATCCGGTAGGTGATCGAGATCCGGACCAGCCCGGAGTTCTCCTCGTCCTGGACCGGGGCGACGTCCTCCACCTCGATCCGGGGCTCCCACTGTGCCAGGGCGTCCCGGACCGCCTCGGAGATCAGCCCGAGCAGGTTGGCGTTCACCGGCTCGAACAGCAGGTCCCATATCCGGCAGCCGAACTGCGGGCGCATCAGGCGCTCACCGGGCGCGGTCAGCAGCACGACCCGGATCGAGCGGTCGAGCTCCTCCGGGCCGTTGGTCAGGCGGATCGCCCCGGTGTGGTCGACCTCGAGCGGCCAGCTGAAACCACGGCCGACGAACGAGGCGTCCGGCCGGTCGCCCTCGGCGAGGCTCTGCGGATGCTGCGGGCTCATCAGTTGATCTGCACCATCCCGCCCTTGACCACCACGACCCCGCTCGCGGAGAGCTCCGCCTGCCCCTGGGCCTTCAGGTCGAGGGTCCCGGCGGAGACCTCGGCCTTGCCCCTGCCCTTGACGCTGATGTTCGTCCCTTCGATCGCGACGTCCTGCTGCGCCTTGAAGGTGATCTTGGTGCCCTGGATCGTGACCCCGCCGTTCTTGTCCATCGTGATGGAGGCGTCCCCGGCCTTGAGGGTGACCGGGACACCCGACGGCACCTCCAGGGTCGCGGCGTCCTTGCCGATCCGGAGCGAGTGCTGCTTGGTGGCGTGCCGCAGCAGGACGTGGTTCTTGGCGTCCTCCTTGCCGTCGCTGAGCTCGATGACGTGGCCTGAGCGCGAGGTGATGCGCTGGTTCTCCACGACGCCATCGACCACCGTCCCGGGCGGGATCTGGTCCTTCTTGCTGTACAGCCCCCCCAGGACGACCGGACGGCGCGCGTCACCTCCCTCGAAACCCACCAGCACCTGATCACCGACCGAGGGGATGAAGACCGCCCCGCGGTCCGCCCCGGCGCTGTCCGTGGCGACCCGGCCCCAGTCCGACTCGATCGCGTTGTCCAGCCCGTCGAACTTGACCTTGACCCTCCCGAGCGACTCCGGGTCCTTGACGTTGCTGACGACGGCGATGACCAGTCCCTGGTGGCCGAAGCTCGACGTCGTGGTCACGTCGGGGCCGGTGCCCAGGCCGAACGACTCGCGGTCCCCGGCGACGAACTCGGTCACCAGGCCCTCGCGGTTGAACAGGTGGCGCACTTCGTGCACGAAGTACTTCCCGGTCGCCGGCCCGACGCCCTTGAGCTCCACCAGCACGCCGGGCCGCATCTCGGGCACGCTCCAGGCGCGGCCGCGGACGGAGACGGATCCCGCCCCCCGGGAGCGCCAGGTGGCGATCTGCTTGGCCTCGGCCTGGTTCGTCGGGTTGGACCGCGCGTCGAGCACCACCGCCGGGTCTGCTCCGCCGAGTGCGAGGGTCTCCTTGAGCCCCCGGGGCACGCCCGGAACGCCCTTGACCTCGGCGGCGACGGCGGACTTCTCGAGGTGGTCCCAGCCGCGCACGTTCGCGGTGACGGCGCCGTCCGACCAGACCTTGACCGAGAACGACTGGAGGTCCTCACCGGCGGTCAGGGTCACCTGCGGACCGAGGGTCACGTCGCGGCTGCTGCTGCCCCAGGACTGCCAGAAGTGGAACTTCCCCTCGTGGTCGACGAGCCACTCCCAGCCGATCCGGCGCGCGATCTCGTCGATGAACTGCAGGTCCGTGTCCGACTGGAGCAGGTACTCGTTCTTGCCGGTCGTGGCACGGACGTCCTTGGCCATCCCCGCGCGGTCCACGATCGAGGACACGACGTCGCCGTAGGTCTGCTTGAGGTACGTCGCGGCGCGGGAGTTCCGGCTCAGCTTGTACGCGCCGTCCTCGACGACGACGACCAGGTCGACCGACTGCCCGGTGCGCTGCTCGAACGCGACCGAGGTGACCTTCCCGGTGAACATGGTGGTCTGCGCGCCGTCGCCGATCTCCCGCCCGGCGACCTTGTACAGGGCCCCGACCTTGACGTACTTGGACTCCGCGAGCTCGTACTCGGGGTCGCGGAAGCGGAGCGTGCAGCGGCCGATCGTGCGCACCGCGGTCTGCACGCGCATCTCGACGAGCTCGTCGAGGAACCTGGTGGGCAGGGGAGCGCCGTCGATGGTGATCTGCGGCATGAGCGCCGTGCCCAGGCTGGCGGGCGGTGCGACGGGCGTCATGTGTCCATCCTCGGGATGGAGATGACCGACCCGGGACGCAGCGCCAGCGGGTCCTCGATGGCGTTCGCCGTCGCCAGGGTGCGCCAGCGGGTGGAGTCGCCGTAGTACCGGGCGGCGATCCGGTCGAGGGTCTCCCCGGACTGCACGCGGTGCACCCGGTGTGGCTCGGGCGTGCCCGACGTCGGGTTCTGCGGGCCGAAGGCGTTCGACGGCTCGTACTGGCGCAGGGACATCCCCACGGTTGCTCGCAGCGGGACGCCGGTCGACGCGAAGTAGGTGAAGGAGATGTTCAGGTCGGCGACGACCGCGCGGAACGAGTGCAGGTCACCCCAGTGGAAGGTGACGTACGGCGGCCGGGTGTTGTTGGTGGCCTCGTCGGACCCGGGCAGCGACGGGTCGACCTCCATGAGGTTGAGCAGCTTGCCGGTGTACCGGGTGACCGCCGAGCCGTCGTGGGTGGTGTCGAAGAACAGCTCCAGGGACATGGTCCCCGAGCGTGCGCCGGAGTACCGCAGGCGCGGCACGCCACGGCCCGGCACTGCGTCGCCCGACCACTCGTTGCTCCGGCTGATCTGCAGCTGGGCGGGGTTGAACATGCAGGGCAGCCGCTCCCCGCCCTCGATCTCCAGGAACGCCTTCTCCGGTGCGGACATCAGAACACCCCCGGGGAACGGTGCCGCCCGCGGCGCTCGATCTCCTCGACCACACGATCCTCGATCCGCTCCACGACCCGGTCGACGATGGTGTCGAGCACGGCGTCGTCCGGATCGTCCCAGGGGGAGCGGCCGTCGTCGAGCTCGTCGCGACGGAAGGCCATGGCGCTCGCGGGGACCTGCGGGGGTTGCCCCGGTGCGAGGGAGGACATGCTCATGACGGACCCCTCCTGGGAGCCGAGGGACTCGAAGTGGCTGATGCGCTCGGGGACGGAGGGGGACCGGGTCCCCTCCTCGGCCAGAGCACGGCGGATCAGTGCCTGCTCCAGCCGCTGCGGCCCGGACGGGCCGGTGGTGCCGACTGCCGCCGACGCCGCGGCGCCTGCCCTGCTCGCCGCGGTGGGGGCGGGCGGTGGGTTGCCGGCCGCTGCCGGACGGGCCGGTGCCCCGCGCGGGGGGAGCACGGCGCGACCGTCGGCGGCGGAACGGCGCACGGTGCCGGTCGGCGAGGTGCGTGGCGTCGGACCGGTCGTCGTCGCAGCCGCACCCGTGGGCGAGGTGGGCATCTGGGTCGGTGCCGCACCGGTGTGCGTCCATGTGCGGTGGTCCGGGTCGGACGGGCTGTGCGGCCGCGGTGCCCACGGCTCGGGGCGGAACGACTCCGCCGGTCGGCGTCGGCCCCCGTCGGTGTACCACGTGCGTCGCACCGTCGGCGCGGACGACGTGGCGGGGGTGGGTCCGGCGGTCACGGCACGTGGCGTCGGCCCGGCGGCTGCCGGACCGTGGTCG
Source organism: uncultured Actinotalea sp. (assembly GCA_964416715.1). Classification (GTDB taxonomy): domain Bacteria; phylum Actinomycetota; class Actinomycetes; order Actinomycetales; family Cellulomonadaceae; genus Actinotalea. Next base: position 15,966 of record CAYQFJ010000006.1, on the reverse strand, counting down.
CTCGGACCGACGACCGGGACCGAGCCGGTGGCCAGTCCTGCCGCTCGGCCGGGACCGTGCGGGCGGCCCCGGCGGGCACCGGCCCACGACGGCCCGCCGCCGGACCCGAGCCCCGTACCGCCGCCGATCCCGAGCGGTGAACCGCCGGACCGGCCGTCCACGCCGGCGGTGCCGCGGCGTCGGGCGGTCGGTGGTGCGGGCGGGACGTTCACCGCGGCTCTCGCGTCGCTGCGCACGAGCCGACGGACGGCGAGCATCGTGCCGCCCGACGATGCCGAACGGGTTGCAGTGGCGACGGGGTGGGCCGACCCGGCGGATCCGGCCGGTCCGGTGACGGGCGTGGTGGGACCGGACGGACGGCTCGCGGCGAGCCGTGCCGACGCGCGTACCGCAACCGTTGCCCCGGCGCCGACGACGGCGTGGGTGGACGCTGCGCGTTCGGTCACCGGATGCGGGGCCTCGGTCGCCCTTGCGGGTGCGGCGCCTACTGCGGCCGGCGCCGATGAGACGCTCGACGCCCCCGCGGTGCGCGTCGCGAGGGAGCTGGCGGGTTGCGCGGTCGGTGCGTCCCCGGCGAGCGGACGAGTGCGCGCGGGCAGCGCCCGGGGGCCGACCGTCTGCGGTGCCCCGGCGGCGAGCCGGCGGACGGTTCGGCGGCCGGTGATGGAGGTGATGCCGACGGGCAGACCGGAGAAGTTGGTGCGGCTCACCTCGGGAGCGGCGTGCTTCGCACCCGTCGGGGTGGGCGGGCTCGCAGGTGCCGCAGCCGGTGCGGAGCCGGAGGTGCTCGCGTCGGAAGTCCTTGCGTCGGTCACGGTCGACGTCGGCGCGTCGGACGATGTCGTGGCGGCCTGCGTCGTTGCGGACGACGTCGCGCGGCGCACGGGCGCGGAGGCGCTCGCGGGGAGCCGCTCGGTGGAGCCGGTGTGCGCGGCAGGGGTGACCGTGGACGGCGGTGCGGCGGGCGTGCGGGCCGGATCCGTCGTCGCCGTGCCCGCGGGCGATCCTGTCCCGGGCGCTGTGCCGACTGCGGTGGTCGGCGCGGAGCCGGGGGGTGTGGTCGGAGCGGTGCTCGGTGTGCTCCCGGTATCGGCGTCGATCAGCCGGTGTGCTTGCGGTGCCGCGCGGACGGCGGACCGTGCGGCACCGTGCCCGTCGACCGGGACGCGGGTGGACACGGCACGGGAACCGGCGTACGGGGAGCCCTGGCGCAGCCGCACGGGGCTCCCGATCGCCCGGCGCAGGGGTCGCGGCGTGGGAGCGGGTGCTGCGACCGGCATCGGGTGGTCACCGCGAGGCAGGCCGGTCGGCTCGCTGACAGGGGCCGGGGCGGGGGAGCCGATCGACTCGACGACCGGTGACGTGGCCGCGGCGCCACCCGGGGCCGGCGTCGGGCCGGCTGGCGGACCAGCGGACGGCGAGGCACCGGACGGCGAGGCACCCGACGGCGTCGTGCCCGGCAGCGCGGTACCGGTCCCGCCGGTGGTCGTGCCGGCACCCGTCGCGCCGGCACCCGGCCCGTGACCACGACCACCGGGCCGTGCGTCGGCCACGTGCCGCCCGCGCGGTCGGCGGTCCCCGGCACGGGCACGGGCGGCCGCGACGGTACGGGCGGTCAGCGCCCGGCGTCGTAGGTACTGGCCCGCCCGGGCCGGGGGCGCTGCGGCGGGGCCGACGGGCGGAACCTGAGGAGATCCGGCTCGGGCACCCGCGGGCGCCTGCGGCCGGGAGCCGGTCTCCTCCGCCTTCCCCGGTGAGGCTCCCGGTGCACCGGTGGTCGGTGGGGAGGCGGGGGCCGAGCGGCGTCGGCGGTCCTGCGGCGTGATCATCGACCCGCTCGCGGTGACCTCTGCCGGCAGGTGCATCGGGACCGGACGGGGGGCGGCCGAGGCCACGACGCCGCCGGGCCGGTTCGGCTTCTCGCCGGGGACGGCGTGCACCACCCGCGGCAGACCCCGCGCCGGCAGTCGCCGTGCCGTCCGCCCGGCGGTGGTCGGCCCGGCGTCGTCCTCACGATCGGTGTGGTCGGCGGCGTCCCACCAGCGAGGGGCACGGACCGATGTGTGCTCCAGGGCGCCGGCACGCACCGCCTGCGCCGGTGCGCCCAGGCTCTGGCCCACCCGGCGCACCGCCAGGGCACGCCGGGCCACCAGCGACCGCCCGGTGCCCGCGACGAAGCGACGCGAGGAGGCGGCCAGCGTGCCCAGCCGGCGGTGCCCGCGCCCGTGCCGGCGCGCGATCGCCCGGCCCAGCGCCGTCGTCGGGTCCTCGGTGCTCGACGTCGGGCCGGTCGGCTCCTGCGTGCGCTCGTCGGCTGCCGTCATGAGGTCTTCGCCCGGAACCCGTTGTGTGCGATCTCCAGCTCCTCGACCAGCGGCTCGTCGCTGCCCACGCTGAAGACCGGACCGGTCCAGCTGACCGCGAAGACGCTGTCGAACTCCCAGGCGCGCAGCCGCTCGCCGGTGTAGTTGATCGCGGTGACCGCACCGGTGCTCCGGGCGACCTTGTTCCCGTTCGCGGCGAAGTTCTCGCCCGCGGAGTTGGTCACCCAGGTGAACAGGGCGTCGCTGGAGACGATGCCGCGGGTCAGCACGATGTTCGGCCAGCGCAGCACACCGGGCAGCTTGTGCACGTACCCGTTCTGCCCGCCCTCGACGTGCTCCTCGACGGACACGCTGAGCTGGAGCCCGCGCACCTCGCGGAAGGTGCCGATCTCGACGCCGTCGACCTCGAAGAGGAAGAACCCGGCGGTGGTGAGCTCTCCGCCGAGGATCTCCGTGTCAGGTGTTGGCACTGTCCCGCACCGCCTCCCACGCTCGTTCGTTCAGCGAAGACACCGCCCGGACCATCCGCACCCGGTCCAGGTGCTCGAGGTCGAGCAGGTCGGCCAGCGGCCAGTGCAGGTGGTAGGCGAGATAGGCGATCTCCTGCCAGAGCGCCTCGGCCGGGTACCGGAGCACGAGCTATCTGCCGTCGTTCGGGATCTCCTGGATCGCCGCCCGTGTGGGCCGCGGCATGATCCGTTCCGTCGTCGCGGCGGGGACGTCCTCCGACTCGGCCGGATCGCCCGACGAGGTCCCGACCTGATCGGACGACGCCGAGGACGCCGACGACGCGGGCGTCTCGCCCGGAGCGGCCGCGGGCTCGTCCGCCGGGGCCTGCTCCGACACCGGAGCCGCGGCGTCACGCTGAGCGGCGAGGAGCTCCTCGTACTCGGCCTGACTGCCGAAGTTGATCACGCCGTAGAAGTCCTGGAGGAACGCCAGGTCCGCGGCGAACAACCCCTCGATCTCCCGCGCGGTCACCAGCTCCAGCGTGCCGAGCCGCTCGACCACCCGCGCGAGCACGACGATCGTCAGCCGCGGGTCGTCCGGGCCGTCGATCATCGGGTCGCGCAGGGGCTCGAGCTCGTCCCTGGCCGTGGCCAGGCGCATGGTGCCCTCGCGGTGGACCACGCCCTGCGCGTCGACGTAGCCGCGCGGCAGGACGAAGTCGTAGGTGGTCTGCAAGGTCACTTGACCCGCTCGAGGCGCTCGATCACCAGGGTGATCGTCTCCTTGACGACCTCGGTGCTCTCCACGCTGAGCTGGTCGGTCGAGATCTTCGACGGCCAGGCGCTGAAGAAGTTGAACCGGGCCACCTCGTTGCGCGCGCTGTCGTAGAGCACGATCGAGCCGTTCTTGCGCTGGCCGGCACGGTCGGTCGCGACCAGGCCGGTGCCGCGGATGTCGTTGAACCAGGTCCACAGCTTGTCGCTGGTCGAGTCCAGCGGGGCCACCCGGGTCAGCGACAGGTCGGCGGTCTGGACCTGGCCGCCCAGGCCCTTGACCTCCTGGATGGCGCCACCCGTGCCGGAGGCCTTGGACCGGCTGACGGCGACCTCGATGTCCAGGCCGCTGACGCTGATGAGGGTGGAGATGACCTCGCCGTCGACCTCCAGGAAGAAGTTCTGGGCGACGATCGGGTCGTTGGTGAACAGTCCGTCGGACACGTGTACTCCTCAAGTTCTGGTCTGGGCGGCTCGTGGTGATCCGGTGCGGACCACCACGAGCCGGTGGGCGGGAGCCCGTCGAGCGGGTGGATCAGGAGGCCGACTGCTTGGTCTGGCTGATCCGGAAGATGACGAACTCGGCCGGCTTGACCGGTGCCAGCCCGACCTCGACCACGAGCTTCCCGGCGTCGATCGACTCCGGCGGGTTCGTGGTCTCGTCGCACTTGACGAAGTACGCCTGGCTGGCCGAGGCGCCGAACAGCGCACCCGCCTGCCACAGGCCGTGCAGGTAGCCACCCAGTGTCCGGGTGACGCCCTCCCACAGCTTGACGTCGTTCGGCTCGAACACCGCCCACTGGGTGCCGTCCATGATGGTCGCCTCGACCATGTTGAACAGCCGCCGGACGTTGATGTACTGCCAGTCGGTGTCCGAGGCCAGGGTGCGGGCGCCCCAGATCCGGATGCCGCGGGTGCCGAACGGACGGATGCAGTTGATCCCGATCGGGTTGAGCAGCGACTGCTCGTTCTGGGTGATCGACCGCTCCACGTCGAGCACGCCGCGGATCGTGTCGTTGGCCGGGGCCTTCCACACCCCGCGGGTGTCGTCGGTCCGGGCCCAGACGCCGGCCACGTGGCCCGACGGCGGGATGAGCACCTCGGCGTCGCCGTTGGAGCCGGCCGGGTTGTCGACCTTGATCCACGGGTAGTAGAGCGTGGCGAACGGCGAGTCGTACATGGCCGTCTCGCTGCGCCACTCCTTGATCTGCTGCGGGTTCATCCCGGGAGGCGCGTCCAGGATCGCCATCCGGTTCGGGTGCAGCTCGCAGTGCCCGATGAGCGCAGTCTGCACGGACTTCCACAGGTTGAGGTCGACCGAGCCGTCCTCCTTGGTGGCGGCGGTGATCAGGTCCGGGACGATCACCATCGTGACGTCCTCGGCGATCGCCAGGCCGTTGATACCGGTGCGCGCGGACTCCGAGCCGGCGAACTTGCGGCCGTTGACCGGCACCGCGACGGGCTCGGCCTTCTGGAGCGCGTAGACGCCCGGCTTGAGCAGCTCCAGCTGGCTGTCGAGGTCCGCGTCGGAGTCGATCTCGAGCTCGACCTTGACCTGGGTCGACGTCTTGTTGATGACGGAGGCGGCGTCACGCTCGCCACCGAAGGTGAGGTCCGGGTAGGACTCGACGGTCTCGCCGCCGCTGACGATGTTGATCGTGAACGGGGCCGGACCCTCGGCGTCGGGGTCGGCGTCCTGTGTCTCGACGACCACCTGGATGTCGGCGTCGGGCTCGACGCTGGTGACCTTCAGCGGCAGGCCGAGCGCGCGGTCGGCCGCGGGCAGAGCGAGGGTGGCGGGCTCCCCGGCCGGGGCGGAGTTGGGGACGCGGACGATGTACGCCAGCGAGCCGCCGTTCTGGAAGAAGCCGAAGACGGACAGCGGGAGGACGGCGCCCTTGACGAAGCCGCCGTAGAGCTGTTCGTACTGCGTCCAGCTGGTGACCAGGCGCGGGGCCAGGCCGTCCGGGTCGTTCGGGTCGTCGTTCGGTGCGCGCTCGGTGAAGCCGACGAACGCGGCGACGGCGGTCGGCGCCGAGGCGAGGACCTTCTGCGACGAGGGAACCTCCTCGACGTAGACGCCGGGTGCGGTGTAGGTGGCCACGGGCTCTCCCTCGGGTTCGCGCCCGCATCCTCGTGGCGAGGCGCGGTCCAGTGATGGTGTCGCCTCGACGCTAGGAAACACCGGAGCACGGGGGCATCCGTAATCCCTACCGATGTTCGGGTGAGCGCGGTCCGGGGCCGGGTGAATCCATCTGTCGGGACGATCCCGGCGAGTGCTACAGGTCCACCCGTCCCGTGCCGATATGTTCTCCCGCAGGCGGATCTGACGTGGTCGAGGAGGAGCACGGGTGAGTGAGCTCGCGGACCGGGTGGCCGCACCGTCCCGGTCCCGGATGCTCCACGGGTCCGTCGGCTTCGAGGACCTCCCGCGCTGGCCGTCGCTGCCCCGTCCGGAGGAGACCGCGGCCCTGCTCGGCTCGCTGGCGACCGGCCGGTCCGTCGTCGTCGTGGGTGAGGCGGGCGTCGGGAAGACGCACCTGGTCGACCGCGCGCTGAGCGCGTCGGTGCCGCGCCAGGGACACCTGGACCAGTCGGAGCAGCCCGTCCCGGTCCTGTCGATCTCCGCCAGCGCGGTGGACGGCGACGTGCCGCTGGCCCTGCTGCACCCGGCCCTGGGCGGCATGACCGACGACGACGAGCGGGCGCTGACCGTCCGGGTCGACGACGCGCACCTGCTGGACGACGCCGTGGCCCGCACCCTGGCGCACCTCGCCCGTCAGGGTCGGGTCCGCCTCGTCGTGACGCTGCGCACCGGCTCGGCCGGGCGCTCGCCATGGCTCGAGCTCTGGAAGGACCGGGTCGCCGACCGGATCGACCTGAACCCCTTCACCACGACGGAGGTCGACGCGCTGCTCGCCGATGCGCTCGGCGGACCGCTCACGCTGGACACCGCGAACCGGATCTGGGCGGCGACCCGTGGGAACCCGTTGTTCCTGCGTGAGCTGGTCCGTACCGAGCTGGACGAGGGCACGCTGGTGAAGTCGGACGGCGTGTGGGTCGGCCTGACCGGTGCCGCACCCGGCCGGCGGGTGACCGACGTCGTGCGTGGCGACGTCGCGCGGCTCGACCCCCCGGTGCGCCAGGCGCTCGACCTCGTGGCCCTGTGGGAACCGGTGCGGGCGAGCAGGCTGGTGGACCTCGTCGCCGCAGGCACCCTGGACGTCCTCACCCGGGAGGGCCTGATCGCGATCGGGCAGGACGACACCCTCGAGGAGTCGCTGTCCCCGATGGTGCGGATCGCCCAGCCGATGTACGGCGAGGTGCTGCGCCGGCTGACCCCGCTGGACCGGCGTCGGCGGCTCTACGCCATGGTGCGCAACGCGCGCACCACGATGGGCCGCGGCCGGCCGGAGGCCCCGGAGCACTTCCTGCGCTCGGTCGTCTGGGCGCTGGAGTGCGGGGTCCGCGAGACGCCGGCGGTGCTGCGGGACGCGATGGCGGCGGCGAACGCGCTCGACCAGCCCGGTACGACCGTGCAGATCGGTTCGATCGCGCTGGACGAGATGTCCGAGGACGACGCGGTGCGCGCCGACGTCCTGCTGCTGCGTGCCGAGGCGTGGCGACTGCTCGGTGAGTCGGCCCGGGCGCGCGGTGACCTGGCGGACGCCGAGCCGCTGCTGTCGAGCACGGACGACGCCGCCGACCGCCGGCGCACGATCCAGGTCGTCATCGCGCACGCGGACGTCGACCACTACAACGACGACGACGCCGACACCGCCCTGGCGCGGATCGAGCGCGCACGGGCCGACGGCGCCGGATCCCGGCCGCCGGAGGTCGTCGGGGACGACGGCCGGCCGGTGCTCGAGGTCGTGCGGCTGGTCCACCTGTCGCGTGCCGGGCGGTTCACCGAGGCGCTCGACCCCATGCTGGAGATCCTGCGGACCACCGAGCGGGCCTCGGTCGGGACGCTGCGGTTGGCGAACCCCGCGATCTTCGGCCTGGCGCAGATGGGCCGGTTCGACGAGGCGGTGGAGCTCGCGGTCCGGTCGTGCCGCGCAGCGGCCGGGCGTCGCGGCGAGGCGACCTGGCTGACCGCGGAGATCCAGATCGCGCAGTTCGCGGCACACCTGTGGGCCGGTCAGGTCACCGAGGCCGTCGCCCTGCAGCAGCCCGGTGACCCCACCTGGGCGCGGATCAACGCCAGCGACGCCTTCGGCAACCTCGGGCTCGCGCTGGCCGCCGCCGCGCACGGCCGGTGGAGCGACGCGCTGCGTCAGCACCACGTCGCCAGCGCGCGGTACGCCGTCCTGGACCCCGCGGGAGTAGCCGCCTACGCACTGGCGGCCGAGGCGCACGCCGCGGCCGCGGCCGGCGACGCGACGGGTGCTCGGCAGCTCATCGACGCCGCGCAGGCGACGCCCCTGCGGATGTCCGCGGTGACCGAGTCGGACCTGCGCCTTCACCTGGTGGACGCCCGGTCGTGGCTGGGCAGCCCGAGCCTGCACGCCGACGCCGTCCGGCTGGCCCGGTGGTCGGCGGAGCGGGGACTGCACCGGACCGAGCTCGAGGCGCTGCACCGCGCGATCCTGGCCGGGCACCTGTGCGGCAGCCCCGGGCCGACCGACGCCGCGGTCCTGGCCCGGATGGGTGAGCTGCTCCCGCACGTCGACGCCCCGCGGATGCGCGCGCTGGTCGCGCACGCCGAGGCGGTCGTCGCAGGGGACGGCCAGCTCGTCCAGATCGCCGCCCGGGAGCTGGCGCGCTGCGGCCTGTGGCTGCCCACCGCCCGGGCCAGCACCGTGCTGACCCGGCGGGAGCGCGAGATCGCGGGCCTGGCCGCCGGCGGGTTGAGCAGCCGGGCGATCGCCGAGCGGCTGACGGTCTCCGTCCGCACCGTCGACAGTCACCTGTCACGGGTCTTCACCAAGCTCGGCATCCGCAGCCGCCAGGAGCTGGGCCCCTCCCTCCACGGCGACGCCTGACCTGGCCGTTCACCCGTCGCACCCCTCCCCGCCCCACCCCACCGGCCGAGCGCGCGAGGTTTCGGTCGTGATCCGCGACCGAAACCTCACCGGATCGGCCCCGTGGGAGCATGCTGGCGTGACTGCTGATCCTGCGGACGTTCGCCGGTGGCGTCGGTACCTGGCCGACGAACGTGCCGAGGCCGCCGTCTACCGGGACCTCGCGCGGCACCGCAGCGGCGAGGAGCGGGAGATCCTGCTGGCGATGGCCGAGGCCGAGGGCCGGCACGCCGCGCACTGGGAGCAGCTCCTCGGCGAGCACGGCGAGGGCCGGCCGCGCGGCTCGCTCAAGCTGCGTCTGCTCTCCTGGCTCGCGCGGCACGTCGGCTCGGTGTTCGTGCTGGCGCTGGCGCAGCGGTCCGAGGCGCGGGCGACCTACGAGGTCGCCGCGGACGCCCCGCCGGCGATGGTCGCCGACGAGCGCATCCACGAGGAGGTCGTGCGGTCGCTGGCCGCCCGCGGCCGCAAGCGCCTCTCGGGGAACTTCCGGGCCGCCGTCTTCGGTGCGAACGACGGCCTGGTCTCCAATCTCGCGCTGGTCATCGGGGTGGCCGCGGCCGGTACCGCCTCCGGCACGGTGCTGCTCACCGGGCTCGCCGGGCTGCTCGCCGGCGCGCTGTCGATGGCGGCGGGTGAGTTCATCTCGGTGCGCTCCCAGCGCGAGCTGCTCGCGGCGTCGACCCCGAGCCCCGCGGCCACCCGGGCGCTGCCGCACCTCGACGTCGACGCGAACGAGCTCGCGCTGGTCTACCGCGCACGAGGGATGCCCGCGCCGGAGGCCGGGCGCAAGGCGGCCGAGGTGCTCGCCGGGCTCGAGCGGGCGACCGGTGAGCACGACGACGGCGGCGTCGGCCGGGAGGAGGAGCAGCACGAGGTGGTCGGTACCGACGTGAGCGCGGCCGCCGCGAGCTTCTGCTTCTTCGCCGCGGGCGCGGCCGTCCCCGTGCTCCCGTACGTGTTCGGCCTGGCCGGTACGACCGCGCTCGTGGTGGCGGCGGTCTGCGTCGGTGCGGCGCTGCTGGTGACCGGCGCGGTCGTCGGGCTGATCTCCGGCGGCCCGCCCGGACGGCGCGCGCTGCGTCAGCTCGCCATCGGTGCCGGGGCGGCCGCCATCACCTACGTGCTCGGGGCGGCCTTCGGTGCCTCGTTCACCTGATCGGGAGCGGACCTGGTGGGCCGCCGACCTGACCGGACGTCGATCTGATCGGACGTCGATCTGGTCGGACGTTGATCTGATCGGGGGTACCGGGGCGCCCGATCGGAGCATCGCGCCCACCTGAACGGGTGACCGTGCGGGCGAATACTTGTCCACATATGCCCCGTTGGGCGACGACTGTCCAGTAGCCTCGGCGCAAGCACACACGCTCCGGTGAGGTCAGGCACGAGGATGAGCCACGAACCACCTCCCTCCTCGTGGTCGTCCATGACACCATCCGAGGTCGACGAGGTCTGCGCGCGGAACCTGCTGGACACGTCCGAGGAGATCATCTACTTCAAGGACCTGGACAGCAGGTTCGTCCGGGTCAGCCTCGGCTGCGCGCGTGCCAACGACATGACGCAGGCCGAGCTCGTCGGGCTCTCCGACGCGGACCTGTTCGACGCCGAGTACGCGGCGGAGACCTTGGCGGACGAGGCGGAGATCGCCCGGACCGGTCGTCCGCTGCTGAACAAGCAGGAGTGTCACCGTCGGCCCGGCCGGGACGAGATCTGGGTCTCCAGCAGCAAGTTCCCGCTGTTCGACCCGGACGGGCAGATCATCGGGACGTTCGGGATCTCGCGGGACGTGACGCCGCTGGTGCTCGCCGAGCGCGAGGCGGCCCGGTTGGCCGAGGCGGCGCAGGTCGCCAACGAGGACCTGCGACGGGTCGAGGCTCGCCTGCGCGCGGTGCTGGACGGCTCGACCGACGCCATCGCCAAGTACGACAGGTCTTTGCGGTACGAGTACATCAACCCGGCCGGCGAGCGGTCCCGCGGTGCGTCCATGGCCGAGCTGCTGGGCCGTACCGACCGGGAGACCGGGATGGCCGCGGGACCGCTCTCGGTCTGGGAGCCCGCGCTGGCGCGGGTGGCCGAGACCGGCGAGCCGGACGAGATCGAGTTCTCGGTGCCCGACGCCGTGGGCGTGGAGTCCTGGTTCCACACCTCCCTGACGGCCGAGCGGGACGCGGAGGGCCGGGTGGTCGGGGTGCTCGCCTCGACCCGGGACGTCTCCGACCTCAAGCGTGCCGAGCTCGCGCTCGCGCACCAGGCGATGCACGACCCGGTCACCGGCCTGGCCAACCGCTACCTGCTCACCGACCGGCTCGAGCAGGCGCTGGGCAGGCTGGAGCGCGCCGGTGGCCGGGTCGCCCTGTTCTTCGTGGACCTGGACCACTTCAAGGAGGTCAACGACACCTACGGGCACGACGTCGGTGACCGGGTGCTCGTCGAGTTCGCCCGCCGTCTGGAGCGGGTCGCCCGCCGCCAGGACACCGTGGCCCGGCTCGGGGGGGACGAGTTCGTGCTGCTGTGTGACTCGCTCGCCGACGAGACCGGGGTCGAGCACATCGCCGAGCGGATCGTGCGGGTGCTGGCCTCGCCGTACCACGAGGCGGGGCTGACCGTGCGGCTCTCGGCCAGCGTCGGCGCCGTCGTCGCGGACGACGCCTCCACGACCGCGTCCATGCTGCTGCGGTCCGCGGACTCGGCCATGTACCGCTCCAAGGACTCCGGCCGCAACCGGTACACCGTCTTCGACCCGGAGGCGCAGGTGACCGCCCCCGGTGCCGGGTTGGAGCGGGAGCTGCGCTCGGCGGTCGACGCCGACCAGCTGCGGCTGGTCTACCGGCCGTTGCTGTCGCTGGGCGACCAGCGCGTGCTCGGCTTCAAGGCCTCGGCGCGCTGGGATCACCCCACGCGCGGTCTGCTGGAGGCCGAGGAGTTCCTGGCGGGTGTCAAGGAGCGCGGCCTGGTCGGTCGGATCGGTGCGTGGGTGCTGGAGAACGCCTGCGCGCAGCTCGCCCGGTGGCAGGCGACCCGGCCGCCCACCGAGGCCTCGCTGCTGATGGCGGTGCACGTGACCGGCGACGAGCTGCGTGAGCCGGGCTTCACCCAGCGCGTGCTCGGGACGCTCGACCGGAACGGGCTGGCCCCGGACGTGCTGCGACTGGGGCTGACCGAGCGCGCCCTGGTCCACGACGTCCCCGACGCGCGGGACCTCCTGCTGGAGCTGACCGCGGCCGGGCTGCGGCTCGCCGTCGACGACTTCGGGTCGACCTACCGTTCCCTGGCCGCCCTGCCGTACGTCCCGGTGGGCGTGGTCGGCCCCGGCCCGCTGGACGCGCCGGCGGACGAGCGCGGCGTGGTCACCGCCGTCGTGGCGATGGCGCACGGTCTGGGCATGAGCGTGGTCGGCGAGGGCATCGAGACGACGCCGGAGCTGGTGGAGCTGGTGGACCTGGTCGGTGACGACGGCCAGGGCTTCCTGCTCGCCGTCCGGCTGGACCCGGGCGAGGCGGGTCGACTGCTGACGGTGGACGCGGGACGCACCGTGGATGCCGAGGGCGCCGAGCGCACCTGAGGCGTCCGCCTCAGCCGAGCGTCGGCGTCCGCTCCCCCCGCCGCAGCGTCCGGAGCGTCGCCAGGACGGCCACCACCGCGGCCACCCCGGCACCGACCACGACGAGGTAGCCGCCGTGCGAGCCGTCGGCGTCGATGAGCACGCCGGCCACCGAGGACCCCAGCGACACCCCGACGCCGAGGGCGGTCCCCACCCAGGTGAGCCCCTCGGTGAGCTGCTCGTGCGGGACGATCTGCTGCACCAGCGCGTTGCCGTTGATCAGTGACGGCGCGATCGCGAAACCGACGACGAACATCACCAGCCCCATCCCCACCATCTCGGTGACCAGGACGAACAGGCACACGCCCAGGCCCAGGACGATCATGCCGATCGCGAACCGCTTCCACAGCGGGCTCAGCCAGTGGCGCGCGCCGTAGCCCAGCCCTCCGAGCAGCGAGCCCGCGGCCAGGATCGCCAGCAGGAACCCGGCCGCGCCCTTGTCGCCCTGCTCCTCGGCGAAGGCGACCGTGGCGACGTCGGTCGCACCGAAGATCGTGCCCAGCGCGATGAACACCACGACCACGACGACGACGCCGCCGGAGCGCAGCACGTGCCGTCCGCGCACCCCGGCGACCCGGGCCGAGGTCGCCGGTTCGGTGGCGCGCTGCGCGAACAGCCAGGACCCGCCGCCCAGGACGGCCACCAGCGGGACGACGAGCCCGGCGGTGGGGTGCACCTCGGTGGCGAGCACGGTCGCGAGCACCGGGCCCACGACGAAGCAGACCTCGTCCAGCGCGGACTCCAGCGAGTACGCGGTGTGGATCTCCCGCGGCTCGGTGAGCATCGCCGACCAGCGGGCCCGCACCAGCGCACCGACCGAGCCGATGCTCGCCCCGGTGACCACGGCGAACAGCACCAGCAGCCACGGGGCGCCGGCCGTGGCCCCGACGGCGACCAGCCCGCCCATGCCGATCGCGGAGACCACGATGGCCGGGCGCATGATCCGCGCCTGGCCGTGGCGGTCCACCAGCCGGGAGATCTGCGGTGCGCACAGCGCGTGCGTGATGATCTGCGCCGCCGCGATCTGCCCGGCGAGCCCGTAGGAGCCGTAGACCGTCGACACCATGAGCACGATCCCGATGCCGACCATCGACATCGGGAGCCGCGCGATGACGCCGGCGGTGGAGAACGCCGTCGCCCCGGGCCGCGCGAGGATCTGACGGTAGGGGCCCAGCACGTCAGCCGTCGAGCGTGCGGGTGACCAGCTCCTGTGCGGCGCGCTGTACCCGGGCCAGGTGGTCGGCGGAGACGAACGACTCCGCGTACACCTTGTACACGTCCTCGGTGCCCGACGGCCGCGCCGCGAACCACGCGTTCGGCGTGGTCACCTTGAGCCCGCCGATCGCCGCACCGTTGCCCGGGGCCTCCACCAGGCGCGCGGTGATCTGCTCGCCGGCCAGCTCGGTCGCGGTGACCTGCTCGGGGCGCAGTGCGGCCAGCGCGGCCTTCTGCTCGCGGTCCGCCGGGGCGTCGGTGCGGGCGTACCAGGACTCCCCGTGCCGCTCGACCAGCCGGGCGTGGAGCTGGGACGGCGACGAGCCGGTGCGGGCGGTGATCTCGGCGCCGAGCAGGGCCAGCAGGATGCCGTCCTTGTCCGTGGTCCACACCGTGCCGTCGTGGCGCAGGAACGACGCACCGGCGGACTCCTCCCCGCCGAAGCCGACCGAGCCGTCCAGCAGGCCCGGAACGAACCACTTGAACCCGACCGGTACCTCGAGGAGCCGTCGCCCGGCCGCCGCGGCGACCTTGTCGATCAGCCCGGAGGAGACGAGCGTCTTGCCGACGGCGGCCCGCTCGGACCAGTCCGGCCGCGCCCCCCCGTACAGGTAGTCGATCACTACGGCGAGGTAGTGGTTGGGGTTCATCAGACCGGCGTCGGGGGTGACGATGCCGTGCCGGTCGGCGTCGGCGTCGTTCCCGGTGGCGACGTCGTACGGGGAGGCGCCCTCGGCGCCGTGCCCGGACATCGCGGTGACCAGGGAGGCCATCGCCATCGGCGAGGAGCAGTCCATCCGGATCTTGCCGTCCCGGTCCAGGGTCATGAACGCCCAGCGCGGGTCGACCCGCGGGTTGACGACGGTCAGGTCCAAACCGTGCCGCTCGGCGATCTCACCCCAGTAGTCGACGGAGGCCCCGCCCATCGGGTCGGCTCCGATGCGGACGCCCGACGCGCGGACCAGCTCCAGGTCCAGCACGTTCGGCAGGTCGTCGACGTACGCGGACAGGAAGTCGTGCCGGCGGGTGGTGGGGGCGGCCAGCGCCGCCTCCACGGCGAGACGCGGTACGGAGCCGACGCCGGAGCGCAGCAGGGCGTTCGCGCGGTCCGCGATCCAGGTGGTCGCCGCGGTGTCCGCAGGGCCGCCGTGCGGGGGGTTGTACTTGAAGCCGCCGTCCCGCGGTGGGTTGTGCGAAGGGGTGACGACGATGCCGTCCGCCAGGCCGGTGCCGCCGTCCGGCCGCGCGGTGGTGCGCACGCCCTCGGCCGTCCCCGCACCGTTGTGCAGCAGGATCGCGTGCGAGACGGCGGGGGTGGGCGTGTACCCGTCCCGCGCGTCGACGTGCACCTCGACCTCGGCGGCGGCGAGCACCTCCAGGGCCGTGCGCCAGGCCGGCTCGGACAACGCGTGCGTGTCCCGGCCGAGGAACAGCGGCCCGTCGGTGCCCTGGCTACGGCGGTACTCGATGATCGCCGCGGTGATCGCGACGATGTGCGCCTCGTTGAACGCCGAGTCCAGGCTGGAGCCGCGGTGCCCGGAGGTACCGAACACGACCTGCTGGGCCGGGTCGTCGGCATCGGGCGAGCGGTCGTAGTACGCGCCGACGACGGCGTCGACGTCGATCAGGTCCTCGGGCAGTGCGGGGGTTCCGGCGCGCGGGTGCATGACCCCGATCCTCGCACCAGCGACCGCGGACGGCGACACCCCGGAGCGGCCGGTACGCTCGCTGACCATGGCAAAGAGAGCGAGCGTCGACTTCGTGCTGCGTCCCTTCGAGGGCCTGCCGGGCGAGCCGGACTGGGTGGCGATGCGCGAGGTGGTCCCGGCGGCGACCGCGACCGCCCGGACGACGGAGGAGCACGGCTCTCGGGACGTCGTCGTCGCCACCGTGCTGCCGATGGCCTGGCCCGCGCTGCACCGCGGTGACGGAGCGATCATGATCGGCCTGCAGCAGCACGCCGGCTCCGGGGACGCGTCCCGCGACCTGGCGGACCTGCTGCTGCGGGCGATCGAGCTGCCCGTGGGTACGCCGATCACCTCGGCCCCGCTGCCCGAGCCAGGTCCGCGGCTGCAGGACGTCCTCGACCTCACGGTGCCGTTCGAGGTGACCGTGCACGACGGCTTCGACTTCTGGACCGCGGACGGCACCGACCTGCCCGCCGAGGCGCGTGCCTCGCTGGAGGAGATGAACGAGACCATCGTCCCCACCCGGCGGCTGACCTCGGTCGACTCCGCCTACTGGACCCGGATGGGGGACCGGGAGTATCTGCGCTGGGCGGTGCCGCACGACGAGCAGGACTTCGTCGACGCGCTGGCCCGGTTGCACGCCCGGCGCGAGTCCGGCCTGGACGGTGGCGAGCAGGGCAAGTTCATCGGCGCCTTCCGCTCCTGCGGGATCATCGTCCCGGTGTGGGACCTGGCGCAGGGGATCGACCCGGAGGACCTCGACGCGCAGGTCGGTGCCCTGGAGGGTCGGCTGGACGAGGCGCTGGCGGTCACCGAGCCGCTGTCCGCGAACGAGCGGCGCGCCCGCGCGGGCCTCGTCGCCCGACAGCTCACCCTCCGCTGACCCCGCCGCGG
>CAYQFJ010000005.1:38201-52249 GCA_964416715.1 uncultured Actinotalea sp. | reverse complement strand
AGGTCGACCGCCGGGATCCCGGCCGCCGTGAGCTGCTTGGCGAGCTTCTTCGCCTGGTGCTTGGTGCGCGTGAACAGCAGCCGCCTGCCCATCCCCGAGGCGAGGTGGTGGACCACCGCACGCTTGGTGTCCGCCCCGTCCACGGTGAACAGGTGGTGGGTCATGGTGGCGACCGGCGACTCCGCGGAGTCCACCGAGTGGGTGGTCGGGCGGTCGAGGAACTCCCGCACCAACCGGTCCACACCACGGTCGAGGGTCGCCGAGAACAGCAGCCGCTGCCCGCCGGCGGGCGTCGCGGACAAGATCCGCCGCACGCCGGGCAGGAATCCGAGGTCGGCCATGTGGTCGGCCTCGTCCAGGACGGTGACCTCGACGTCGTCCAGGGTGAGCAGCTTCTGCCCCAGCAGGTCCTCGAGCCGGCCGGGACAGGCCACGACGACGTCGACACCCGCCTCGAGCGCGACGACCTGCCGGTGCTGGGAGACACCGCCGAAGATCGTGGTCACCCGAAGGCCCGCGGACTCGGCCAACGGTTCGAGGGTGGCCGCGATCTGGGTCGCCAGCTCGCGGGTCGGGGCGAGTACCAGGCCACGCGGGCGGCGCGGACGCCGGGCGGGACGACCGGCCGAGGCCTCGACGAGCCGGGCCAACCGGGCGACCATCGGCAGCGAGAAGGCGAGCGTCTTCCCGGAGCCCGTGCGACCCCGGCCGAGCACGTCGCGACCGGCGAGCGCATCGGGCAACGTCGCGGTCTGGATGGGGAACGGTGCGCTGATCTCGCGCGCGGCGAGAGAGCGGACCAGAACCTCGGGCACGCCGAGGGAGGAGAACGTGGGCATGTGAACAGCGCCTTTCCGGCGAAGAGTGGTCAGGGGTCGGGGCTCGCGGCGGCTGTGCCGGGCTCTGCCCGAGGCAGTCCCGCCGGTGCTCCACGACGTAGCGCACGCGAGGACGCATGACGCTCGCGGCCCATTGTGCCACCATTCGGCGAGCAACCGCGCCAGTGCCCGGGCCGGCGCACGGACAAGTACCCGCCCTCCTGGTCCGCGAGCGCCGATCGCCCACCCTCGTTCAGAACTCGTCACGCACGGCCGATAGAGACTTCAAGCGGAGTTCACCGCGCCCGACGACCCCGAGGAAGGCAACCGTGAACGACGGAGGACCGACGCTGCTGGTCCTCTCCCCGAGCACCGGCGGCTACTACTTCGGCGCGCTGCTCAGCGGGATCGCTCGTGAGGTCGCCGCGGCGGACGGGCAGATCGTGCTGGTGCAGACGCTCGAGCTCGGCGCTACCAGCGACGTCCTCGGCGAGGCGCCTCCGTTCGCGCTGCCCGTGGACTGGGCCCTCGTCGACGGCGCCATCTCGATCACCACCGCGGTCCGGGCCTCCTACCTGCGCCGGCTCCAGGACCGGGGCATCCCGGTGGTGATCGCCAGCACCGAGCTCGACGGCCTCACCGCGCCCAGCGCCCAGCCGGACAACCACGGCGGGATCGACGCCGCCGTGGAGCACCTCGTCGGGCACGGTCACACCCGCATCGGGTTCATGGGCAACATCGCCCAGGCGGACGTCGCCGCGCGCCACGCCGCCTACCTCCAGGCCCTACAGCGCCACGGCCTGGAAGCCGACCCGCGACACCTCTACCGGGCACCGGACAACGCGGAGACCGGGGGGCAGCGCGCCGCGGCCGACCTCCTGGCCGCGACCGACCGACCGACGGCGTTGGTGGTCGCCACCGACCGCAACGCCACGGGCCTGCTCGAGACCGCCCGGGCCGCCGGTCTCGACGTACCGGCCGACCTCGCCGTGGTCAGCTTCGACAACATCGAGGTGGCCGCGTACACCGCGCCGCCGCTGAGCACCGTGCACCAGTCGTTCGACGAGATGGGCGCACTGGCCGCGCGGCTCACCCTCCGGGCGATCCGCGGTGAGCACGTACCGCCCGAGCCGCACACGACGGCCGCCACGCTGATCCCCCGGGCCTCGTGCGGCTGCTCGCCGACCCGGAACCTGGACGAGGCGCTGGAGCGGCGCGAGCACGGCGCGGAAGCCGAGGAGTACCGGGCCGTGCGGCGCAAGATCGTCGACCGGCTCCGCCGTCCGTTCCCCGCGCGGCCCGGGAGCGGGGACGACGCCATGCGGTCCGAGGTCGAGGCCGTCGTCGCGGAGGTCGAGCGGCACACCTCCTCCGACGAGCCGCGCCCGTGGTCCGACGTCGAGGTGCTGATCGAGCGCGTGCGGGACATGGCGCCGGACCCGACGACGCTGCGTGAGCTCGCCCGGGCGCTCATGGGGTTCGTCCGGCGCACGGCGTCGGACGAGGTCGCCCGGCGGTTGCTGGACGGCCTGGCCCACCTCCACACCGGTTCGTTCCTCGCCCAGGCCTCCGCGTTCGAGTCCCAGCTCGAGGAGCAGTTCACGGTGGACGCCGCGCTGCTGGACGTCACCGGCACCGACCCGCACGAGCTCGGCTGGCTCGCCGGGACCCACGTCCCGGCCGGGGTCCTCGCCCTGTGGGACACCGACCCGTCCGCCGAGCGGCTCACCGTCGCGGGGGTGTACGACCGCTACGACGCGCTCGACGTGGCCGTGGGCCGTTCGACCACCGTGACCGAGTTCCCCTGCGACCTCGGCTTCTCGGCCGACCCGGCCCAGCAGCGGCTCACCGTCGTCGTCCCGGTCCGGACCAGGGAACGGGACTGGGGACTGCTCGCCGTCGTCAGCGCGATCGAGACGACGTCGGCGCGTGAGACCTACCACCACTGGGCCACGTTGCTCGCCTCCGCCCTGGAGGAACGTGCGCTCCAGCAGGCCGTGCGCGCCAGCGAGGAGCGGTACGCCCTGGCCTCCCGCGCCGCCAACGAAGGACAGTGGGAGCTGGACCTCGGCGCCGAGCGGATCTTCGTCTCCGACCGGTGCCGCGAGCTGCTCGGCCTGGGCCGCGCGGACGAGGACTCGACCGTCCCGGTGGCGGACTGGACCGCCGCGGTCCACCCGGACGACGAGGAAGCCGTCAACGTGGCGCTCGGCAAGGCGATGTCGTTGCGGGGCGAGCCCGTGGAGTGGGAGTACCGGCTGCACCGGCCCGACGGCGACTACCGCTGGGTGCTGGCCCGGTGCGTCGGCGTCGCGGAGGGCACCGAGCCGGTGAGCCGGCTCGTCGGGTCGCTGAGCGACATCGACGACCGCAAGCAGCTCGAGGAGCAGCTCCGGCAGGGTGCGCTGTACGACGCGGTCACCGGGCTGCCGAACCGGCGCCTGTTCCTGGACCGGCTGGACGGCGTCGTCGCCACCACGCGACGTCGTCCGGGTTCGGCGTTCGCAGTGGTGTTCCTCGACCTGGACGGGTTCAAGCTGGTCAACGACTCCCTCGGGCACTTCATGGGTGACGAGCTGCTCCGGGTGATCGCCCACCGGCTCCAGGACGACCTGCGCTCGGTCGACACCGCGGCGCGCTTCGGCGGCGACGAGTTCGCCGTCCTGCTGAGCGACCCCGACCCGGACGAGGTGCTCGTCATCGTGGACCGCATCCAGTCCCGGATCGCCGAGCCGGTCCTGCTCGGCGAGCACGAGGTCGCGGTCACCGCGAGCGTCGGCATCGCCACCTCCGGGACCGGCTACACCGACGCCGAGGACGTGCTGCGCGACGCGGACATCGCGATGTACGACGCCAAGTCCACCGAACGGGGCTCGGCCTCCATGTTCGACCCGCTGATGCACGCCGCGGCGCGGAGCCGCCTGCAGGTGCGGGCCGAGCTGCGCGCCGCACTCGCGGAGCAGCAGTTCGTGGTCCACTACCAGCCGATCGTCCCGCTGGACGGCTCGACGGTCGCGCACTTCGAGGCCCTGGTCCGGTGGCAGCACCCCGAGCGTGGCCTGCTGATGCCGGGCGCCTTCCTGCCGGCGATGGAGGACAACGCGGCGATCGTCGCGCTGGGCACCTGGCTCATCGACGAGGTGTGCAGTCAGATCGCCCGATGGCGCTCGGTGCACGACGGCGCGGCGACCGTCTCGGTCAACCTGTCGCACCGCGAGTTCTGGTCGGAGGACCTGATCCCCACCATCCGCGGCGCACTGGACCGCCACCACGTCCCGGCGTCGGGCCTGGTCGTGGAGATCACCGAGTCCGTGATCATGACCGACCTGGAGAGCGCCCGCGAGATCCTCGCCGCGCTGCACGAGCTCGGTGTCGAGCTGCACATCGACGACTTCGGCACCGGGCAGTCCTCGCTCAACGCGTTGCGCACCCTGCCGGTGGACGCACTGAAGATCGACGGCTCGTTCATCCGTGAGGTCGCCGACGTCGAGCGCACCGAGGACCTGGTCGCGACCATCTTCTACATGGGCCGCGCCCTCGGCCTGGACGTCATCGCCGAGTGCGTGGAGACCGTCGAGCAGGCCGAGCGCCTCGCCGACCTGGGCTGCACCACCGCGCAGGGCTGGCTGTACGCACGCGCGGTACCCGGCGACCAGGCGGCCAAGATGCTCGGTGCCGGGCTGCACCCGGTGGGAGAGGGGCCCAGGGCCCCGGAGCAACCGGTGGCGACCGGATGACTCACATCGGCGTGCTGGCACCCGTCGCCGGCGGCTTCTACTTCGGGGACGTGCTCCTGGGCGTCCTCGAGGAGGTCGCCGGTGCGGGCGGCCGCGTCACGCTCATCCAGACCCGCGACGCCGGCGAGACCGGGGACGAGCTCGCCCCGCCGTCCCGGATGGGCGACCCGATCGGCCACACGCACATCGACGGCTTCATCACCATCACCGAGTCCGGGATCGCACCGATGGTCGAGCCGCTCCTGGCCGCGGCCAAGCCGGTCGTCCTGGTGAGCAACGACCTGGGCACGACCCCCTCGGTCATGACGGACAACCGGACCGGGGTGCGCAGCGCCGTCGCCCACCTGATCGGCCACGGTCACACCAACATCGGGTTCGTCGGCAACACCGGCCAGGCGGACATGCGTGAGCGGCACGACGCCTACCGGGACGCGATGGAGGAGCACGGGCTGCGGGTCGACCCGCGGTTCGTCGTCCCGACCGTCGACCACGTCGAGAGCGGCGGCGCCCAGGCGGCAACCGTGGTGCGCGCCGCGATGCCGGAGCTCACGGCCGTGGTCGTGGCGACCGACCGGGTGGCGCTCGGCCTCATGCAGGCCCTCACCGCCGACGGGGTCACGCTCCCGGACGACCTCGCGATCGTGGGGTTCGACGACATCCCCGACGGGTGGCACAGCACGCCGCCCCTGTCCACCGTCAACCAGCGGGTCCGCGGGCAGGGGGCACTGGCCGCCCGCCTGCTGATGGGCGAGCTGGCCGGAGAGCCGGCCCCCAGGCGACGGCACAGGACCCCCTCGACGTTCATCCCGCGCCGGTCCTGCGGCTGTGCGGGCGGGGCGGGGGCCATGCCGGCCGGAGCCCGGGGCGCCGAGTCCGCCGGGGTCGTCACGCCCGAAGGCGTCGCCGAGGGCCGGGCGATGGTCGAGGCGCTCGCCGCGCACCTCACCGACCTCACCGACCTCACCCCCTCGGCCCCGACCGGAGCGGAGCCCGCGGCGGGGCCACCGGTGGACCTGCTCGCCGACCGGGACGCGCTGGACCGGGTGATCGAGTCCACCCTGACCCGGCTGTTCCCGACGGCGCCGGCCCCCGAGACGGTGGAGAGGTTCACCCACACGGTGACCGCCGGGTGCCTCGAGTGGTCTTCCACCCTGGAGCGGAGCGGCTCGCCCGGGGCCGACGTCGTCGCCTACGTGATGGCGCGCACCACCGTTCAGCTCGTGCAGCTCGAGGTCAACGCCGAGAACACACGCGCACAGCGGCTCACCAGGTCGCTCGACGAGCAGTACAACGTCGGCATGGCCTTGCTCGCCCAGGCCGACACCGACCCGCGCGACCTGAGCTGGCTGCGCAACCTCTCGGTCCGCATGGCCTGCCTCGGCCTGTGGGAGGGCGACCCCGGTGAGAGCAGGCTGCTGCTCACCGAGCCGTACGACCCCGGTGGCCGGCTCACCGCCCCGGTGGGCACCCACGTCCCGGTCGAGGACTTCCCGCCGCGGGCGATCATCGACCAGGTCGACGCGACCGCCGACGAGGTCATCTTCGTCGTCCCGGTGCGCGGCGCCTTCGGCGACCACGGCCTGCTGTGCCTGGTCGGCGTCGTCGACTCCCTGCTGAACACCGGACGCGCCATGTTCAACCACTGGGCGGCACTGCTCGGCGCGGCCCTCAAGCAGTGGAACCTCGGCGTGGACGTGCGGCGCAACGAAGAGCGCTACGCGCTGGTCACCGCGGCGACCGAGGACGGGCTGTGGGACTGGGACCTGGAGGCCCAGGCCTGCTACTACTCCGAGCGGCTCCAGACGATGCTCGGCATCGACGAGGACCGGCTCGTCGCACCCGGCCCTCGCAACCCCGGCCGCACGAGTGCTCCAGAGCTGCACCCGTGGACCGTAGCCATCCACCCGGAGGACCACCCGGCGCTCGTCGCGGCCATGACCGAGGCGACCGTCCACCTGGTCCCCTTCGAGGTCGAGCACCGGATTCGGTGGCCCGACGGCGAGTACCGGTGGGCGCTGTGCCGCGCACTGCCCGTGGGGGAGCCGGGAGGGCGCGCGCGTCGCATCGTCGGCTCGCTCGCCGACATCCACCCACGCAAGGAGCTCGAGGAGCAGCTGCGCCAGGGCGCGCTGTACGACGCCGTCACCGGCCTGCCGAACCGACGTCTCTTCCTCGAGCGGCTCACCTGGGCCGTCGACCAGCACCAGCGGGAGGACGGCGTGACCTTCGCCGTCGTTTTCCTCGACCTGGACGGGTTCAAGCTGGTCAACGACTCCCTGGGTCACCTCATGGGCGACGAGCTGCTGCGGGTCATCGGTGACCGCCTGCGCGACGGGCTGCGCGCGGTCGACACGGCGGCCCGCTTCGGCGGCGATGAGTTCGCGGTGCTGCTGTACGGGCTCCAGGACGACGCGGTGCTGACGATCGTCGAGCGGATCCAGGAGAAGATCGCCCTGCCGGTCCAGCTCGCCGGGCAGGAGGTCTCCGTGACCGCGAGCATCGGCGTCGCCTCGTCCGGCACGAACTACACCGACGCCGAGGACGTGCTGCGCGACGCCGACATCGCGATGTACAACGCCAAGGAGACCGAGCGCGGCACCGCCAGCGTCTTCGACCCGGCCATGCACACCAGGGCCACGGGTCGGCTGCAGGCGCAGACGGAGCTGCGCCGGGCGCTGCTGGAGAACCAGTTCACGGTGCACTACCAGCCGATGGTCCGGCTCGACGGCTCGCCGCTGGCCGAGTTCGAGGCACTGGTGCGCTGGGAGCACCCCGACCGTGGGATCCTGCTGCCCGGCGAGTTCCTGCCGGTGATGGCCGAGACCGGGACGATCGTGACCCTCGGACAGTGGATCGTGGACGCGGTCTGCCGGCAGATCGCCGAGTGGCGCACGGCCTACGACGGGTCCGCGACGGTCTCGGTGAACCTCTCGCACCGGGAGTTCTGGTCCGAACAGCTCCTGTCGACGGTCACCGCCGCGCTCGACCGGCACGGGATCCCGGCCGAGTGCCTGGTGCTGGAGATCACCGAGTCCGTGATCATGGCCGACCCGCGGGCCGCGCAGGAGATCATGGTCGCGCTGCGGGATCTCGGCGTCCGGCTGCACATCGACGACTTCGGCACCGGACAGTCCTCGCTCAACGCGCTGCGCGCCCTCCCGGTGGACGCGCTCAAGCTCGACCAGTCGTTCGTCCAGGCCCTCGGCGTCGACCGGCAGACCACCGAGCTCGTGCGGATCATCGTCGAGATGGGCAAGGCGTTCGGGATGGACGTGGTCGCCGAGGGTGTGGAGACCGTCGAGCAGGCCGTCCACCTGCGCGGCATGGGGTGCGAGACGGTGCAGGGCTGGCTGTACGCCCGGGCGCTGCCGGGCTCGGAGGCGATGGGGCTCCTCGGCACGCGGTTCGACTCCGTCCAGGACTCGGACGAGAACTCGGTCGAGGAGCCGATCGAGAACCCGGTCGAGGAGCCCGCGGAGAGCTCGATCGAGGTCTCCTGGGGGCGGTAGCCGAGGTCCCTTCGGGGCGATAGCCGAGGTCCCCTCGGGGCGATATCCGAAGTCCCTTCGGGACGGTGGCCGACCGCTCGCCCGGCAATACGCCATTCGGGTCATGCCCGTCACGCGACACGCGGTGATCGGGCTCCCGAACGGATGAAATTCCCGCTCAGGGGCGGATCCGGCTTGAGCCGCCACGTCGCGACGCCTAGCGTCATGGCAGGCAGGACATCCCCCGACGCTCCCGCCGCAGCACCGTGACGGACCCCCCGGACCGTCACCTCGGCGACCCCGGTCGCCCCCATGTTGCCGACCCCGGAGACGTGAAGACGAGCATGCCGACGACGAGCCCCGCCGACTGGAGACCCGAGGGGTCCGGTCGAGGTTGGCTGTCGCTCACCCGTCGTTTCGCACTGGTCAGCATGATCGGCATCGCCCTCGTGGGCTTCTACCTCGTCCACTCGACGTCGGCCGCGCTCACCGACCAGGCAGGCCGGTCCGGGGTGGTCAGCGCCGAGGCGGTCGCGCGGATCACCGAGACCCACGTCCCGGCCGACGCATACACCTCCGGTGCGCTCACCTCGGGTCAGGCCGAGCGTCTCCAGGCGCTGTCCGACGCACTGGAGCAGGTCGTCGACCTGCGGCTGTGGACCGCCGACGGCCAGATCCTCTTCGACTCGACCGCGCAGGCCGACCCGTCCGCGCAGCCGCCGTCCCTCGAGGACGAGGGGCCTGCCGGAAGCACCGTCGGCGACCGCGTGGCGTCGGCCGCCTCCGGCGTGACCACCACGCGCACCCTCCCCGGGAGCGAGGTCGGGGTCGCCGGTCCCGTGCTGGAGGTCTACGCCCCGATCACCTACGGCGACCGGCACGTGGGTGCCGCCCAGCTCATCATCGACGGCACCGCCACCGCCGCCGCGCAGGGGCAGCTCGTGCGGTCGACCGCGGTGATCGCCGTCGCGGGTCTGCTTACCTTGTGGCTGCTGCTGTACCGGCTGGTGCACAACGCGTCGGACAAGCTCCAGCGCACCGCGGCCGAGAACGCCCGGCTCGCGATGCTGGACGCGCTGACCGGGCTGCCCAACCGCCGCATGCTGCTGGACCGGCTGAACGGAGCGGTGACCAGCGCGGGGCGCGGTGGCGGCTCCGTCGGCGTCCTGCTGCTCGACGTCGACCAGTTCAAGGAGATCAACGACTCGCTCGGGCACGAGCGCGGCGACGAGCTCCTGGTCCAGATCTCCGCCCGGCTCATGGAGATCTTCCGCGGGCGTGACCTGGTGGCCCGCCTGGGCGGGGACGAGTTCGCGGTGCTGCTGCCGGGTCTGACGTCCGTCGACGACGCCGAGCACCTCGCCGAGCGCGCACGCAGCGCCTTCGACGCGCCGTTCACCCTCGGTGAGATGAGCGTGCACGTGGACACCTCGATCGGCGTCGCCGTGCTCCCGGACCACGCGACCGACGCGGGCGACCTCATCCGCAAGGCCGACGTCGCGATGTACACGGCGAAGCAGCGCCGCACCGGCGTCGCGGTCTACAGCGCCGCCGACGACGGTTCGAGCCCGGCCCGCCTCGTGCTCCAGGGTGAGCTGCGCCGTGCCCTCGCCCGGCGCGACGAGCTCACGATGCGCTACCAGCCGACGGTCGACCTGCGCACCGGGCGCACCGTCGGCCTCGAGGCGCTGATGCGCTGGGAGCACCCGACGCGCGGCCCGATCGAGCCGGGGGTGTTCATCCCGCTCGCCGAGCAGTCCGGGCTCATCGACAAGCTCACCGACTTCACGTTGCGCGCGGTCGTCGACCAGCTCGCCCGGTGGCCCGAGGCCACCCGGCTGCCGATCGCGGTCAACCTGTCCGGTCACACGGTGGCGACCGGCAAGCTCGCCGCGACGGTTCGCGACCTGCTCGCCGAGCACGACCTGGACCCGCGCTGGCTCGAGGTCGAGATCACCGAGGAGGCGGTGCTCGTGGACCCCGGCCGCGTGGTGCCGGCCCTCCGTCAGCTCGCCGACGCCGGGATCCGGGTGGCGATCGACGACTTCGGCATCGGGACGACGTCGTTCGCGCACCTTCGCGACCTGCCGATCGACAAGCTCAAGATCGACCACGTCTTCGTGGCCGACCTCACCGGGGCCGGTCGGGAGCGCGCCCGGACCGTCGTCAAGGCGATGGTCGACCTCGCCCACTCCTTCGGTCTGCGCGTCGTCGCCGAGGGTGTCGAGGACTCGCCGACCGCGGACATCCTCGCCGAGCTCGGCGTCGACCAGGCCCAGGGCTTCTGGTACTCACGTGAGCTCCCCGGACCCGACACCGTCCGCGCCGACACCGACCGCGCCGACACCGTCCGACTCGGCAGGTCCCACGCCGACACCGTCCGTGTCGACGACGCGACCCACGCCGACCGCGCCATCCTCACGGACCTCGTCTGACTCACTACGGCTCGCAACGCGCGCCCGCCCGATCCTGAGCCAACCTGGTCCAGCAGGTCGACTGGTCCAGCAGGCCGACAGGTCCAGCATGTCGACTGGTCCAGCAGGCCGAGAGGTGCGCCGGGAGGATGGGCTGACATGATCGCCCGGTGCTGATCATCACGGCCCCGTCGGGCGAGCCCACCGGTGCCGCGGCTCTCTGGGAGCGCATCGTGGCCACGCACCCGGCGCCGCCGACCGGCACGGTGCTGCTGTGCGCCGGGATCGCGCTGCTCGCCGTCGTGACACCCGTGTGGCCCCTCACCCGACACGTGGTGACCGTCGCGCACGAGGCGGGTCACGCCGTCGCCGCGGTGCTCAGCGGGCGGAGCCTGAGCGGGATCCGCCTGCACTCGGACACGTCGGGGCTGACCGTCTCCCGTGGCCGTGCCCGCGGTCCGGGGATGATCGTCACGCTCATGGCCGGGTACACCGGGCCCGCGCTGCTCGGACTCGGCTCGGCGGCGCTGCTCGCGACCGGCCGTCCGCTCGCCCTCCTGTGGGCCCTGCTTGTGCTCCTCGCGTTGATGCTGCTCCAGATCCGCAACCTGTTCGGTCTGTGGGTCGTCCTGGTCTGCGGCGCGGCGCTGTTCGTCGTGACCTGGTGGGCCGACTCCAACGTCCAGACCGCGGTGGCCTACACCGTGACGTGGTTCCTTCTCCTGGCCGCTCCGAGACCCGTGCTCGAGGTCGCCCGGACCCGCCGCCAGGGACGCGGCCGCTCGTCCGACCCGGACCAGCTCGCCCGCCTCACCCACCTGCCCGGCGCGGTCTGGGTCGTGATCTTCCTCGTGATCACCGTCGGCGCCGCCCTCCTCGGCGTCTGGTGGCTCATGCCCGACGCCGTGGACCAGCTCCGCTCGCTCGTCTGACGCACCCCGCCCAGCAGGTCACCGCCGCTCACGCGTTGCGGGTCACCGTCAACCACGCGTCGCCGGTCACCGTCAATCACGCGATGCAAGTCACTGTCAACCACGCGATGCAAGTCACCGCCGCTAACGCGGTCGCCTCGTCCCCGCGACGCCCCCACCCGGCCGAAGACCCGGCTACCCGATCTCATCCAGCGCCGCCAGGACCTTGATCATCGTGCGCAGGTTGCGATCGGTGATCGCGGCCTTGTAGCGCACCCGGCCGGCAATCTTGCTCCGGGCCGTGGCGAGCGTCCCACCGACCGGTGCCGTCCACGCCACCGCTTCCGGCCCCAACCGGGTCACCGGTTCCGACGGGTCCGCAGCTGCGACGGCCTCGTTCAGCTCGTCGAGCACGTCCGGGTCCGAGGTCACCGTCACGTACGCGTGACGCTCGGCATCGTCCGGCGCGTACGGGCACTCGTCGAGCAGCTCACGCAGCCGAGCGGCGGTCAGGACGACCACCCACGCGTCGTACCCGAACGTCTCCCGGAGCGCAGACTCCATCAGCTCCTTGAGCTCGGTGGCGCCACCGGCGTAGCTGCAGACGACGTTCCCACTGGCGAGCAGGGCCCGAGCGTTGGCCACGGGCAGCTCCGCGAGCATCCGCCGTAGTGCTGCACTCGTGACCTTGACCCCGCCGACGTTCACCCCGCGCAAGAACACCGCATACGCGGTCCCGGCTCCGGCCGACTCATCCGCCACCGCGACCCACCGCCCCACTCCCCCTGATCGTGACGGGCGCGACCTGTCGCCCGTCACCAGAATGGACGGTGTAGTGGACCAACGCCACGTCGCTCGCGTCTGCGACGAGCCGGTCTTCGGGTGACCGGTTCGCGAGGGACGGGTCTGAGAGTGATCGACCTGCCGGAGAACCACTGCCCGGCGGCGCCCCCGGATGTCGGGTCAAGGTGTAGTCGCGACGGTGGACCTCGTGGTGATGGAAGCTGCACAGGAGCACTCCGTTCTCCACCGAGGTCGCGCCGTCGTCGCGGTCCCACCAGCGGATGTGGTGGACCTCGCACCAGCGCGCCGGCTGCGCGCAGCCCGGCCATCCGCAGTGCCGATCACGAGCGATGACCGCCCGGCGCTGTGCGCCGGTGTAGGTGCGTGCGGCCCTGCCGACGTCGAGCAGCTCACCGTCGGCGCCGGTCACGATCCGCGTCAGCTCGCAGTCGCACAGGGCGCGCGCGACCTCGCTCGACGGGACAGTCGACCCGTCGTCCAGCGTCACCGGAACCACGGGCATCGGCTCGGCAACGACACCGTGACCCGTGCCGTCCGGCTCGGTAGCGACACCGTGCCCCGTGCCGTCCGGCTCGTCACCACTCGCGTGGGCGGCACCGTCCTCGAGACGCTCCCGACCGCGCTGAGCGCGCAGCGCGGCCCAGGTCTCGGCAGTGAGGTGGAAGGACACGTGCGGGCGCACCGATGCGCCCGTCGTCGTGCCGGGGTCGGCCAGCACCGCCTCGCCGAGATCGACCAGCGCATCGGCACGTCGCTGCTCGCTCGAGCGCACGTCGTCGGCGCTCGGGCGAGGCGAGACCGCCTCCAGCGCGAGCCGCAGACGATGACCGGCCATGGCGTCCAGACGGCCCTTGAGATACGTCCCGTCCGCCGTGTCCGTCACGTGCAGGAACCGGGCGGCACGCTGAGCCTGGTGCCCGCGCTCGTGCGCGGCGGCGTCGTGCGCAGCGATCCAGGCGGCTGCCGACTTCGTGAACTGCGTGGCATCCACGCGCTTCGCAATCCCGACCAGCTCCGCCTGGCCGTCCGGCGACGTCATCGCTCGACGGACCGAGGCGTCGGCACCGGCGACGACCTTCGCCATCACCTCCACGTGCCCCGGAGTGATGTGCCCGGCGGCTGCTGCTTCACGCACGGCAGGCATCGAGGCCAACGTCTCGGCCGCACGCAGCTCGCCCGCAGCCGTGCGCCTACCCCCTCGGGACGTCCGGCCTCGGAACGCCTCGTACGACGGATCCCCGGAACCGCGCCACGAGTCGGAGTCGCGTTCGGCGATCAGCAGATCGCCGCGCACGGTGGAGAGAAGCGCCGTCGCGCGATCCACCGCACCGAGGACCCGGCGTCGGGCCCCGCCATCGACACGCCGCGCGGCCGCACCCGCCACTACCCCGTCGAGATCGCGCAACACACCTTCGAGCCGCGTCACAAGCCGGACCAGATCGGCCCCGCCATCACAGGACCCACCATCAGCGTTCGCGGGATCAGCGGGCCCAAGATCAGCAGTCACGGGATCGACGGTCACAGGATCGGCAGCTGCACCACCACCTGCTGCAGCGGCCGCACCCGCTGCAGTGCCCCCGCCCCCACCCGACCAGGCTCGGTCCGTCGGCCCCAGCGCGCCCGTGCTGGAAGTGCCAGCCGGCTTCGACGTGGCCGCTCGTGGGCCACGCTCAGCAACCATCGCCGTCACTGCCCCACCCCCTGCCGTCGGCCGACCACTGCGCCTCATCCCTGCCGCACCAGAATATTCGAACATACGTTCGAGCGCAACCCCCGGATTTCACCTCGGCGAGCGCCAGGGGCGCGCCAGGATCGACCGACCACCTACCCCGCCAACGCATCCACCAGCCGCGTCACGCTCGACCCCAGTCCCCAT
>CAYQFJ010000005.1:0-38101 GCA_964416715.1 uncultured Actinotalea sp. | reverse complement strand
CACCTACCCCGCCAACGCATCCACCAGCCGCGTCACGCTCGACCCCAGTCCCCATCGCTTCGCGAGCTCGACCAGACCGTCCGGGTCCGCCGGCACGCGCGGCAAGGTGTCGGAGAACTCGCCCACCGGCGCGTCCGGCGCCACGCGCACCACCGCGGGCGCGACCGCAAGGTACGGCAGCGCCTCGGTGAGCCGACGCCGCTGTGCCGGCGTGAACCCCGGGTCACCCGCCTCGAGGGCGGACAGCACCCCGGCCAGGCTGCCGTGCTGCCGGATCAGCGCCACCGCGGTCTTCTCCCCCACGCCCGGTACCCCCGGCAAGCCGTCGCTCGGGTCGCCGCGCAGCACGGCCATGTCCGCGTAGGCGGCACCCGACCCGACCCCGTAGCGCTCCGCCAGCCGCGCCTGGTCCACCACCTCCGGGTCGCTCACTCCGCGCGTCGGGTACAGCACCCGGACGCGTGCCGCGTCGTCCACGAGCTGGAACAGGTCCCGGTCCCCGGTGACGACCTCGACCGGCGACCGCTCGCCGTCGGGCCGCGCGAGCTCCCTGGCGACCAGGGTGCCGATCACGTCGTCGGCCTCGTAGCCGGGAGCTCCGACCCGCGCGATGCCGAAGGCCGCGAGCACCTCCACGATCACCGGGATCTGCGCCGCCAGGAGGTCGGGAACCTCCTCCCCGCCGTCGGCCGCGAGCCGGTGCTCCTTGTAGCTCGGGATCGCCTCGACGCGGAACGCGGGCCGCCAGTCGTCGTCCCAGCACGCGACCAGGCGGGACGGACGACGCGCGGTGACCAGTCTCGCGATCATGTCCAGCAGTCCGCGCACCGCGTTCACCGGCACTCCGTCGGGCGACCGGATCGAGTCCGGCACCCCGAAGAACGCCCGGAAGTACAAGGAAGCGGTGTCAAGGAGGAGCAGCGGTCCCGCGGCGTCGGAGGGCGTGCCGGGACTCGAGCCGGGGCCCGCCTCGGGTTCCTGCGGGGACTGCGGTTCGACGTCGGCCATGCGGGGAATCCTCCCCCGCCCGACGCCGTCCCACCAGAGAATCACCCGGGTGATCTTCCCGGATGCTCGCCCGGACGCGGCACGTGCGGGTTAGCGTGAATCGATCCACGATGATCGGAGCGTCGCGGACGGGCGTTAGCGGGCCACCCGGACGCCGGCCCATGAGCGAGGGGGTGGCCCGTGTACCGGACGATCGACTCCGGCGTCGGCGCTGCCGTGTCTCGTCCGGCCTCGTCTCGTCCGGCCTCCCGCGTGGGTGCGACCTCCCGCACCGTCGCCGCAGCACGACCGCTTACCCCCGCCGGCTTCCGCCACGAGGGCGTGGTGTGGAGCGGCACCGACCAGTTCCTCGATCACACGCTTCCGTTCGTCCGCGAGGGACTCGCCGCCGGAGACCACGTCCTCGCCGCACTCTCGCCTCGCAGCGCCGGCCCGCTGCGTGAAGCCCTGGGCGCCGACGCCGCCAGGGTGCGCTTCGTGGACCCGGACGCCGTGGGTCGCAGTCCCGGGCGCCGGCTCCAGGGCTGGCTGGACCTGGTCGCAGCTCACGGTGCCGTCCCCGCACGCGATGCCCTCCCCGCGCACGATGCCGCCCCCGCGCCTTACATCGTCCCCGCGCACAACGGCCTTCCAACACCCGACCACCACCCTTCACGTCCTCCGAACCCCGCCGCCACGACACGCCTGCGCGCGCTCACCGAACCCGTCCGGGGCGACCACCGGCCTGCCGAGATCGCCGAGGCCCACCTGCACGAGGCGGTCCTCAACCTCGCGATCCCCGAGTCCGCACCGCTGTCGCTCATGTGCCTGTACGACGCGGACGCCGTCGCAGCCGGGGTCCTGAACCACGCCTGTCGCACGCACCCATGCATGATCGGCCCGACCACCGACATCGTCGGCTACGAGGGGCCCGACTACGCGCGACGACTCATCGCGGATCCGCTGCCCCCGGCGTCGTCGGAGGCGGGCAGCCTCGTGTTCACCGCGGGCGGGCTCAGCCTGGTGCGCCACCGGGTCGCGCAGGTGGCCGGCGACGAGGGTCTGGCCGCGTCCCGCATCGACGACCTCACCGTGGCGGTCAACGAGGTCGCCGCGAACAGCCTGGACCACGGCGGCGGTCGCGGGGACCTCCGGCACTGGACCGAGCCCAGGGCGCTCGTGTTCGAGGTGCGTGACTCCGGTCGGCTCACGGATCCGCTCGTCGGACGGATCAGCCCCGAGTCCGGTCAGTCCAGGGGTCGAGGCCTGTGGATGGCCAACCACCTCGGTGACCTGCTGCAGATCCGGTCGGACGCGACGGGTACGACGGCGCGGGTCACCACCTGGACCTAGCGAGCACGACGGCGCGCTTCACCACGGGCGCGCAGAAGGCACGACGGCGTAGGTCACCCTGCGCGCTCACGCCGGGTTCGCCGGGCGGTCGCCGTCGGCAGCCTCCGTCGCGTCGTTCCCGTCCGCGCCGCCGTTCTCGCCCGCGCCCTGCGCGCCGGCCCGACCGTCCTGTCCACCACGCAGGTTGGCCTCGCGCTCCCGGAGCTGCTGCTCCCACTGCTCGAGCAGCCACTCCTTCTCCGGGTCCGGGCCGTCCAGGGAGGTGAGGAAGGAGGAGTCGTCGTCCGGTCCTCGCGGAGGTCGGGGGCGTTCGTACTCCGGGAACCCTGCCGTCGTCGTCGCCGGCCAGGGCACGTCCCGGCGACGTGAGGTGGACGTCGGGCGACCGGCAACGAGCCAGGCGACCGGCCCGGCGATCGGGATGAGCACGATCAACACGATCCACCAGCCCTTGCCGAGGTTCCGCACCGAGCCGGAGTCGGTCTGGATGCAGTCGATCAGGCAGAACACCAGCAGGGCCAGCTCGACGATCAACGGCAGATAGCGGATCACGGTCACTCCGGGGTCAGGGCGTGACCACAACCTAGGGCATCGCCCGACGACGGCGGTACGGCCTCCCCGAGGGTTCACCCCTGCAGATGGCGCCCGTGCGGCATGTCTCCGCGGCCGTGTCAGTGGTCGCGGTTACCTTCGGGACATGACCAGAACCAGCCACAGATGCGTGTTCTTCGACGACGGCGGTCCGGAGTACCTCTGCGTCTGCGGGGCACGGGCGATCGCCGTCCCGGACCCGAGCGGGGACGGGACCGTTCTCGTCGAGGTCGACGTGGAGGTCGCCTCGGTGACCGTGGCCCGGACGGGCGCCCGTACCGACCTCGCGATCTCCGCGTAGCGGCGCACGCCCGCGCCACGGCGGGGTGAGTCGCGCCCGAGCGCGGTCCGGCACGCTCTCCCGCCGCACCGTTGTCGCTAGCGGTTCAGCCCTGCCGTCCCGTCGCCCGTCGAGAGAGCGGGACTGACGGCGCCGACGCCGGGTCAGCCGCCGAACAGGCCGGGTCAGCCGCCGAACAGGTTGCCCAGCCCTCCGCCGCTGCTCTTCTGCGTCGCCTGGTGGCCGCCGGTCACGACCGACTCGCTCGGCTGGATCAGCACGTAGCCCTGGCCGCCGAACGCCATCTGGATGAGCTCACCGGACCCACCGCGGAGCATCGACTTCAGGCCCCCGGTGTCCACCTTGATGTCCATGCTCACGCCCGAGGTCCACAGCACCACCGCCTCGGCGTCGGCGAAGGTGGGCTGAGCCGCGACGTCGAGCGCGACCGGGTCGCCCTTGGTGATCACCGCGACGTAGCCGGTCCCGCGCAACGACACGTTGAACAGGCCGCCGGCCATCATCCCGCCGCGCGCCTGGACCCGGTGGATGTCCCACTCGATCGACGAGGAGAACGCCAGCACGTTCGCACCGTTGACCGAGATCATGTCGTCCTCGAGGTAGATCACCTGGATCTCCGAGGCGAGGTCGGCGACGAACAGCTCACCGCTGCCGCTAGCCTGCATCAGGTCGACGCCCTCACCGGTGAGCTTGGACTTGAGGAACTTGTCGAGCCCGCCCGACCCCTTGTTCTCGAACCGCACGTCACCCTGGTAGGCGACCATGGACCCGGTCTTCGTCCACACGGGCCCGTAGCCCATCTGGATCTTCAGCAGCTTCTTGTTCTGCAGGGCGAACGCGTCCTGCGCGGTCGTCTCCTGGTGATCGGTGAAGAGAGATCCGTGGATCGGCATGGGGGGTGCCCTTCTCTCGAGACGTCGTCGTTCGAGCAGACCCGTCGGGGGCCGGTCGGAACCCTAACGACTGCGCGGCCCGCTGCGTAGGCTTGGCGGAGAACCCGGAGGGACCGATCCCGGATTTTCACCCGAGCGAAGGAGCGTGGGATGGGCTTTCTCGACAAGGCCAAGGCAGCCGCGAACGACCTGGCCACCAAGGCGGACTCCGCGCTCAGCGGGGCAGGCAGCGGTGGCGGCGGGGCGCGACCGGCCGACGCCGAGCGCTACTTCCGTGACCTGGGTGTACTCACGTACCTGGAGAGCACCGGCCGCCCGGTGGACGCCGCCGACCGCGAGCGCGTGATGGCCGGTCTCCAGGAGCTCGACGCCGCGGGCTCGATCCGCTCGTTCGCGCTGCAGACAACGCCGCCACCCGCTCCCGGCCAGGCCGGCAGCGTGCCGCCTCCGCCGGGAGCTGCCGCATCTGCTCCACCTCCCCCGGGTGCTGCGACTTCCGCGCCCCCTCCACCTCCCCCGGGTGCAGCGCCGGCTCCGCCACCTCCCCCGGGTGCAGCGCCGGCTCCGCCACCGCCACCCTCGTGGGCGAACAACGACGACTCCCGTCCGTCGACGTGAGCCCGCGCGACCGTCGAGCATGACCTGCCGATGATCAGCTCGGCCGCGACGGCCGCAGCAGTCGCCGCACGGTGAACGCTCGGAGCCCCGTCGGCCTGCCACCGTTCGAGTCGGTCGTCGTCGAACACGGACCGACGGTGCTGCGGGTCTGCCGCGCGGCCGTGGGCCCGGTCGATGCCGACGACGCGTGGTCCGAGACCTTCCTGGCCGCCCTGCAGGCGTACCCGGACCTTTCTCCGGATGCGAACGTGGAAGCCTGGCTGGTCACCATCGCCCACCGCAAGGCGATCGACGTCCTCCGGGGCCGAGCACGGCGACCGGTCCCCGCCGAGCATCTCCCCGACCGCGCGGCAATCAACGGGAGTCCGGGCGACGACGACCGCGAGCTCTGGGCGGCGGTGGCTGCCCTGCCCGACCGTCAGCGATGGTCGATCGCCTACCACTACCTCGGCGGAGTGACCTTCAGGGAGGTCGCCGAGATCGTCGGCGGCACGCCCGACGCCGCCCGCCGGGCCGCCCACGACGGCATCCGGACCCTGCGGTCACGTCGCGGACCGACGTCATCGACGCATCCGGAACACCCGGCAACGAAGATGCGAGACACTTCCGCCGGACACGAGGACGGAGGCGCACCGGCATGAACGGCTTCAGGGAGCCCTCCTGCTCGCGAAACGGCGAGCGAGGCCGAGCGCGAGCCGGTCGAATACATGTTCTGGACTATCCGGCGTACTCGTCCCTGGACGGCCTGCGCTCGGCCGCCAGTCTCGTCGTGGCCGGGACGCCAGTCAGCAGCGAGGTGCGGAACGTCAATCTTCTTGCGGAAGACCAGGGTGACACCCCCGAGGCGAGAAGCCGATCAGTTCCCCCTGGAGGAGGGCAGTTCGTACTTGCTCTCCTTGGAGAAGTACGGGACGGCGCCTGCCAACTTGCTGAATCCAGCAGACGCGGCCGACGACGTGCGCGCGGAGCGTGTGACGCAAGTAGACGAGCGGGGCGCATGTGGTTTCACTTCAGCACCGTGCGCCCCACCAGCCCCAGAGTCCGCGCGGTCGGAGGTACGGACGGCACCCCGGAGCGGCACGGCACCGACGGCGTCGCGGAGTTGCATGATCACGGCGAATTGCATGATCACTGCTGAATTGCATGATCACCGCGGAGTTGCATGATCAAGTTGCGGTGTGGGGGGCTTGCTGGAGGAGGGTGGAGAGGGGGGTCAGGGCTGCCAGGGGGTCGGGGGCCGACGGGATGAGGACGGCGGTGGTGACGCCGGCGTCGCGCTGCTCGACCAGGCGGCGTCGGGCGGCCTCGGGAGGGCCGGAGATCGTCAGGCGGTCGACCCACTCGTCGGGGAGACGACGGGTGAAGTCCTCCCGGTCGGCGCTGCTCGCCCGCAGGTCGCGGAACTCCGCGGCGAACGGCAGCGGGTCGATGTGCACCGCCCAGTCCGGCTCCCCGACCCACTCCAGACCCGGCCGGACCGCACGGCGGGCGGCGTCGGCGTCGTCGTCCACGTGGGCGACGTTGTAGGTGATCACGCGGTGCCCGGGCCGGCCGGGACGCTCCGGGGCTGCGCCGATGCGCTCGAGGGTGACCGCGAGGTACTCCGGCGTGATCGGCTCGGCCAGCACGGTCCCGTCGGCGACCTCCCCCGCGAGCGCGAGCGAGCGCGGGCCGCGAACCCCGGCCAGGATCGGCGGGACGACGGCGGGCGGCTGCTCGATCCGGACGCGGTCGAGCTTGACGTAGCGGCCGTCGGCGCTGACCGTCTCACCGCCAAGGAGCGCGCGAAGCGCCGTCGCCTGCTCGCGCAGCAGGGTCAGCGGGCTCGCCGGCCAGGCGCCGACCTGCCGGATCCACCCGGGCAGCCCATGGCCGAGCCCGACGTCGAGCCGCCCGGGGAACATGGCCGCGAGCGTGGCGATCTCCATCGCGGCGAACCCGACGTTGCGCACCGCGACCGGCAGCACGCCGATGCCGACGCGGATCTGGCTGGTCGCCGCGAGCGCGGTCGCCGCCTGGGCGATGCCGCCGTGGAAGCCGAGGTCCTCGACCACCCAGAGCTCGTCGAACCCGAGCTCGTCGGCGCGGCGGGCGAACGCCAGCACCTGGTCGGCGGGAAGGTCGCGCGGCAACATGACGCCGACGCCGATCCCGCGGTCGGTCCGGTTCGGCGTGGTGGCGTAGTCGTCGCCGCGCGCGGCGGAGTCGTGGGGCATGGCCGCACCCTACGGCTCCGCTGCACGTCGTGCGCGCCCGCTTCCCGCCACGCAGCCACTCAGATGAGGTCGCGCGGGATGTCGCTCGTCCAGCTCTTGGAGGCGACCCGCTCGTCGCGCTCGTACGCGTCGAGCTGGGCGTGCAGCCGGAACGCGTCCTCGGTCGAGGTGAGCACGGTGCGGGTCGTCACGTACACGTTCCAGTCACCGCGGGCGAAGCCCATGTGCCAGTCGGTCTTGCCGTGGACGGAGTTGAAGTCGTCCCCGGCGAACCCGTACCGCTCGAACGCCCGGCGGGTCACCGACAGGTCGATGTCGTCGAAGTGCACGATGCCGAGGTCCTTCACCACCTCGAGGGCCGAGGAGTCCCGGGCCAGGTCGCGGGTCACGGTCCACCCGTGCTCACCGGGCTGCACCGAGGTCACCGGGATCGGCGGGGCCCCCTCCGGCTCCTCGAACGTCGGCGCGTCCTCGTCGTCGGACGGGTCGACGTGCCGCACGGGCAGCACGAGGCGGCTGGTCCCGGTGTACAGCGCGAGCCGCGTCGACCGCGGCGACGGCCAGACCAGCGGCCAGTACGACGTCGAGATCGACAGCCGCACCTTGTGCCCCGGTGGGAAGGACTGCGCCATCCCGTTGAGCTGCACCCGCACCTGGTAGCGCCGTCCCGGTTCCAAGGGCTCGGGCCCCTCGGCGCCCGCGTGGTGCGTGAGGTTCGCGACGCCGTAGCTCACCCGGGTGGACTTGCCGTCCGGCGCGACGTCGCACAACCGAACCGCGACCATGGCGAGCGGCTCGCTCGCGGTGAAGTCGAGCTCGACCACCGGCGCCCCCAGCAGCTCGAGCCGTTCGGCCAGCACCGGTCCGTCGAAGACGAGCGACCCGCCGTCCTCCTCCCGCTGGTCGTAGGGGAGGTCCGGAGGTGCGTTGTAGGAGGCCCACTTGCCGGCGAACTGGCCCACCGACAGCGGCGACTCGACGCTGAGCGGCTCGACGCCGACCTGCTCGTCCTGCGCTGCGATGCGGTGCGGTGCGAGCGGGTGCGCGGCCTCGACGACGTGCTCGCTGGGCCAGGTCGGCTCGCCGACCCAGCGTCCGGGCCGCTCGGCGTAGGCGGTCGACGGCGGCACGCTGTCCTGCATCCAGATGCTCAGCGCGGGACCGTCCATCGCGCCGTTGTCCCGCTGGTCCTTCAGCCAGTGGTCCCACCACCGGACGACCTCCTGGAGGAACCCGATCGCCGGCCCCGGTTCACCGAGGTGCGGGTACTTGTGGCTCCACGGACCGATCAGGCCCTTGGTCGGCGACTCGAGCCCTTCGAGCAGCCGGAACACCGCGTTGGAGTAGCCGTCGGCCCACCCGCTGGCCGCGAGCACCGGGCACTCGATCGCCGCGTAGTCCTCGCACACCGAGCCGTGCCGCCAGTAGGCATCGCGGCGCTGGTGACGCAGCCACTCGTCGAGCCACAGACCGCTGTTCTCGATCCGGTCCAGCCACATCTCCCGCCACCGCTCGCCGACCAGCGCCGGGTCCGGGGGGCAGGACGTGTACGCGAACATCGTCGAGGCCCAGGAGAGGTTGTCGCTGAGCAGGCACCCGCCCATGTAGTGCACGTCGTCGGCATAGCGGTCGTCGGTCGAGCACACCGTGACGATCGCGTCCAGCCCGGGTGGACGACGCGCGGCCACCTGGAGCGCGTTGAACCCGCCCCAGGAGATGCCCATCATCGCGGTGCGCCCCGTGCACCAGGGCTGGTCGGCCAGCCAGGCGAGCACCTCCTCGGCGTCGCGCAGCTCCTGCTCGAGGTACTCGTCGGTGAGCACCCCCTCGGAGTCGCCGCTGCCGCGCAGGTCCACCCGCAGGCACGCATAGCCGTACCCGGCCAGGTACGGGTGGTGGATCGAGTCCCGGACCGCGGTGAGGTCCCGCTTGCGGTAGGGGATCATCTCGAGCACCCCGGGGACCGGCTCGTCGTCCGAGGAGTACGGGCGCCAGAGCCGGGCGGCCAGTCGGGTTCCGTCCGACATCGGGATCCACAGGTGCTCGGTCTCGCTGACCGCGTGCGGCAGGGAGGTGACGGTGCGCATCGGGTAGGGCTCACTCCTCGTCGATCTCGAAGGTCAGGGCTTCGGTGCAGCGCCGGTACTTGTCGACGAGGTCCTCCTCGTCCCGCCCACCGACGTGGACCTGGGCGAGCACGACGCTGCGCACGTCCTCCCCGTGCTTGTCGGTCAGGTGCTCGCCCGCGGCGACCACCGGCTCGACCGTGACACCCGGGATCTCCCGCTCGAGGTCCGCCACCTGCTCGGGCGAGGGGACCCGGCGCACGACGTCGTCGCCGTCCTCGCGGAAGTGGCGCAGCATCCACTTCGCGGCGACCGCGTACGGGCCCGACTCCTCCGGCATCGCAGGCTCGCGGCCCAGCGCCAGGTCGACCATCACCTGGTGGTTGGGGCGGCCGTCGACGAGCTGGAAGAGCCGCGCGTGGGACTGCGAGTGCCGTGGGTTGATCTCCAGCAGCTCCAGGCGGTCCTTGTCCGCGTCCCAGAAGTACTCGATGTTGAACGTCGTCCGGTCGAGCCCGACGCCGCGGATCACCCGGCGGGAGACGTCCGCCATCCGCCCCAGGACGTCCTCGGGCAACGACGACGGGTACTGGTACCGCAGGAAGCTCGCCGATCCCGGGTAGGTGATCGAGTCCACCACGCCGTAGACCACCGGCTCGCCGTCGTGCACGTACCCCTCCACGGTGACCTGGTCACCGGTCGAGGCCTCCTCGACGATGCACATGGCACCGCCGACGCCCTCGATCTCCGGCGGCAGGTCGACCATGTCGAGCACGTAGGTGAACGGCTCGGCGACCCGGCCGATCTCCGGCCGCACGGCGCGCACGGCCTCGCGCAGCTCGGCGTCGTTCGCCACGTGGTGGGCGCCCGCCGAGGACGCGGACTTCACCGGCTTGAGCCACACCGGGTAGTGCAGGCCCTCCGGGAGGGTGGGTTCGTCGTCGGTCAGGTCGACCACCGAGAATCTCGGGTACTCCTCGATCACCTGCTGCTGGACCAGCCGCGACCAGTACTTGTGCTCGCAGCGCAGCACCGCCTCCAGCGACGCGGAGGGCAGGCCGTACTGCTCGCACAGGATCGGCACCATGAGGCTGACCGGGAAGTCCCAGTAGCCGACGATGGCGTCGATCGTGCCGTCGAACGCGTCGAGCTGGGCGCGGGCCTTGTCCAGCAGGTCCGGCAGCGGGATCGTCTCCTGGTCCTGGAGCTCCTCGACGGTCAGCAGCTGGTGGAAGGTGCCCGTCGAGGCACCGGCGACATCCCGCAGCGCCTCCAGGTTCGACTCGTCCAGCCCGATCACGAAGATGTTCGACGTCACCACTCCTCCCGTCGTCGACCGCTCGACCGGGGCGCTTCATGCACCGGCGCGTACCCACGATCAGACGACACCCCGGCCGACGACGCACGTCGGCAGACCTGGAACGCCCACCTCGGGCGACCGAGCAGGCGATGGCGAGCCAGGCGGTCCGTGCCTCGCCCTAGGTGCTCCGTGCCCTCGCCGCGAGCAGGTCCGCGACGTCGTCGACCGCCATCTCGATGCGCCCGTAGACGCGGGGGTTGAGCAGGACGGTGCCGTCGAAGTCCCCCGAGGAGGCGAAGACGGCCACCGGCAGCGTCATCGCCTGGAAGAACCCGAAGAGCGGCCGCAGCTCGTGCTCCAGGACGAGCGCGTGGTGGTCCCCGCCGCCGGTGGCGACGAGCAGGGTCGGCGTGTTCGCCAGCGCGTACTGGTCGACCAGGTCGAAGAAGTGCTTGAACATCCCGGTGTACGACCCGCGGAACACCGGGGTCGCCGCGATGACCAGATCGGCCTGCTCCACCTGCTCGAGGACCGCCTCGACGTCGCGCGCGACGTGCTCGCGCTCGGTCGCGCCGGTGAAGGCCGGGCCGAGCCGGTAGACGTCGATCCTGGTCTCGGTGACCTCGACGTGCCGGGGGCCCAGCGCATCGCGCAGGGTCTGTACGACGACGTCGACCAGGCCCATGGTCTTGGACCTCTCGCTCGGGCTGCCGTTGACCACCGCGACCCGCAGGGTGCGCCCGTGCCCCTCCGGCGCTGCGGTGGTGACGCCCGGGTACCCGTCCACGCGGACGGCGTCGTACGTCGTGGTCACGCGGCCACCTCCTTGCGTGCGCCGACCTCGCGCCGGACCACGGGTGCCACCTCGGTGCCGAGGATCTCGATCGATGCGAGGACGTCCTTCTGCGGCATGCCGCCGAACCCGATCTGGATGAGGGCGCGGTCGAGTCCGTAGAGCTCGTGGTAGGTCATGAGCTTGTCGACGACCTCCTGGGCGCTGCCGACCACCAGCCCGGCGTTCGGAGAGGTCTGCGCGTCGAACGCCGGCCGCGGGATCTCGAAGCCACGGCCGCGCTGGTGGTTGTTGTCCATCATCCCGCGGGCGAAATACGGGTACATCGTGTCCCGTGCCCCTTGACTGGTCCGGCCCACGTACCCGTGCAGGTTGATGCTGGTGCGCAGCGTGGCCAGGTCGTGGCCGGCCTGCTGCGCGGCCGTGCGGTACAGGTCGACGGTCTGCTGGTGACCGGTGATCGGTCCGAGCAGCAGCGCCATCGCCATCGGCAGGCCCAGCCGGCCGGTGTTGATCGCCGACGCCGGGGTCCCACCCACGCCGATCCAGATCGGCAGCTCGTCCTGCAGCGCACGTGGCCCGATGTCGGCGCCGTGCAGGGCGGCGCGCAGCCGTCCGGTCCAGGTGACCGGGTTCTGTTCGCGGATCGTCAGCAACAGGTCGAGCTTCTCGCGGAACAGGTCGGCGTAGTCGGTCAGGTCGTAGCCGAACAGCGGGAAGGACTCGGTGTAGGAGCCGCGCCCGACGATGATCTCGGCCCGCCCGCCGGAGAACTGGTCGAGTGTGGCGAACTGCTCCCAGACGCGGACCGGGTCCTCCGAGCCGAGCACGGTGACCGAGCTGGTCAGACGGATGTGCTCGGTAGCCTCGGCGGCCGCCGCCAGCACCATCGTCGGCGCGGACCCGACGAAGTCGGTGCGGTGGTGCTCCCCCACGGCGAACAGGTCGAGTCCCACCTGGTCGGCGAGCCGAGCCTGCTCGATGGTCTCCCGGGACCGCTGATGGGCCGACGGCGTGACGCCGGTCGTGGGGTCCGCGGTGATCTCGACGAACGTCATGTGCCCGATCTCGAACGCGGACCGCGGTGCGGAGGCGGCGGGGGCGTCGACGAGGGCGGTGTCGGTGTTGTTCATGCTCTCTCCTCGAGTTGTCATGAGGCGATAAACCTGTCTGCGCAGACACTTATTCCACTACGCTTCGGCCGGTTCCGCTGCGTCGGTGGGCCTAGTGCCCGTCTGCCTGCACAGACACGTACAGCCGCTACAGTCCGTCCATGGCCGCACCGCGCTTGACCGAGCTGGAGGACGAGGCCTGGCAGGGCTTCCTCTACACCCACGACCGGCTGTGGCGAGAGCTGGAAGCCCACCTCGCCCGGTCGAACGTCAGCATGGCCGAGTACAGCGTGCTGGCACTCCTCGGCCGCGCTGGACGCGACGGGATGCGCATGTCGGAGCTGGCCCGACGCCGTCTGATGTCCACCGGCGGGTTCACCCGCCTGGCCGACAGGCTCGAGCGCCGCGGACTCATCGAGCGCCACCGCGCCGCGGAGGACGGGCGCGGCTTCGTCGCCGTGCTGACCGCCGAGGGGCGGACCGCGCTGCGCGAGGCCTGGCGGCAGCAGCACGCGGACCTGCGCCGACTCTTCTTCGACCGGCTCGACGAGCGCGACCTCCGCGACCTGGCGCGCGTCTGGTCCCGGCTGCGCCCCGACGA
Organism: uncultured Actinotalea sp.; assembly: GCA_964416715.1. Classification (GTDB taxonomy): domain Bacteria; phylum Actinomycetota; class Actinomycetes; order Actinomycetales; family Cellulomonadaceae; genus Actinotalea. Next base: position 25,270 of record CAYQFJ010000005.1, on the reverse strand, counting down.
CGACGCCGCGTCCCCCTGACGCCTCTGGCATCCACCCGGTCTCAAATCTCCTGGCGACGTCCGTCCCGGATCTGCCACGATCCTGTGGTGGCCCTCATCGAGGCATCCGAGCTGCGACGAGTCTTCCGCCGTGCCGACAAGGGTCCGGGCCTCAGGGGCTCGCTGCGCCACCTCGTGGAGCGCAGGTACACCGAGAACGTCGCCGTCGACGGGATCGACCTGCGGGTCGACAGGGGCGAGGCGGTCGCGTACGTCGGCCCGAACGGTGCCGGCAAGTCGACCACGGTCAAGCTGCTCACCGGCATCCTGGTGCCCACGTCGGGCGAGGTGAGGGTCGACGGCCTCGTCCCGCACCGGAACCGGATCGAGAACGCCCGCAGGATCGGCGTCGTGTTCGGGCAGCGCACGCAGCTGTGGTGGGACCTCCCGGTGCGGGACTCGCTCGAGCTGCTCCGGGACATGCACGGCGTCGGCAGGTCGAGTACGGGGCCACGCTCGAGCGGCTCGTCGACACGCTCGACATCGCGAACATCCTGTCGTCGACCGCACGAACGCTGTCGCTCGGCCAGCGCATGCGGGCCGACCTCGCAGCCGCGCTGATCCACAGCCCGCGCATCGTCTACCTCGACGAACCAACCATCGGCCTGGACATCAGCGTCAAGGACCGGCTGCGGGCCTTCGTCAAGGAGCTCGTCGCCGAGGGCACGACGGTGATGCTCACGACGCACGACCTCGGCGACATCGAGGACATCTGCCGTCGCATGGTGATCATCGACAAGGGTCGCATCGTCCACGACGGCGACCTCGGCGAGGTGATGAGCACCTACGCCCACGAGCGCACCGTGCACTTCACGCTCGCGGCTCCGCTCACCTCGTTTTCCGGCCTCGCCGCCCGACTGCCCGGCGCGACGCTCACCGAGGGTCAGGAAGGGCTCAAGCTCGCCGTCGTGTTCGACCCGCTGGACGTCAGCGCCGGCGACGTGCTGACGGAGGTGCAGTCCGAGGCTGCCGTAGTGGACCTGCGCATCGATGAGCCGAGCATCGAGCACGTGGTCCGCAAGATCTATGCCGGACAGCTCGGGACGCCCCCGGGCGAGCGCTCGGCATGACGCTCGCGCTCGGAGCGCCGCACCCGCGCGCGATCGGTGCACGCGGGAGGGCACGCGCCTACGGGGCGATGGCGCGGGCCGCCTTCCGTAGCCTCATCGCCTACCAGACGAGCTTCTTGTTCGGGCTGCTCGCCACCGCGCTGGCCGCGCTGGCGATGCTCTACCTGTGGCGTGCAGTGCTGGCGTCAGGGGCGCGCCAAGGATTCGACTGGCCGGACATGAAGGCGTACCTCCTGGTCGCTTTCGTCGCGGGCTCACTCGTGTCGAGCTACGTCGACTACCGCATGGCGGGCCGGATCCTCCAGGGCGACGTGGCACTCGACCTCGTACGGCCGGTGAGCTACCAGCGGGCGCGCTTCGCCGAGACGGTCGGCTTCGCCGGTTACGAGCTCGGCACCGGGCTCGCTGTCGCCGTGTTCGCGGCGGTCGTGATCGGTGGTGTGCGCCCGCCCGACCCCGACGTGCTCGGACTCTTCGTCCTGTCCGCGGTGCTGGTGCTCCCGCTGCGGTTCGGCATCGTCTACATGAGCGGGCTCGTCGTGTTCTGGACGCGGAACTACATCGGCGTCCAGTCCGCGCGCATCGCGCTCGTGACACTCTTCTCGGGCGCGTTGGTCCCGTTCGTCTTCTTCCCCGACTGGATGCAGACGTTTGCCTCGCTCCTGCCGTTCGCCGGCATGGCCTCCACGCCGGCACTCCTGTACGTGGGGAAGCTGCAGGGCTCGGCCGCGGTGACGGCCGTCGTCGTGCAGGCTGCGTGGGCTCTCGGCCTGTGGTGGCTCGGTCACGCCATGTGGACCGGAGCCAGCCGCCAGGTGACGGTGCACGGTGGCTGAGCTCCGGCGCGCGGTCTGGCTGTACCGCCGGTCCCTCGGTGCGCACCTGCGCTCGACCCTGGAGTACGAGGCCGACTTCTGGATCATGTCCGTGGCTGCGGTGCTCACGCAGGGAGTAGGGGTCATCTTCCTCTGGGCGATCTTCCGCACCATCCCGGAGATCAACGGCTGGCAGTTCTGGGACGTCGTGCTCATCTACTCGCTGGTGGTGCTGTCCGAGGGCATCGCCGTGCTGTTCGGACAGGGCATCTGGTCGCTCGCCATGGTCGTGAACCTCGGCGGCTTCGACGCGCTGCTGGTGCGGCCGTTCTCCCCGCTGCTGCAGGTGCTGAGCTCGCAGGTCGGCATGAACGGGTTGGGCAACGTGGCCCTCGGCGGTGGTCTGCTGGTCGGTGCGGTCGTGCACGTCGACGTCGACTGGTCGCCGGGGATCATCGCGCTGGGTGTGGTGCTGCTCGTGAGCGCACCGCTGGTCAAGGTCGGGCTCAACGTCCTGACCAACTGCGCCGCCTTCTGGCTGCGCACGCCGTGGTCCATGTTCGCGTTCTCGATGCACACGTTTCGGCGAGCTCGCCCGCTTCCCGATCACCATCTACGGCCCGCTCGTCCGGCTCGCGCTCACCCTGGTGCTTCCGTACGCCTTCATGAGCTACTTCCCCGCAGGCGTCGTCCTGTCGACGGGCACCGCCGCCTGGGTCGGCCTGCTCACGCCGCTCGTCGCCGTCTACTGCCTCGCCCTCGGCGCACGCACGTTCCACGCCGGCGTCGCGCGGTACGAGAGCTCCGGGCACTGACCGATCCGGGAGACCCGCGGGACCTCGCGCGGGCCGTGAGCCCGGGTGACCCGCGATAGGACCGCATGGCGACCAAGGGCCCGGGCGCTGGGGTCGATGATCGGTGCCTGGATCTTCTCCACCTTCGCCGGCTACGCGCGCATCGCCACGATGGGCGCGGAGGTCAAGGCCCCCGGTCCAGTGCCGGCGGGTGCGCGAACGGGTACCTCCACCTCTACCGATTGCGGGCTCCCGGTCGTCGCTCGTTGCGCGCGCCCAGGTGTGCCACCGCGATGCTGTTCCATCTAGGTTCGTTCAGCGGCTCCCAACGAGGCGTGCTCACGGCTCGGCATGTCGAGCCGTGATGATCGGGGACCTGGTCTCCTGAGTGCTCTCCGTCGCGCGAAACAGGGACGGCACCGTGACAGTCGTACGCGGAATGCGTCGGGGCACGGTGACATAGCGCGAAACTGCGGCCCTACTCCGAAGTCTGCCTTCTGCGAGACGATGTCGGCACCATGGTGGACGTGTGGGAGCCAGACCCGGACGCCGACTGTTCCGGACGATTGGAGGGCACCGTCACGGACTCCCGCTGCACAACCGGACAGTCGATGACGTGCCGTGGACCCCCGCCGACATCGCCCAGCAGCGCTCGGACCGCCCGAACGCCGATCTCATAGTGAGGTAGAGCAATGGTCGTGAGGGGTGGGCGGACGTGACCTGCGATGACTTCCTGGTTGTCGAAACCCACGACGGCGATGTCGTCCGGAACGCGCATGCCACGTTCGCGAAGGGCGTCGTAGACGCCCATCGCCACTCGGTCGTTGTAGCAGAACACGGCGGTGGGGGGCTGAGCCTGGGCGAGTAGTTCTTGCATACCGGCGTACCCGGCCTCCTGATCATGCCCCGCCGCAACGATGAGAGTCGGGTCAAATGAAAGACCAGCCCCCTGCAACGCCGCGGTGTAGCCAGCGAGTCGACCGACGGGACCCGGAGCATCCTCGACGGAGTTGATGAAGCCGATGCGCCGGTGCCCGGCGTCTACGAGCAGTTCAGTCGCCGACCGACCTCCTCCGACTTCGTCCGGAACGACAGCCGTCTGCTGGGGGTCGACGGAGTAGCAGTTGGCCAGAACGTGGGGTACCTCCGCGAGTTCTCGTGGCGCTGTCACTTCGCGGTGGAAGAAGGTGGAGTAGAGGACACCCGCCACTCGGTGTTCGAGCATCACACGGAGGGCGTTCTCTTCGACATCCGGTGCGTCGTCAGTGTTTGCGATCAACAGGAGGTAGCCGTGTCGCCACGCCTCGGCCTGTGCACCCTCGAGCAGCTGTCCGGCGAACGGCGTGGTTGCGATCGCATCGGCGATCACCCCGATGAAGCGAGACGTGCCGTGCAACAGGCCCTGTGCCAGGGCATTGGGACGGTAGCCGAGGGCGGTCGCTGCTGAGTGGACGCGGTCCCTGGTCGCTTGGGGGATCTTCGCGCCGGGCTTGTCGTTCAGCACGTAGGACACGGTCGCGACGGAGACGCCTGCACGCGCAGCGACGTCCGTGATGGTCACGCGACGCACATCACGACTCACCTGTCACATCCCTCCGGCCTCAACCACGACTCGCGTGCCCAACCGGTTCGAAGGTTAGCCCGTTCATCCCTTGGTGCTGCCGCCCTCGATGCCGTAGATGATCGCGCGGTTGAGGGCCAGGAACGCCAGGAGAACCGGTGTGACCGTGACACACACCGCCGCGAAGGTTGCGGTCCAGTCCACCGACCCCATCGCGCCCATGTAGTTCTGCAGTCCCAGGGGGATGGTCCGCAGGCTCTCGCTGAGCACGAACGTGTTGGCGAAGATGAAGTCGTTCCAGATGAAAATCGTGTTGACGAAGACGACCGTGATGATCGTGTTCACCGACAGCGGCATCGTGATCTGGAAGAAGACTCTGTACGGACCTGCACCATCAAGCGACGCCGCCTCATAGGTCTCATGCGGGATGTATTGGAAGAAGGAGGCGAACAGGTACACGGAGATCGGCAGCGAGAAGCCGACGAGTGGCACGACCATGGATTGGTAGGTGTCAAGCAGTCCCACGCGCGCATAGTTGATGAACAACGGAACGAGAGCCACCTGGACCGGGACCACTAGACCTAGGACGAACAGTCCCATCGTCAGGTTGCTCCACCGGAATCGCAGCACCTGGATCGCGTAGGCGGCCATCATGCCCAGGAGCACGATGAAGACGTTCGACGCGAACGTGACGACGAAGCTGTTCCCGATGTAGCGAGGCAGGTCGGCCATCTCCCACGCTCGAGCGTAGTTTCCCAGCGTCGGGTCTGCCGGAAGCGCGAACGGGTTACCGCCGGCAAACTCAGTCGGCGTCTTGAGGCTGGCCAGCACCACCCACACCAGCGGGTAGATCTGAATGGCGACGATGACGATGACGAGGACCGTCGAGAACGTCCGCGCGATATGAAGACGCCGTAGCCTCTCGCGCGTGCCCATCGTGGCGCTGGTACGGGGCAACAGTCTGCTGGTCATGGCGCGTCTGCTCCTCTCCTGCGCAGCAGGAGGATCGCTCCGACGGCGACGACGCACTGCACGACGATGAAGACCGCGATGGTGCTGGCGTAGCCGAAGTCCGTGCTGGTGAACGCCGTCTTGTACATGTAGGTGGTGAGCAGCTCGGAGGACTGCCCGGGCCCGCCGTTCGTGAGCAGGTAGGGGATGTCGAACCCGCGCAGGCTGTAGGTCGTGGCCATGATCATGGTCGTGAGCCAGACGGGTCGGATGTAGGCGAACCGGATGTGCCAGAACACCTGCCAGGAGCTGGCGCCGTCGAGCCGGGCGGCCTCTTCGAGCTCGGTGGGCACAGCGATGATCGCGGCGTAGAGGATGAGCATGTACAACCCGGTGAACCGCCAGCCTTCGGGGACAGACACCGCGACGAGCACGGTGTCCAGATCAGAGAGCCAGGGGCGGACGAGGCCACCGAGCCCGAGGGCGTCCAGTACCCCGTTGAGCAGGCCGACCGGTTCCAGCGAGTAGACCCGCTGGAACATGAGCGCGATCGCCACCGTGGAGACGATCGCCGGGAGGAGGAACAGTGTCTTGACCGTCTCCCGGCCGCGACGCACATAGGTGAGCAGGTTGGCCAGGAACAGTGCGACACCGAGCTGGAAGAACAGCGCCACGGCCACGTAGACCAACGAGTGCCCAGCGGCCCGCCAGAAGATGTCGTCCCCGACCAGCATCCGGCGGTAGTTGTCGAGCCCGATGAACTCCATGGGAGTGATCCCGTCCCAGCGGAAGAGGCTGAGGAACAGGGACTGGAGGATGGGGAACAGGACCGCGGCTACGTAGACGAGCAGCGGCGGGAGGAGGAAGACCGCCACGGCGGTCTTCGATCGGTGGCGCAGCATGGTTGGTCTCCTGCCCCGGGGCGGGGCGCGCGCCCCGCCCCGGGTAGCGGGTCAGTCGCCGAAGTACCTCGGTGCGTTGTCGGCGATGGCGGCGTCGACCGTTGCAATGAATGCGTCAGGCGTCGTGTCGCCCTGCGCGAGGAGGGTCAGCTCCTGCTGGAGGCGGGTGTTGGACGTCGGATCGAGCTGGGTGTCCCAGGGCATCGCGACCGCATCGCCGACGTTCTCCATCTCCGCGGCGGCCTTGTCGAAAATGTCAGTCGCACCGTCCGGTCGAGTCACCTCCACTCCCAGTGTCGGGCCGAACGCCCCCTCTGCGGCGTAGCGCGCCGGGTACTCCTGGAGCATGAAAGTGATGAAGTCCTTGACCAGCGGGTCGAAGGTCGCCGAGCTCAGTGCAGCGCCGATACCTGAGGGAGCGACGTACTCGTTCTCGGCGGTCACCGCACCGTCCACGGTCGGCAAGGTGAAGTAGTCGATGGCGTCCGCGATCGGCAAGTTTGGGTCGGACATCGTCGGTAGCTCCCAGGTGCCCATGTTGTAGACGGCTGCCTGCCCGCTGGTGAACAGGTCGCGAGCATCGGTGTAGCTCGCGGATGAGAAGCCGTCTGCGAAGCAGCCGGCCTGGCCAAGATCGTAGATCCAGTTCGCGGCTGCCGCGCCAGGCTCATCTCCCATCGAGGCTTCGCCTGTGCGCAGCTGCTTGATGAAGTCGGGCCCCGCAGTACGGAACGGGTAGTAGGAGATCCACCGCTCCAGTGGCCATTGGTCCGCCCCGGCCATCGCGATCGGGACGACGCCCTGCTCACGCAGCGGCCCGCACAGACCCACCATGTCATCGAGCGTCCCCGGCACCTCGAGGCCGGCCGCGGCGAACAGGTCGGTGTTGTACCAGAACACCTCGATTCCGAACTCGAACGGGATGAGGTAGAGACTGCCGTCGTCGAAACGCTGGTACTCCAGCGCAGCGGGACGATAGTCGTCGTAGATACCGAGATCCTTCAGCAGCGCCTCGACATCGACCATCTTGCCCTGGTCGCGCAGTTTTGCTGCGAACGGTGTCGCATCGGTGTCGAAGAGCTCGGGCAGCTGGTTGGCCGCCGCGAGGGTCTCCAGCTTCTGAAGGTAGGAGGGGCGGTCGGGCGTGGTGATCAGCTCGAGCTCGAATCCGGGGTGCTCCTGCGCGTAGTCTCCCGCGATCTCCTGGATGGTGCTGATCACGGCACCGTCCGCCGGACGCGAGAGGAGCCAGGAGATGGGACGTGCCTCGATCTCGCCTTCCACCTCCGCTGGATCGGTACTCGTCGGCGTCGAGCTTGAACCGCTGGAGCACGCGGTCAGTGTGAGAGCCGCCGTCGCGAGTGCTGCGACCAAGCCGTGTCTGTGCTTCATCTGTCGTACCTCCTCATTGAGAGCATTCATTTCGTGGTATCTGTTGCGGCGCGGGTCAGAACCTCGAGATTGGTGAACGTCGCGGCGCCCTCCTGGGCGAACAGCGCCAGGCCGCCGCTACGGACGTCGTACATCCGAGCGCTCATGGCCACCGCACCGTCCAGGTAGGCGATGACTGCGGTTCCGTCGACCAAGACGTCCAGGTGGTGACTGCCCGGCCGAAGGTCGACCGGGCGTTCCAGCTCGACAGCGTGGGGAACGTCCCCGGAGATCTGCCACTGCATAGGCCCGGTGCGCTGGCGGGGCCACCGGTCGAAGGTCATCCGTCCACGGCGTGGCTCGAGGCGTATCCGGTACCCGTCCTCGCCGTCCGGCCCGCTACGGAGCACGATGCCCGCGGCGACCGTCCCGGGTGCCAGCTCGACGTCCACGCGCACCAGACACTCGGTGGGCAGATCACCGACGTGGGCAGCGGCCTGGCCGTCCGGGGTGCTCACGGCCGCGCCGGCCGGTGTCGTCGACCAGTCGCCCACCGCAGGGCGCCAGGTTCTGGGGACAACGGTGGTGAAGTTGTCGGCGATGCTGTGCGGGAGGTGGAATGACAGCTCTCTGCTCTCGCCCACAGTCACTTCGTGCACGGCCAGGTCGCCGGCCCATTCCCAGGCACCGTCGTCACGTTCGCCAACCTTGGTCGGGATCCACCCGACCGCATAGCGCCGCCCATGTCCGGCCACCGTCTTAGCGGCGTAGAACCCTCGACCATCAACCGTGTCGCGGTGAGGCACGGTCCAGGGCCCGTCCGGGCCGGGAGCGATGCGGTAGCGCGTGGCGAAGAGCTCGGTGAACTCCGAGTAGACGAGATACCACCGATTGCCGTCGGTGAAAACGTCCGGGCATTCATGGCCCATGTAGAGACCGGGTGCCCAGAACGGCTCGTCTAGCGTCCAGGTGTGCAGGTCGGTGGAGCGGTACTGGGCGATGAGACCGCTACGGCGGTCGGGGCCACCCGCTGTGCGTGCGGTGAGCAGCATGCGCCACGGCTCGTCGTCCGAGGCCCGGAAGACGAACGGATCCCGCCAATCGCCCGCGACGTACCCTTCGGGGGCACCGAAGGTCTCAGCGGGCAGCTTGCGCCAGGAGCGCATCTCATCGTCGCTGACTGCGTGGGCGACGAGCTGGTAGGGCTCGCCGGTGACGGGGTCGCGATGCTCGGGATTCTGTGCGGTGTAGAAGAGGTGAGTTCGCCCCTCGTGCACGACGAGTGACCCGGTGTAGACGTTGAAGTCCTCGGCCTCCGGACCTCCCGAGTCGATCGCCACGCCGCCGTCCTCGAAGTGCACGAAGTCACGTGTGCGCACGACGCGCCACGGTGTGCCCAGCGACGGATCGCGTCGGTCGTGCAAGAAGAACAGCCAGAACTCGCCGTCGTGGAAGTGAGGGATCACGTCCCCGACCCACCCGGACGATGGGCGGTACAGCAGTGCCACGTCCCCTCCAGGTTAAACCGTTCACTTAAAGCGTTAACCCGAGGCTAGTCGGAGGCAGTCGACGTGACAAGAGGGCCGCCTGGACTCGCGATAACAATCAGGTCACGCTCGCGCGATGTCACGGCCGGCGCCATGGCCGGTCAATGATCAGCGAGCCGCCGGGTTCTCGACGTCGCTCGCGTCTCGTGCGATGGCCGACCGGCTGAGCAGTCCCGCGAACGTGAGTGCCATCTGCGCGCCCTAGCTCACCCGCGCACGGAGAGCACGCCGGCTCAGAGCTAGTGAGATAGTCGTCGTGCGGGCGACCAAGGCTGGATCTCCAGGCGGTGGACCAGCGCCGAACCTCCGTCGGACACGAGGGCGACCTTGTCGTGGCCGACGGGCGGCAGAACGAGCGCGGTCATCGTGGACGCGCCCCCGTCGGCAAACAGCTCCACCGTGCTGCCGTCGATGAACACCTCCAGGTCCAGCCGACCCTTGCGCAGGGGGACCGGTACCTGTGCGAGCGGGGACGCGAAGGCGGGGTGGAACTCGGTCAGACCGGATTCGGACCGATCCAGCCTCAGAAGCCCGCCGCCGACGTCGTACGCGAGTACCGTGCTCGAGCCTTCGCCGACGAACAGCTCAAGACGCACCTCTCGTGAGTCGAGCGGCTCGATCTGGAATCGGACGCGTGCGCGAGCAGCGCGTCCGATGTGTCGTCGGCCGGTAAGTACCATCCCGGCCCGTCCGGGGCCTGACGGATCGGGCTGCCAGCCGTCGATCTCCTCGGGGACGTGCTGGGTCAGCGTGAGGCCGCCCGCGCGCCGAGCCAGGCGGACTTCCCGCGGCAGGGTCATTGCCCCGCGCCAGGGTGCGGTCGGTACCGCGTGGGCATACTCCCAGTTACTCATCCATCCGACGAGGATGCGCCGCTCGTCCGGCGCGTGCGCGAACGACACAGCCGCGTACAGGTCGGGGCCGTGGTCGAACCACCGCCAGCCGCCAGGCTCCATCGGCCGGAAGCGTTCACCGTCAAAGTCTCCCAACAGATACCTTGTGCCCGAACCGCCCGATGGCCCGCCGGGGTTCACGCTCACAACGAGTACCCACGCCCACTCATCTGGAGTGCCGTCGATCGGGACGCGGAACAGATCTGGGCACTCCCACAGCACCCCCTCGGGTACGTCTGCTCTGACCTGCCCCACCTCACGCCAGCTCCGCAGGTCGTCAGAGCGGTAGATCAAGACCGTTTCGTCCTCCGCCTCGACCGCGACCATCACCCACCAGGCACCACCGTCCTCCGCATGGAAGCGGAACACCTTCGGGTCTCGGAAGGCGGTCGACTCGCGAGCCAGGACCGGGTTGCCGCCGTAGCGTGTGAAGCTCGCGCCACCGTCGCTGCTGACGGCCAGCGCCTGAGCTTGCCGACCGTCAGGGGCGACAGCCGTGTAGACCGCCACGAGCGGAGCCGCGCATTGGCCGAGCTGGGAGGTGTCGTCGACGTCGAAGACGACCGACCCGGAGAAGACTGCCTCATCCGGGGTGACCATGATCGCCGTGGGCTGCTCGCGCCAGTTCGCCAGGTCCTCGCTCGTCGCATGGCCCCAGCTCATGTTTCCCCAGTCGGCCCCGAACGGGTTGTACTGGAAGTACATGTGCCATGTCCCGTCCAGCCATACGAGCCCGTTCGGATCGTTCATCCAGTTGCGGCCGGGAGTGAAATGGTAGGCAGGACGAAGGTGCTTCATAGGGGCCCACCGCAGACGTGGTCCCGGTGTCCGGCACCGCCGACGGCCACGTAGGAATGGCGCCGGTCGGGGTTCCCGAGCCCGCGTGAGGCCTTGAGGTAGAAGGCGTGGTAGTGGTCGCTGTCGTCGGCGAACCACATGTCCCAGGTCCGGGCGTCGGCGAGGAAGTACGTCATCGAGTTGAAGCCTCTCGGTCAGTGCGGTGGGGAGGAGGGTGGAGCGTCGGCCGGCGAGGCGACGGGTCGGGCGACTGATCCGCGGTGGATGACCGGTCCGCGCAGTCGTTCGGAAGGCGCGTCGACACCAACCCCTTCGATTCGCTTGAAGAGGTGCTCGGCCGCCCACACCCCCATGTCGAAGTGTGGGAGTTCGATCGTCGTCAGGCCGGGGAAGATCCCATCGGCGACGTATTCCTGGTTGTCGAAACCGACGATCGAGATATCGTCGGGGATGCGCAGTCCCAACTCGGCTGCTGCCCGGTAGGCACCCATTGCGAGTCGGTCGTTGAAGCAGAAGACTGCCGTAGGTCGCTGCTTGCGGGCGAGGAGCTGCCGGCCGGCTTCGTACCCGCCGATCGGGTCGCTCTCTGCCGTGACTACGGCAAGGTCGTCTGCAGCGATGCCCTCCTCCAACAGGCGCGCCTGAAACCCTTCAAGACGACCCACAGATGCCGGGATATCGTCGATGTTGTTGATGAAGCCGAGCCGCCGGTGGCCGGCAGCTAGCAGGAGTTCGGCAGCGTCCCGACCGCCGGCCACTTCATCCGGAACAACCCATGGGACACCGGGAGTGGTGCACTCGGCGTTCACGAGCACCGTGGGGACCGCGGCCAGCTGCGGGGGCAGTGCGACCTCGCGGTGGTACATGGAGGCGTAGAGGATTCCGTCCACTTGGCGACGCAGCAGTTCGTCAATCTCCCTGTTCTCCACATCGCGCTGGTACCCGGTCGACACGACCAGCACGATCGCGTCACGCTCCAGGGCCACCTCCTGCGCCCCGAGAATGAGCTTCCCGGCGAACGGCGTGGTGGCGATCTCGTCTCCGATGAGACCGATGGTGTTCGATCGCCGCGTGCGCAGGGACTGAGCTAGCCGGTTGGGCACGTACCCGAGCCGCGCGGCGGCGTCCCGAACACGCTGGCGCGTCGCGGAGGTTGCCCGAACCCCGGGCACGTCGTTGAGGACGTGCGAGACCGTCGTGATAGACACACCAGCCTCGGCCGCGACCTCCTTGATGGTGACTCTCTTTTGCTTCATGTCCTCGCCTCTGTGCCGTCAGGCCATCATCGTTGGCGTGGGGCGGAAGGCGTTGGACTCCCGGCTCATCACCACCTGTGTCTCGTCACCGGAGTCGACGACCGTGTTGCGGGTGGACGCTGGATCAACGTGGACGGTGGTGACCTCGAGCCGCCGCGCCGCTTCCGTCGTCAGCAGGGAGTCGACCTGGGCGGTGAAGGCGGAATCGCTGTTCCTGGCGGGAACGTCTTTGGCCACCACGTGGTTGTTGGCGACGTAGTTGCCGGTGCCGGCGGCCAGTCGGACGATCACAGGAGTTGCACCCGTAGGCCGGATGTTCTGGGAGTCGATCACCTCGGAGAAGTGATTGCCGATCACGGAGTTGTCGTCCCCGCTGATGCGCAGGATGCCGTAGGAGTCGTCCTTCCCGTTGCCCACCCCGAGGAACGGTTCCCACGGTTCATGGTCCCGCAGGAAGTGGTTGGAGCCCACGAGGTTCTCTGATGAGTCGCCCCGCAGTACCACCATCCCCGGGTAGAACGAGTGCAGTCTGTTGCTTGTGATCAGCGACCGGGTTACCCGGTCGAACTCGACGCTGCTGCTTCCTCTTGGGAAGACGTTGTTCGCGGCGACCAGGAGCCCGCCGTGGTTCTCCGCGTAGATCGACCTCCCGTGGAACCCGGCCCCGATGAGGTTGTCCGTGATCTTCGACGCCTGACCCCAGCCGTTCAGTTCGACGCAGCTGCCGCACTCGGCGATGAAGTTGTCGTGGACGGACAGCGCGTCGGCGTTGCAGATGGTCAGCCCGTGCTCCAGGTAGACCAGTCCCATGCCAGTGATGCGGAACGAGTCATTGGCACCGGCCACGTAAATGCCGGTCTTGCCGTTGCGGTAGGTGTTCTCCGGGTGCATCCCGGACCCGTCCGGCTCGAAGTGCAAGCCGTCGATGCAGAAGTCGGCGAACTCGACAGAGCTGATCCGTGGGCTGCCCTCCCGCTCGACGTGGAAGGCAGCGCCTGCGGCTTGGTCGGCCCCGTCCTCCAGAGGGAGGTCGACCAGGACACGGCTGCCACCCGGCCACAGCTCGTGCAGGTCGGACCACTGATCCTGTGGAACGTTGAAACGGATGCTCGACGAGGTGAACCCGTGACCGGATCCCTCGATCCGCAGGAAGCTCAGGTCGATGACCACCTGGGTGCGCAGGCGGTAGTCGCCCGGCGGCAGGTAGATGACCGCGCCCGGCTTCCCGCCGTCGTCCACGTCGGTGCTGGTCTGCCTTCGGTGGATGTCGGCGATGATGCTGTTGATCACCTCGCCGACATCCTGGTGCGGATCACCGACGGGCCACGTCGTGACGTCGTAGCGGTTGCCGCCGACCATGCCTCTCCCTTCGTCGTGCCGTTGCCTGCCGGTTCGGGCAGCCGCCGTGCTCGCACGCCAGTGTCCACCGGGCCGCGGACGTGTTGAGGACTCGATGCGGCTCACCCCTTGACCGCGCCCAAGGTCAGCCCAGCGACGATGTGCCGCTGCAGGGCCAGGGTCAACAAGATCACCGGAACCGAGTAGAGCGTCGCCAGCGCCGTCATCGGCCCCCAGTCGAGCCCGAACTGAGTCTGGAAGTTCGCGATGACGATGGGCGTGGTCTGGGCACGCACCGACGTGAGCAGCAAGGCGAACAGGAACTCGTTCCACGAGGCCAGGAACGCGAAGATCGCCGTGACTGCCACTCCTCCGGCCGCCACCGGGAGGACCACGCGCCACAACGCGCCGAGCCGGCTGCAGCCGTCGACCTTCGCCGCCTCCTCCAGGTCCTCGGGCACGGCCTCGAAGAAGCTCGCCATCAGCCAGATCGACAACGGCAGTGAGATCGTGGTGTGCGCGATCGCCAGGCCGGTCGGGGTGTCGGTCAGTCGCAGCAGAGAGATGGTCGACATGAGCGGCACACCGACCGCGACCGGCGGCACCATCCGGGTGACGAGGGCGGCCATGATGAAGAACCGCCCGAACCGCGTGCGGAACCGCGTGATGCCGTACGCGGCGGGGACGGCGAGCACCAGCGTCACCAGTGTGGAGATGGTCGCGGCCGACACGCTGTTGATGAAGGACGGGACCACACCGGGCCGGCCCAGCGCGGCGGAGTAGTTCTCCGCGGTCCACTGCGGCGGCAGGACCGTGGGCGGGACCGCCAACGTGTCGAAGGGTGTCTTGAAGCTGGTGAGCAGCAGGTAGACGAACGGGAAGCCGTACAGCACGACGGCGGCCACCAGGAACGCCCACAACAGCGTGCGGGTGGAAGGGCGCCGCACCTCGAGGCCGTTCATGACTCTGCTCCGGGCCGCCAGATGAGCCAGACCGCGACCGTCGCGATGGCGAGCATCGCCACCAGGTACACGGTGCCCATCGCGCTGGCCAGGCCCGGCTCACCGAACCGGATCATGGTCTGGTAGATCAGCAGGCTGAGTGTCTGCGACGCGTTCTGGGGTCCCCCACCGGTCTGGATGAGGATGATGTCGAACGCTTTCGCCGCGTCGATGCCTCGGACGATCAGCGCCACGGCGATCACCGGGCGCAACAGCGGGACGATGATCCGCAGGAGCATCGTCCACGGCCGCGCACCGTCGAGGCGGGCGGCTTCGAGCACGTCGCCCGGGATGTTCTGCAGCCCGGCGAACAGCACGAGGGTCATGAAGGACGTTGTGAGCCAGATGTCCGGGATCGCGACCGCCCACAGCACGATGTCTGGGTTTGACAGCCAACCGATCTGCGTCGGCGAGTCCAGCAGTCCCACCCGGAACAGCAGCTGGTTGACGATGCCCGAGTTGTCGATCAGCAGAAACCGCCACAGCAGACCGGCGACCACCGGGGCGATCATCAACGGGTACAGGAAAATCGTCCGGAAGACCGCCGAGCGGCGGCCCAGTGCGCTGAACAGCAGAGCCGTGGCCAGGCCGAGCACGAACTCGAACGCTACGACGATAACCGTGTACCCGACCGTCCGCAGGGCCGCACCACGGAACGCCTCACCACCGAACGCGCGGGCGTAGTTGTCGAACGCGATGAACTCCCGCGGCCCACCCTGGATGGGCGAGATATCGAAGAAGCTGTCGGTGACGAGTCGGACGAGAGGCCAGGCGACGAACGCCGCCAGGAACAGCGCAGCTGGGAGCATGAGGAGCGCGGCGTACCTGCGGTCGGTCAGGCGCCAGCGGGGGCGCCAGGGTCGCCTGTCAGCGGGAGGCCGGACGGCGACATCGAGACCGGAGCCCGGCCTGGGCTGAACGTGCACGACGGGCCTTCCCGCGGCTGGCGCGAGCCGCATGTAGGTCGAGGTTGGAGCCGGTGGCCGGCGGGCAGGGTCCGCCGGCCACCGGGGTCGGGTCAGCCGATGATCTGCTCGATCTGTGCCTTGGCGTCATCGAGCAGCTGCTGGGTGTCAGCACCACCCTGCACGGCCTCCTGGATCATCGGGATGAGGACGGTGTCGACGATCTGCTGCCAGTCCTTCGACGCCGGTCGCGGCACCGTCTGCGGGGCTTCAAGAGTCTCGATGAGCGCCTGGATGTGCTCGTTGCCCTCCTGCGCCGCGGCGCCCTCAAGTGCCGACTTGGTGGCCGCCAGGCCGAGCGACGTCTCAAGCCCGAGCGCGTTGTTGTCGTAGGCGAACCGGATGAAGTCCTTCGCGGCGTCGGTCTTGTCGGTCGCCGCGGGGACGGAGAGGTACCAGGCACCGGTAACTCCGGCGATACCGGCCGGGCCGGCGGGCATCGGCACGACGCCGACGTTGCCGTACACGGGCGAGTCTTCCGGTGTCTGCGGGAACGCGTGCGCCCAGAACCGCATCATGGCCGTCTGCCCTTGGTAGAAGAGGTTCTGCGCCTGGGCCCAGTCGATCTGGGCGGCACCGGACGGAGCGGCCTGGTCCTCCACGAGTGGGGCGATGTAGAAGTCGAGGGCCTCCTTGTGCGCGGCGTTGTCGATGATGATGTTCCCGTCCGCATCGAGGACAGTCCCCTCAGCACCGGCCTGGAGCACGGTGGCGAGCCACTCGGTCTCGACCGCACCCTTGACGTCGGTGCCATACAAGTCGGTGGACCCATCGCCGTCGGTGTCCCGGGTGAAGAACCGGGCAACGTCGCGGTACTCCTGCCAGGTGGTCGGTGCGGCGAGCTGGTACCCGTACTCGGCCTCGAAAGCTGCCTGCTCGCCGGCGTCCTCCAGCAGGTCTGTGCGGTAGAAGAGAACCTCAGCGTTTGTCCACGCCGGCATGCCGACGAACCGGCCATCGACCCGGGCCTCCTCGACGAGGGCCGGGTACAGGTCAGCCTGGACCTCCTCGGTCATGACGTCGTCGAGCGACTCGACGCCGTCAGCGAACGCGGTGAGCCAGATCGCGTCGAGCGCCGCCACATCGAAGGACACGTTGCCGGAGGACAGCTCGGAAGACAGCCGGTCGTACAGGCCGTCGTACGGCAGCTCGACGAACGTCACCTGAGTGCCGGTCTGCTCCGTGTAGGCGGCGGCGACGGGTTCGAGCTCCGCCTTGCCGCCGCCCTCGACCAGGACGGTGAGCGCCTGCGACGAGCCGTCGGCGGTGCCGGTCGTCTCGCCGTCGTCGGTCGAGACGCCGCCTCCCGCCCCACAGGCGCTGACGGCCAGGGCCGTGCTGAGGATCAGGCCGCCGGCGAGGACAGCAGGGCGCTGCCTCAACGTCGAGCGGGGAACAGTGGAGAGGTTCATCCGGGGACTCCTTCGTCTGCAGCGACGCACCCCGTGCCCTGCGGTGCGCAAAACGTTTTGGCTAAACGTTTTGTCGAAGGTATGTCCGTAAGCTCCGGGCGTCAACCCCGGAGTGGTAACGACTCGGGAACGATGTCCACTGGTTGATCGCGTAGTGCCACCGAATCCCGTTCACCACTGGGCAAGCCGAGTGTCCACCCAGCGGCGGTGCTCCAAACTTCGACGGTGGTCGCTGCCACCACGCGGAAATGGGCGGTGGTGGCAGCGACCGGTGGGTCAGGCCGCGGTGGGGATCCGCGGTGTGCTGGCGGCGCGGCAGATGCCGCAGTGCTGGTTGTAGTGGCCCGGGTCGTGGGTGACCTTGGCCACGGAGCTGATCCACCGGGGGAACAGGGTGGCGTGGACCTCGGGGTACAGCGCGGCGATCTCGTCCTCGACGTCGACCACCAACGTGCCTGGACAGCGCTCTGGTGGATCTGGGACGGACCGGAGTGCGGGCCGAGGGCGGTACTTCGGCTCAGGGCCGGTCGGAGGCAGTTCGGCAGCAGACCGCGACGTCGCCACTACGGCGATCCTGCACAGATTGCGCGTGCCGCTGCCAGCTCAGCGCTCCGCTGGGTCCATCACGAGCCACACGACAGCGGTGACCCCCGTAGCCTGTCCACTGGCGACGTGGCGGACGTCCCGGGTTTTCCCTAGCGTTCTCCCTAGGGTCCTCCCGACTAGTTTCCCCATGTCCCGGGCCTCTAGCTCAGTTGGCAGAGCAGCGGACTTTTAATCCGCGGGTCGTGGGTTCGATCCCCACGGGGCCCACCAAAGCACGCCGTACGGGCAACACGTCACTCCCACTCGCCGACCTCGGCCGGAGCGCCCATGACCACCGCGACCGACTTCAAGAGAACGCTCGACTCCTACCGCGCGAAGCAGCACGAGTTCCGCCTGCTCGAGGTCCCCGACCTGCAGTACCTGATGGTCGACGGCCAGGGGGACCCGAACACCGCGCCGGCGTTCGACCAAGCGATCGAGGCGCTGTACCCGGTGGCGTACACGATGAAGTTCACGAGCAAGCGGGAGCTCGGTCGCGACTACGTGGTGCCGCCGCTGGAAGGGCTGTGGTGGGCGGATGACATGGCGTCGTTCACCGCGAGACGGGACAAGTCCGCGTGGCACTGGACACTGATGATCATGGCTCCGAGCTGGATCGGACCGGACGTGTTCACCGCAGCACTCGAGTCCGTCACCCGCAAGAAGGGTCCTGCCGGTCTCGACGACGTCCGCCTGCAGCCCTTGTCCGAGGGACTCTGCGTGCAGACGTTGCACATCGGCTCGTTCGACGACGAGGGTTCGGTGCTCGCCCGGATGCACGACGAGCTGATCCCCGGTAATGGTCTGCGCATGGTGGGCAGGCACCACGAGATCTACCTCAGCGACGCTCGGAGGACGGCTCCCCACAAGCGCCGCACGATCCTGCGACAACCGGTGGAACCCGCGGCGCCCGGTGCTTTCGCCCTGGGCGAACTCCATTAGCACTCTCACCCCGAGAGTGCTAAATATGTACTTGTAGCCACAACCCGTCAGCGGGTCCCCCTTGACGGGTGCGCGACCGGGCCCCGATGGTCGAGGCCCATGACGAGGAGGTGACTGCGATGGCTACTCGTTTCGACCCCTTCCACGAGATCGACCGGATGTTCTCGGCGATGCTCAACAACACCCGCGACTCCGCGGTCATGCCTCTCGACCTTCAGCGCGAGGGTGACCACTACGTCCTCCGGGTGGACCTTCCCGGCGCCGACCCGGGCTCGATCGACGTCTCGGTCGATGACCGCAGCCTGACCATCCGGGCCGAGCGCACGGCGCACTCCGCCGACGCCGACTGGCTGGTCCGCGAGCGTCCTTCGGGCACGTTCGCCCGATCGCTCACCCTGGGCCGAGGGCTGGACCTGGAGGCGATCTCCGCCTCGTACAGCGACGGCGTCCTCTCCTTGACCATCCCGGTCAGCGAGCAGGCCAAGCCCCGCCGCATCGAGGTGGCGCACCAGCCTGGACGCCTCGAGTCGGGCGCTACGCCCGAAGCGGCGACCGCTTGACGGCCCACCCGGGACGTTCGCCGGCCCGCGGCCCGTTCGGTGCGCGCGGGCCGGCGGACATCCGCCCGGGTGAAGTCATGGGGTCATTCCCGGGCAATTGGTTCACCCTTGCGTCCCGCTCGGTCTAACGTGGGGCACATCGCGGTGCAGCGATGATGCTCCAGCGCACGACGAGGGATAGCGGTGATGACTCCACCCGGCGACACCGACGCGGCGCAGATCCGCGAGCCCGCTGAGCGTCCCGCGCGAACCGTGCCGACCGTCGTCGCGCCCACCTGGATCGACCGCCTGGTGCACCGCGGCTCTTCGGTCTCCCCTGTGCTCACCGCTCTGGCCATCGCGACCCTGCTGGTGGCGGCATGGGCGGCCACTCTCGCCGGCGGCGGGTCGAGCAGTGCCCTCCCGCATCTCTTCTACATCCCGATCATCCTGGCCACGGTGCCGTTCGGCGGTCGAGGGGCCCTCGCGGCCGCTCTCGCGGCTACCGTCTTGTGCGGTCCGTTGATGCCGCTGGACACGAGCACCGGTGAGAGCCAACCCGTCCTCGGGTGGGCCCTGCGCGGGCTGATGTTCGTCGCGATCGGTGCGCTCGGCGTCGCCGGCCTCGCGGTCCGCGAGCGCCACTACGCGCTGAAGCTCTCCCAGGAGGTGCATGACGCGATCGCCCGCAGCACGGGGACCAGCGTGCCGGTCGACCTGTCCATCGTGAGCCGGGTCGAAGAGGTCACGAACCGCCAGCAGTTCCACATGGTCTACCAGCCCGTGTACTCCCTGCGCACGAGTGAGCTGCTCGCCGTCGAGGCGCTCGCCCGGTTCGACTCCGAGCCGTACCGCCCTCCCAACCTGTGGTTCGGTGCAGCCGAGTACGCAGGGCTGGGGGTCGAGCTCGAGCTCGCCGCGATCGAGAAGGCGATCACCGGCGCGTCCGGCCTCCCGGACGCCGTGGCGCTGTCGGTCAACGCTTCCCCCCGCACGGTGGCGGACCCACGCCTGGCCGAGCTCCTGCGCTCCGGCAACGGCCGACCCGTGACGATCGAGATCACCGAGCACGCGCTGATCGATGACTACCGAGCCCTGGACGGGCACCTGCAGCGTCTGCGCGACCTGGGCGTGAAGGTGGCGGTCGACGACGCCGGGGCCGGGTTCGCGAGCCTTCGTCACATCGTGCTGCTCGCCCCGGACGTCATCAAGCTCGACATCACCCTGACCCAGGACCTCGTCTCCAGCCCGCTGCGCCGGGCCCTGGGCGGGTCACTGATCGAGTTCGCGCTGCACAGTGACGCGACGCTGATCGTCGAGGGGATCGAGGAGCGTGAGGACCTGCACGTCTGGTCCCTGCTCGGAGCCCATGCCTGCCAGGGCTATCTCCTGGGGCGGCCGGGGTCGCTGCCGTTCCCCGAGGTCAGCCCCGAGATCAAGGCGCTGCCGATGAGCCGCGCCGAGGAGACGTTGCAGGGTCGCGTCTGATCCGACGGCCACGGACGGCTCAGAGCTACCCGGCGCGACGACGAGCACCACGAACGGACGGGCGCCACGAACGACGAGGGCCACCGCGCTCCTGCCGCGGTGGCCCTCGTCGTCCAGCCGGTGTGCCCCTGCCGGGTATCAGTGCCGGGTGTCAGTCCTTGGGAGCGAGCAGGAACCCGGTGCCGTCCGCCGACGGTGCGGCGTCCAGCTGCTGGTCCGCGAGCACCGTGGAGGTGCTGGGCTCGATGTACACGGTGGCGCCCTCCGCCTCGACGACGTCGTCGCCGTCGACGGGGGCGGGAACGAGCGAGAGCTCGAAGTTGCCGACCTGCTCGGCGGACTCGACGATCCGCAGACCGCCGCCTTCCGGGAGGCCGGCACGCGTCGCGATGTCCTGCACGGCGTGGCGTGCGTTGTCGGTCAGGGTGAGCATGGTTGCTCCTTTGTCGTTGCCGGGTTGACGCAGGCGATCAGAGCCCGGGCGTCTCGGGCTCTTCCACCGTCACAAGCCTCGCCGCGCCACGCAAGTCGGACCGGGCGTGAGCGTCCACCCACCGGACACACCTCGTCGGCCACCGCTCAACCACGACCGCGCCGCGTCTCGCCGTCGACGACCGGCCCCTCGGCGGTCTGCTCCCGCTCGGCGATCACCTCCGGCCCCGGCCCGGTGAACGCACGGGAACGCTGGACGGCCTGCAGCGAGCCGGTGAACAGGCGCGAGTCACGGCCGATGTCGAGCCGCATCGTCTCCTCGGGCGCAGGCCCGGGCGCCTCGGCCCGGTCGTCGGCCGTCGCCCCCTCGTCCGTCGGCGTCTCTTCCTGCCCGACGCCGGCCGGTGCGTCCGCGTGCGCGTCACCCACCGGCCGGTCACCCACCGGCAGCGCGGGCTGGGCGGCGGCACCGGAGGCAACGCTCTCCCACCGCGTGTGCGGCAGCGCCCCGGGGTGGTTCCGGCGCAGCCAGTCCACCAGCCCCTCGCGCACGTGGCACCGCAGGTCGAACAGGGTCGGCGCGTCCGCGGCGCTGGCCAGCGCGCGCAGCCGCACGACGCCGCCGGTCGCGCCGGTCACCTGGAGCACCCCGACGCGGTGGTCCCACAGCCCGCTGGTCTGCAGCAGCCGGACCAGCTCGGCGCGCATCTGCGGCACCGGCACGGTCCAGTCCACGTCCAGCTCCACCGTGCCCAGCAGGTCCGCCGCCCGGCGGGTCCAGTTCTGGAACGGCGTGGTGGTGAACCACAGCGAGGGCATGATCAGCCGCCGGTCGTCCCACAGGTGCACGACGACGTAGGTCAGCGTGATCTCCTCGATCCGGCCCCACTCACCCTCCACGACCACGACGTCGTCGACCCGGATCGCGTCGGTGAACGCGAGCTGCAGCCCGGCGAAGGCGTTGCCGAGCGAGCTCTGCGCCGCCAGACCGACCACGACCGAGAGCAGACCGGCGGACGCCAGCAGCGTAGCCCCGGCGGTCCGTGCCGCGTCGAAGGTCAGGAGCACCGCGGCCACCGTGCACACGACCAGCCCGACGATGGTCACCCGGCGCAGCACCATCACCTGGGTACGGGCCCGACGCACCCGGACGTCGTCGCGCCCGTCGGTGCGGAAGCGCACCAGTGCGGCCTCCTCGGCGACGAACGCGAGAGCGCCGACCAGCCAGGCCACGCCGATGATCAACGCGATGAGCAGCCCGTGCTCCAGGCCCGACCGCCAGGCCGGACCCTCCGGCGGCGGATCGGTCACGATGCGCAGCGCGACCCACACCGAGAGGACCACGAGCACGACCCGCAGCGGCAGCCGCGCGCGCCGGGACAGGTGCTCGGCCAGGCGGGTGCGCCGGCCCACCACCCGCGCGACGGCGGCGATCACCTCCGCCAGGACGAGCGCCACGATCAGGGCACCGGCCAGCCCGAGGACCAGCACGACGGCACGCGGCCCGCTCCCGGTCCCGGTTGCCGCGGTGAGCACAGTCATCACAGAAGTCACGCCGTCCAGGTTAGGGCCGGGGGCTCCCGGCGGCCCGGGAGCCACCGGCCCAGACCCCGACCGTTCGACTCGCGGGGCCGTCGGCGCAGGTCTAACGTCCGATCAGGCCCGGCCGGGCCGCACCTGGACGAAGGAGTCGACCATGGGTATCGGTGGCATCATCAGCGCGATCGTCGTCGGCATCGTGATCGGCGCACTGGGACGGCTCTTCGCCCCGGGGAGGCAGCGGATCTCGATCCTGGTCACGATCATCGTCGGCATCCTCGCCGCGCTGCTGGGTACCTGGATCGCGAGCGCGCTCGGCTACGAGGAGACCGACGGCATCGACTGGATCGAGTTCATCATCCAGGTGGTCCTCGCGGTGATCGGCGTCACCATCGCCGCCCGGCTCCTGGGCTCCCGCGCCCGCTGACGGGCCTCCGCCCTCCTGGCCGCCGACCCCCCTGCACCGGAGTTTGATGTTCGAATATGGGGGATTCCTTTCGAGTCTGTTTGATAGGCTCGGGGCATGACGTGGATGGTGACCGGCGGGGCGGGGTACATCGGCGCGCACGTGGTCCAGGCGTTCCGGGAGCAGGCACTCGACGTCGTCGTGCTGGACGACCTGTCCAGCGGCCACCGCGCCTTCGTGCCCGACGACGTCCCGTTCGTCGAGGGCAGCCTGCTGGACCGGTCGCTGGTCGCGGCGGCCCTGCGGGAGCACCGTGTGACCGGTGTGGTGCACCTCGCCGGGTTCAAGTACGCCGGTGAGAGCGTCCGGCGTCCGCTGCACACCTACCGACAGAACGTCACCGGCACCATCGAGCTGCTGTCCGCGATGGCCGAGCACGACGTCGGCGCGATCGTGTTCTCCTCCAGCGCGGCGGTCTACGGCACGCCGCGGGTGGATCTCGTCACCGAGGACACCCCGACCGCGCCGGAGTCCCCGTACGGGCACAGCAAGCTCGTCGGTGAGCAGCTCATCGCCGACCAGGCCGGGGCGACGGCCGACGCCGGCACTCCCCTGCGCCACACCTCGCTGCGCTACTTCAACGTCGTCGGCTCCGGCAGTCCGGACCTCTACGACTCCAGCCCGCACAACCTCTTCCCGCTGGTGCTCGACGCGCTCGTCGCCGGACGGACGCCACGGATCAACGGCGACGACTACCCCACCGCGGACGGCACCTGCGTGCGCGACTACCTCCACGTGGCGGACCTGGCCGTCTCGCACGTCGCTGCGGCCCGCGCGCTCGAGTCGGGCGAGCCCCTGGAGCCCGTCTACAACCTGGGCAGCGGCGACGGGGTGTCGGTCCGTCAGATCATGACGACGACGGCGGAGGTCACCGGGATCGACTTCACGCCCGACGTCGCACCCCGCCGCCCGGGGGACCCGGCACGGATCGTCGCCTCGGGTGAGCGGGCTGCACGGGACCTCGACTGGCGGATGCGGCACACCCTGCGGGACATGGTCGCCTCCGCCTGGGAGGCCCGACGCCGGCACGGCTGACCGGCCTGTCGCTGCCCCGAGCCGGCGGTCCGCCAGGACGGCGGTCCGCTCAGGGGCCGGTCGCCCGCAGCTCGTCGAGGCGCGCGGCGACCTCCTCGAGCACGTCCTCACGCCCCGCGTAGATCCCCTCGGCCCTGGGCCAGTGCACGACGACGTCGGTGAACCCGAGCGTCGCGGCCCGCCCGACCCCGTCGGCCAGCACGTCGACGGACTCCATCGAGAACACCGGGGCGGAGTCGAGGTTCAGGTAGCGGTCGATGGTGGCCGGGTCCCGGCCGGCTGCGCTGGCCGTCTCGTCCAGGCGCCGGACCAGCGCCGCGAGGCCCGCCCACCAGGCGTCGACCGCACCGGACAGCCCGAGCCGGTCGACGTCGGGCCCGTCGGTCTGCGCGCCGTTGGTCGCCCATCCCTGGCCGTGGCGCACGGCGACCCGCATCGCCCGCGGACCACCGGCCGCCACCACGAACGGCGGCCGTGGACGCTGCGGGGTACCCGGGATCATCCGGGCCCCGTGCGCCGCGAAGTGCTCGCCGGTCCACTCCGTCACCGGACGGGTGAGCAGCTCGTCGAGCAGCTCGGTGAACTCCTCGAACCGCTCGATGCGCTCGCGGGTGCCGACGCGCGGACCCAGCACGTCGGCGTCGTACCCGGTGCCGCCGGCCCCGAGGCCCAGCAGCAGGCGGCCACCGCTGATGTCGTCCAGCCCCATGACGTCCTTGGCGAACGGCACCGGGTGGCGGTAGTTGGGGCTCGCGACCCAGGTGCCCAGGCGGATGCGCTCGGTGACCGCGGCCGCGGCGGCCAGCAGCGGGACGGTGGCGAACCACGGCCCGTCCGCGAGCGTGCGCCAGGCGAGGTGGTCGTACGTCCACGCGTGGTCAAAGCCGTACTCCTCGGCGCGCTGCCAACGCCGCTGCGCCTCGGGCCACCGGTCCTCCGGCAGCAGGGCGATCCCGATCCGCACGTCCCCTCCTCAGGCCCAGCCCAGCTCGTGCAGCCGGGCGTCGTCGATGCCGAAGTGGTGGGCGATCTCGTGGACCACGGTGATGGCGACCTCCTCGACCACCTCCTCGACCGTGTCGCAGATCGCCAGCGTGGGCCTGCGGAAGATGGTGATCCGGTCCGGCAGCGAGCCGGCCGCCCACCAGCCGTCCCGCTCGGTCAGCGCCACGCCCTCGTACAGTCCGAGAAGCTGGTCCTCGCCGTCCGGCGGGTCGTCCTCGACCAGCACGACGACGTTGTCCATCTTCGCCGTGAGCTCCGGCGGGAGCAGGTCGAGGGCGTCGCTGACCGCGTCCTCGAAGTCCTCCCGCGACATGTCGACCACGGCCCCATCGTCCCGCACCGGTCGAAGTCGCCCGACGTCGGGCACCGGCTTTGGTGATAGGCGAGGGCCTCCCGTATGCTTTCCGAGGTCTTCGACGCTTCGACGTCACGGGCGTCCACGTGACACGGGCCCCCATCGTCTAGCGGCCTAGGACCCCGCCCTTTCACGGCGGTAGCACGGGTTCGAATCCCGTTGGGGGTACGA